>NZ_JAGJEJ010000005.1:0-233166 GCF_018101025.1 Pseudoalteromonas sp. MMG006
TACAAACGAAGTATTTTAGTTTACTGTACAGGTTGGTGCTAACAATTCACCACTGTAACTTGCTTGCATACCAAAGATAGTTGTTTGACCTGCAGCCAACATACCGTTGTAATCTAAGTTTGTAACTGTAAACGTGCTATTCGCACCTTCAAAGTGACCGCTCCAGCCAGAAACGAAATCTACAGCACTGTTAAATTTCAATTCAACAGACCATGTATTTACGGCTTCACTACCGTTATTTTTTACAGCAATATTGCTAATAGTAAAGCCAGAGTCCCACGCGTTAATTTCACCAACAGAACATGTTAATTCACTAGGCTCGATAACAGGTGCCGTTACAATTAAGTCAATAGAGTCGCTGGCATTAAGTGGTTTGTTACTCTTATCAAGAGCAGTAACAGTAAGAGTATATACACCAGGCTCAGTTGGCGCTGTAATAACACCTGTGCTACCAGAGAATAAACTCGTTAAACCATTAAAGGTCACTTCAAATCCAGTGGCATCAGTTAAATCAACACTTACATTAATTTCACTGTTAGTTTCAACACTGGAATCGCTTAATGGCGCTGATACCGAAATTTTTGGTTCAAGTACGATTTCATTAACTGCCGTGAGTGTAATTTCGTCCGTGATAGCCAGTTCATTACCTGTTTCATCAACACCAACAAGGTTAACTACAAAGTCACCTTCTTCTATTGGCGCTTTAAAAACAGCAGTACCCGACGTTTCAGCTTGTTGCTCAACAAGTACACTATTAACGTACACGTTTACTGAGTTTATTTGGCTTAATGAATAAAATAAGTTTATATCACTGCCTGTAAGTACAACTGAACCTTCAACTGGTGACGTTATGTTAACCGAGGGCGTTAAATCAGCAAAGTATTCGTTAAGGCTAACACCGGTTTCGTCACTACCTAAGGCTACTTGGTGATCTAAACTAACGAACTTACCTTCATTATTTGTCCAAAGTGAAGGTTTGAATAAGTCGTATTTTTCTTCATCCCACGTAACCCAATCATTATTTAACAAACCACCGGTATCACCTGAGTTAGGATTTATGCACCAAAAAGTGTGGTGTAATTTATTTTCAGTGATCAGGTCTCGTATTGCATACATCCATGCTTCATTATCACCACCATCCATAAATCCACCCCACTCGCCAATAAGTAAAGGTGAAATATTTTCTTCATGAATGAACATCCAATTGTCTTTCCAAACATCTTTATAAAGCGTTTCTTTATCGAACCCTTCATAAAACCAACCCTGGGCAAATACTAAAGGACCGTAATCATGTGGTGAATACATAAACTGTGATTGGCGCTCACCTAAATCAATAGGAAAATCTTTAACACCACGTAAGTTACCGCCCCACCAGTTATTGTGGTAATCGTTTTTATCTTTGCTTGTCCAAGTAATACCATCAACAGGGAAGGACTCGATACCTTCACACGTAATTAGCATATTAGGGTTTGCATCTAAAACTCGGTTAGCAGCTGTTTCACATGCATATTTCCAGTTATTTTCGTCTGTAGAATTATCCCACTTTGCAAAATCGTTGTCTGCCCATGGCTTACCATGTGGTTCGTTTTCTAAGTCAAATGCAATAATCGTATCGTCATTTGCATAACGAGCTGCAACCCACTCCCAGGCAGAATAAAAGTCTTCTGAAGTTATATCACCTTTGTACCACATTTTTTCGATATGACCTGAGTTATCAGCCTCAGCACTGTGTACGTCAAGTAATACTTTAATACCTATTTTTTTTGAGTGCGCTAAAAAGGCATCAAACACTTCAAGCGAAGTAGCCCCCACTAAATCTGGGTTGGCAGCAGTATTTACACTAACACGTTTGTAAATACCATTTTGCCATTCTTTAAGTAGCTCTGTTGAAATAGGAACACGCAGAATATTAATACCGCGAGCTGCAATGCTATCAAGTGTTGACTCTAAATTAACAGACCATAAACCATGAAAAACACGCTCTGTAGCATTAAAACCAAACCAATTAGCACCGGTTAACCATACTGAATTCCCATTAGTATCAACTATTTGATTACCTTCAACGTGTAACCAGTCATCGTTATTTAAAGGAGTGCCAGCGACACTAAGTGTGCTTAATGTCGACATTACTGTTGCAATTAACGTCTTTTTAAACTTCAGTTTCATTTTACGCTTATATACGTTCATATTTTCTATATCACTCTCATAGTAATTAAATTTAAAAGAGGCTAAGCGCTCTACCATATAAGCAAACATCAACACAAAGACTCAAACTAAGAACATTAATCATTCTATTAGCTAACCGCTGAGTTGGTTTTCAATTAACTTATAGAGCAACATTTATGCTCTTACCTAGTTAAAATATTTAGCTTTTAACAAATCTTAAACAACTGCAGATTTATTAAGCGAAAGAGGATAGCGGAGTTCCTATAATAGGTCAATTATTACTAGTGAATTAGATTTTTATAGTTATATAGCATTGGTTTTTAGCGAGTAATATAAAAAATAATGCATCCAGTTACTACTAATTAACAATTAGTATTGTAAAAAAACTTAATACTCTTTACTAAAGTGAAAAATATTAGTATTAAAAATCCTAATTTATACTTTGTTCGTCATTTTTATTTATTAAAGGCTAGATCAAATTTGCGACTCGGTATCTCAATAGTTGACAGATATTAAAAACAGTTCAAAATCCTTTTTTAGTTTCTGTAATCGGGATTTGTAAATTGTTAATCTTACTAAGTAACACCAATTGATTTACAAAATAAAACCCATAACCACAAACTATTAACAAATCCTTAGTTTGTTTTAGTGCTATTAGTCTTTAGTTTCTGTCTTTTGATTAGACAATCACATCAGACTCTAACTATCAGTTTTATAGTAAATTTAAATCCCTCTATGGATAATAAAAACAAGTTACCGCCTAGCTATAAGCGACCTATTTATACAGCTCATCACTAAGCGGTTTGTAACCACAACTTAAAAAGTCGTCAAAATTCAATTTGTTTATATAACGCTATGATTAAAATTAATTTAATCTCATTAAATATAAAAAGGCTTTTAATTCATATTCTTGACGCTTTGCGGCAAAGATTAAATGTAACGATAACCTATTGAATTGGAATATAAAAAAAGGAAAAGCAATGTCATTTTTAACTTTCAAAATAAAAATAATTATTTTAGGTTTATTTGTATTTAACAATGTGTATGCAAATGATTCACTCAGCCACGATTTTAACGACGGAACACTAGGATCTTATTTTGAATGCACCTCAAAAGCGCCTAATTTCACTCGAGTTGAGAGCGGCCGCGTAATTACTCATTGGTATGAAAAGGGCTATGATGGAACAAGGACCTCAAAAGGAACTGAAGCTTGTGCTCCCTTAGATGACTTTAAATCCACCAAAGAAACATGGCTTGGATTCACAATAAATATTGAAGAAAATCATACTACTGATACTGAATCAGGTATCGCTCAAATTTTTCAGTTTGTGGACAATTCAGACATATTTACATGGGCAGGTATGCTTAAATATGAACAAGGAGACCTGACTTTTGTTCGCCGTAGTGCCAATAACACAAGTTCACAAGTCCAAAGAGTTGTTGAAGCGAATTTTACAAAAGGGGAAGATCACCAAATCATTATTCATTACATTTTGTCTGCTAATAATACCGGTAAGATTGAGATATGGGTTGATAACGTACTAAAGTACGGACATTACAATATCAATTTTGGCTTTGGTAACTTTAATCATAATGATAGTCAATATGACGACACATATGTTGAGTTAAAGTTTGGTCAATATAACTACGCTGTTGACGAATATAGAAATAATGAAGAACGGATCATCTATTATGACAACATGACCTGGTACAACGGCACTGACGGTTATTCGGTAGTTGATCCTTCCCCTTCTAAATTGTTCCATATTACAAAGTTTAATGCCTCTGAATTTGCTATTGACGGAAACAACGACTCTGAAAATGGTCAAAATGTATACCTTTGGTCTAGCCGAACTACAAATAACAACCAAAAATGGTACGAAATTGATCGCGGTAATGGCTACTATTCATACCAAAAATATAAAACTGGCTATTGCCTAGATGGAGGTAATGGAGCAGACAATGGACAAAACATCTATTTATGGCAGTGCGAAGACAACAACCAGAATCAGCATTGGAAAAAAGTATATGTAAAAGCAAATACATACCACCTAACTAAGCGAAACGCCCCTCTTTATGCTATTGACGGAAACAATACTGGCAATGATGGCCAAAACATTTATTTATGGAAAGCGAGAGATACAAATCAAAACCAACAATGGGTATTTAAAGAACTAGATTAAAGTTTAAATTATCGTATTAATTGATAATAAAAATTAACAAGTGTGAGTGATTGTGAAGTTGCTTACACTTGATATTTGATAGTAGTAGATCCCGTTCAATTGTGGTTTGGTCAAAAGTATGTGTATAGCCATCACTACGCTAAAAAGTTGACTTATATCTATAAATTTTGAATTACTGTCTATGCCAAACCTTACAGTAAACACCATTATTTAAGAGCAAATTTATTATAGAAAAGTGGCTTTTTGTTTAAGTCTTCACTCTAACAAGTGAATACAAGTAGTCTACTTCGCTATACCTTTTCATTACCTTAATCAGGTCCAAAGTAAGGAATAAAAACCATCTCTACGTTAAAAAAATAGTACTAAGCAAATATAAAAATAGTTATTTACTCCTTCCCGTTATCGGCTATTCAAATGAAAGGCTTAGATTATTTCACTGTGAAAAATAGGGTTGAGAGCACTTTAAATATTATTTTTATGTATCAAAGCTGCGAATGTAAACATTTTTACAAGATAAGAAAAGTAAGAGTTAAAATTTCAAAAAGGATAATACAATGAAGCTACAAACACGCTTTTGCAGGTTATTAATGCTGCTGAGCGCCATCACAACTTGGAATAATCATGCCATAACGCCAAACAAAGAAAATAACAACAGTTATCAAAGTGAAGCATGGTTTTCTTTTAGTGCACAAGCTTGTCATGGTGGTAATCACCAAGCATTAAAGATTAATAACGGCAGTATTATAGCTAATCAAAGTATGAGTGAGCTTAGTTGCTCTATTACTCGCATTGATCACACACTTGTTTATAGCATTCAATGGACAGGCGATGACTTCGACCATGACGGCATAAATGACACGTTATCGTTTAATGTGAATGTTGAAGGGTTTAGTGACAGTACCTTTACTAACAGTAGTACTAATGTTGAAGCGTCGATGACGCGTTTAGGTACTTCCGATGAAGTTAATGTTTGGATTAATCCTGATAATACAGAGCAAAGCGTATGGGATATCGCCAATGATAGCAGCGAAGGACAAGGTGAAGGCCAAAGTTTGCGAGTTACAATTAGTAATCTCGAAGTAAAGGTAGATGACTACCAAGCACATTTTAATGGTTTTAACTTCGTACAGCTTTTAGAAACAAATGGTGGTTACGCCCACCAATATATGCTAGGAAAAGGCACTGGGCTCAATCCGCAATCTTTTAATACGCCTACATCAGATATTCATTTTGATACCGTTGACGAGTTTGTTATCACCGGTGCAGGCGATGCATTCGATAGCCGCTCCTGGGGTGTTGCAGAAATGCAATTTTCACTTTCTATCAATAACCCTACAAGTACTCCGGTATGGGAAGCGTCAGATTTATCTTTGCATGGGACTGGGCCTACATACAGTGAAGTTTATCCCGCTGAAAAAAAATCCCGACAAGCATTATTCCCTAATTTCTCGTGGGACACCGTACCGCGTTGGTTAGCTGTACGTAATCATGCGCCTTATACCGATGAACAAATTGCATCGATTGCCGATCATTACCAACTAGTTATGTTAGAAAAAGCAAATAAGGCAGGATTTAATAGTGTTGACGAAGGCATAAAAGATACAGCCGCACGCTTAAAGCAACTTAATCCTAATATCAAAACCTTATTTTATTGGAACACGCAAATTCATTACACTGGTTATAGTAGTGATAATAACTATGAAGAAAATAAACTATCTTGGAGTAAATTATTAGAAAATAGTGAGCTTTACCTATTTAAAGATCTCTATTATTGGTATGACGAAAACAATAAAGAGCTAAGAGATTGGTGGGTTAATTTTCCTGTTGAAGTTGCTTCAGATGACAACATTGATGGTGTTTTTATTGATAAAATGCCAAAAGCAGCTGTGGATACACTGTTTGTAAACAAAGAGCCAGTAAGTGATTATGTGCGTATGATCAGTCAACTTTGGGAAAGTTTGCCTGAAGACAAAATATTAATTGGCAATAACTTGCGTGGTGAACGTCATAATGCAAGCCGAGCTTTTATGGAAATTCTCGATGGCTCGTATTTAGAGCGCTGGGACTATACACTAGACTATGACTTCCCGTCGCAAACCACCGCAGACGCTATTAGTTTATCCATGCAACTAATGCGTGAAGCATTGGCACAAGGAAAGATTATTAATTTCCAAACCAACCCAGATACCGATGAACCAGTACCTGACACTTATGAAGAAAAGCAAAAATATATGGCAAAACATGTAGATTTCCCATTAGCTATCTTCTTGATTATTGCAGAAGAGAATGCCTTCTTTAGTTATCAGCTTGGTGTTAATGCCACTCCTGCAGCGGAAAATATATGGGACACAAGTTATATTCCTGAATTTAACCGACCTCTTGGAGAGCCTTTAGGAGCGCCCGTAAAAAACAATTATATATTTACTCGTTCCTATGAATATGTTGATGTGTGGGTGGATGTTAAATCTCAAAAAGCCGTTTTAACATGGCGTGATGCACTGTAAAATATAGCATAGGGATTTCTTGCCTCAATAGCGATATTTCATCGGTATTGAGGCGAAGCTGTTTTAAGCTACAACTAACACTTTATTAAAATATTAAACGAATTGAAATCGAACAAGCTTTCACGGTATTGATTGAGGAAGATGATTTCAACTTTACTTAACTTCTCACCTTGTACAGAGTATGTGCCAGATAATAACTATCACTATATCATTAAGCCTGTTTACTATTTTATCATCTATGTACAGCACTGAATGGGTGTGATTACCCATCACGGCGTTGCTAAGAATACGGTGATTTTATCTGCCTTTTATCGAGCTTGGACTTCCCAGCTTTCCTTTTTGTCTTAAATCGTGTGTTATAAGCTCTTTGCTCAGGCTATCGTGTGATTGGTGGCGTGCAATAATGCGTTTACTTGCACGTTCTAGTTTTGCTTTTTTACGGACTAACTCATCGAATGTGCCGCTCCACTCTTTACTCGCATTGGACTTTAATTTACACCCATCAATGGCAAACATATTGCGGCCTATCAAGCCTTCTTCATCACATATCATCAGCACTTGCGTAAAAAGTGGTTCAATCTGTTCATGCATTTTAGCCACGAAGCCCGCTATTGATGTGTAATGCGGCTGGATATTACCCGACACACTCATAAATAAAATATTACGCTCGCAAGCTTTTGCAATCCGACGGCTACTGATAAACCCATGTGCATAGCCCAGTAAAATAATCTTTAACATTACCGAGGGCGGATACGCCGCCGCACCCGTTTTGTCATTGTTGTACCACGCGTCAAATCCCGATAAATCGAGTTTATTTTCGCCGATATAGCAAAGGGCATACTCAAAAGTGCCTCGCAAAATTTGCTCAGCGAAATTAATAGGAATTAATTTATTTTGACCGGATAAGTCAGGCTTGACTTCTCAGCCAAAGAAAGTGCTATGACAGTTTACCGAGCGAACGAATGGGTTCAAGGTTAAAAAGCAATCAACCAAAAATAGTTGAATAAGTACCTAAAAAGTAACTCTACAGCCTCAACGCCTCAAACACCGGCGCAGCTTTTATGCGGCCGAGTGCTTTGACTTGTTAAATGAGCCTTGGCTCGGGCTTAAGTTTATTAGGCTAACTACAGAACGTTTATCGATTGAACTAATATCCGAAAGCCAGTGATTCTTATACTTCCCCTGGTGTTATACATGCAATAGTACGAAACTCTCGTGTCATATGAGCTTGATCACTGAATCCGAATTGTTGAGAAACATCCGCCAGATTTACGTTTGTATGCAACCTTAAAAAACGGATTGCATTTTTAACCCTTAAAATGCGCTGATAATGTTTGGGTGTCATTCCCAGCCAATGTTTAAAAATTCGCTCGATTTGTCGCTGGCTCAACTCAATACTTTCGCTGAGTTGCCCCGGTGCTTCGTCTTGCGCTATACAATCCAATGCTTTTTCCAGAGAGTCTGGGATCACATTGGTAAAACCCAGATTAGTTTCTGCCCACATATACAGAGCTTCAACCTGCCCTTCCTTGTTTTTTTGCATCCGAAGGTCAGAATAAATCTGGTAGAGGCTATACAGTTGATCTTGTTCTGGAATTAATAACGTTGGCTTATCATAGTGCTGCCCCAATACACCATAACCCATTGCCGGATGGAAGCGGATGCCTGCAAGTTGCGCCCCAGAAGCCAGAACAATGTTTTCCGTCTGTTTATTTATCGGAAGCATGATGACACCTTCCGGCAGCACTTCATTCCCAATCTTCACGTCACCAACAAGATTAAAAATAATGCCACTGCCCGCATCAGAATACAGTGGCCTCATTACCGAATCCGATTTAAGTACAGATGCTGACCATATTCCTTGTACAAACGCAGACAGTTGTCCCGATGGTTGAGACAGCAGAAAGTTGAATGCTTGTTTAAGTGATTTATTGTGGTTTATAGCTGCCCACCTCTGGTTTAAATGTTTTGGCAATTCGGTTCCAGCTGTTGATTGCATTAATTGCAATGGTTAAATCAACAACGGTTTGTTCACCTAATACCTGTACCACTTTCTTATAGTTTTCATCGTCCGCTGGTTTACCTGCGGTCAAATACTCTGCCCAATCTAGTGCTACGAGTTCTATCTCTGAGTACAGGGGCATATCACGCCATGCGCTTAAGCCAAGTATACGTTCCAGAGTTTCACCCTGACTCAGCGCATCTTTGCTGTGCATATCGATACAGAAAGCACACTGGTTGATCTGGGACACTCTCAGTTTAACCAATTCCCAAACCTGAGTTGTCACTGTTTCTGAAACGCTAAATTGCTCACGTAAATAGCTTTCCTGATTCATGAGAATCTGCATTGCTTTGGATGCGAGATCCAAGTAGTTTGCACGTAAAGTCATATCTTATCTCCTCAATAGTTATTGGAGCAAAGATAGCTTATGTCTTAAGCCTAGTATTGAATATTTTCGACACGTATTCAGCTCAAATTGGGACTGATTGAGGCCATTTAGACATAATGACTCCCACACGGTGTTAGCCTCCGCTTTTCGTGGGTTAGCTTAATTCTAAGCCAGAGCCATACTTAGTTTGTCAATTAGCTAAACAGCAGAGGCTAAAATGAATAAACATAGCATACTTTTTATCGGTCTTGATACACATAAAGAATTCAATGAAGTCGCCTATATTGAAGAACATAGAGGTGCGAAACCCGTTCATCTTGGCCGAGTTTCGTCTTCCAAAGTGGCCGTTCAAAAGCTTGTTCGTCAGTTTGAATCTAAAGACCCTGGCGCAACGCTACACTGTGTTTATGAAGCTGGCCCATGTGGTTATTGGATTTACCGATTAATCACAAGCCTTGGCCATTGCTGTTATGTGGTTGCACCGTCTCTTATTCCTAAAAAACCAGGCGAGAAGATTAAAACCGATAAACGTGATGCCCTTAAGCTTGCTAAATTACTTAAGTCTGAAGATTTAACACCTATCTATGTTCCCGAGCCTGAAGATGAAGCCGTACGCGATTTATCTCGTGCGCGCGAAGTGGCAATGAAGGATTTAAAAGATGCTAAATATCAATTAAATGGCACTGCTGCTTCGCAATAATATTAATTAAAGAGGCACTGCAAATTGGTCACAAAAACATTTACGTTGGCTCACTGAGCTTGTGTTGCCACATCCCGCGCAGCACATCGTCTTACAAGAGTTTTTACACACAATTAATGAACGAATAAGCCGACTTGAACGGCTAGACAATGAGCTAACACACCATGTTCACCAGTGGCGTTATTATCCTGTAGTAAAAGCAATACAAGCTATGCGTGGCGTTCGTTTGTTGGTCGCCACCGGCGTTGTTGCTGAGCTTGGCGATTTATCGCGCTTCGACCCCCCCCCGCAAATTAATGAGTTATCTTGGACTTGTACCTAGTAAGCACTCGAGTGGTGGCAAACGCCATATTGGCGCCATCACAAAATTCGGAAACGGCCTAGCGAGGCGCCTTCTAGTTGAAGGCACACACACTTATCGGTATGCGGCAAATATATCGACAGATATGCAAAAACGACAAGAAGGTTTACCAAAGGACATTATTGATATTGCGTGGAAAGCACAACTTAGGCTCTGCAAGTGCTATAAAAAAATGATAGCCAAAGGGAAACATTACAACCTGGTTGTCACCGCCATTGCCCGAGAAATGATTGCATACATATGGGCAATTGCAAAAGAAGTGGTACTAACGCCAGTAAATACAAAACTTAGATTGGCAAGAGTACCTGCATGATAAACGAATTAGAGTTAATGCATAGGATCAAGCATCGGGAGTGGCACAACCACCGACGGCGTTAGGATGGCAATGCAGCTAACGCTTCATTGAACCACGAACATAGACTGAAGACAGGTGCCATCGGTGAACGCCACGGGGCGAACTAAGTAAGGTCGCTCTGTTACTAGAAATAGTAATAACCAACGACAAAATTGTCAGGAACAATTTTGAACAGCGTAGCTGATTCACGAAAGGCAGGACGCCTGTAGTCATATCAGCAAGATAACCGACGACATTACTTGCTTCATCCTATGTATTAACTCGCTCTAATTCGAGCCAAAGTAATTATGGCTTAAAAAGTGAAGCAAGGATCAGTGTGCTTAACTTGATAGTGGGAGTCATACCAACGCCTAAATAAGAGGCTAAATATAGTGGGCTAAAATGGAGCGAAGCGGACAGCCCGCTGTATTTAATCCTGCTTAATTCTCTTGTTATGCGTACTCTTCGAGTATGCCATATAAACCTGCAAACCTAATATTCAAAGTATCGTTGTGTTTTAATACGACTTTGAGTTCATTTTGATCATACATAATAGGATTTGCTTGAATAGAGCCAGTCCAAGATTTCATTAACAAAATTTCCGAAGTTGGAACATCTATTCCCCACCAATTCTCTACGAGTTTATTTAAAAAATTAACAAGAGACTTTAATGCAATTAGAGAATCTTCTGGGCAGTAATTCGATGAGTTCAGCGACATTTTTGTAATCTTACACTTTTCAGTAGAATCAGAGTCATCTGCTTTATGGTAATAAGCGACAGCATCATCACCTGGCGAGGTTACTACATCTTGTTTTATTACTTTTACTTTTGGGTGTACTAATTGATTACGTTGCTCAATTAACTTTTTTACTATTTGTGTTTCACTATCACCTCGCGGCAAAGAAATACCTTTGTGCCACTGAAGAATAAAATCAAATTTATCTAGTGTTGAAAATCTATCCACTTGAGCACTAATTTTGGAGTTTATATCAATAGATTTTAGAAAAGAATTTGCAGCAGCGTCCAATGCATAATTTACAGACAAAATGGAAGATGTAGATAAAGTTCTACGAACATGCTCATTACTTTCCGATGAAGCAAGATCATAAAGTAAAACAGCATCGGAAAATATTGAAAAAAAACTATTGTCCGTAATTTCGACTGAACGCTTCATAACACTCCTTGTACGCATAACTTTTCAATAACGGGCGCAGGCACGTAGGGCATAATGGCAAAGCCGCCCTGCGTGTATGTGTCCCAGCGAACGAAGTAAGTGAGTTTATTGAGTTGTTATGTTTCATTGCTTCTACGAAGAAACTCACTCAGCTCTTTTTTACTTTGTTCCGGCGTTTTTCCCGCTGTATCGATGACAATACGTACTGTTTTCCACAAATGATAATCCCTTGAAGTCACACTTTCCCACGACGGAAGTAAAAGGTTAGGAATATCCGTTTGCCTTTTTTCGACGCGCTCTCTGTGTTCATTTTCATTAGAGCAGATGACTTCGATTTCTGTGAAGGGCGATGAGGCTTTATTTGCAACGCTTATCCACGCTTCACGAGATTCTAAAACTGGATTGGTTGAGTCTGCCACTACAGAAAGGCCGTTTTTTAGGTTCTCTAGCGCGAGAGCAAAAGCAATCTTATAACCCTCGTCATATAACTTGTTAAATCCACAGCTTTTCAATTCTTGTTCGATAGTGTCGATGCGAATATGGACTGCACCCAATGAGGAAGATAAATACTTTGAAAGTTCAGTTTTGCCTGTCGCGGGCAGACCGCCAAGTATATACAACATAAGAGTTTATTGATTCCTACTCGAAACATAACGCCTAAATAACAGGCTAAGTAATGGTTGGCTAAAATTGTGTAGCGAAGCGAAACGTAGCCAACTGTTACGTGTCCTTGTTGATTTTCTTGTTATGTTGATGTTTGTAAACACATCCGAACTAAATGCCAAGAGATATAAACTAATGCGCCAAGCAATAAAGTATACATTTGTAACCTCCCCCAAAATCCCATGCGGGTTTGATGTATTTCAAACGATTCATTAAATTTTGTGTGTGTTAGACTTTCTAGTTCTTTAGCCTCAGTTTCCTCGAAGTTTTTCAGCTCATTAAGGCTCCTAACATATGCCACGTTTTTAAATTTAACACTGTTACCGTTCATAGTAAGTCTGATTCCAGCCCAAAAACTAACCGACCAAACCAAGACAGCAAAAAGCCAAATTAAATGATGTAAAACTAAAGCTTCCGTTTTAGTTTGTGATATGGCAAAGCCTATACCAGAAGCAGCAGCCGCCATTAAAAAGTATGTAATCTTATCTTGCGCCGCATTAGATATTTTTACTAATTCAAATTCACGATTTGACACGGATACTCCTAATCAACATAACGCCGCATTAAGCGGACTAAAATAGTGGGTTAAAATGTGTAGCGAAGCGAAACCTAACCCACTGTTTTAGTTCCGTTTAAATGCCTTGTTATGGTACTTGCCGTATCGTCATCGAAGTCATTTAATTTTATTTTTCCACCACTTAAAGATGCAATGAACCCATTTTTTTTTTGAACTTTTTTAGCATCCATATATACATGTAAATAACCAAGATACACACCCAACACAGATACTGATACTAGTAATCGGTCACTTTCGTAAGAAGGAATAAATGCAATTGTTGTTTCATCCGGAAAGTGATCATGTATGACAGACATAAAATGTATTAAAAATGAGTTATTATTCAAAACGAGCGTTTCGAACTTCACTGAAAAAACATCATCAAAGCTCCAATCATTGAGGTTGTCATGTAGCAACATATACCTCAACTGGTCGCACGAAACAGCATCTTCGAAATCGTCAGACCAAAAATAATATCCCGCTGACAAAGTAACTTTAGCAATAAACTTAATATCCAATGTAGCGTCCTTTTTGGCCGATAACGTTACGCTTTCAGGATATACATCAGCCTTTAACCTGGGATCATATATATGGAGTTGATTGTTCGGAAAAGATAATGATATAGGGTTATTATTACCTTCAATTGTGGCTTTAGTTATTTTAGGCACTACTGGTTTGCCACTATGCCCTTTTGCCTTTAACCTGCCCCTAGCAAGTTGGATTATGAAATCATTACTCAGTTTTCCATCAATCTGAGATCCTATAATCTTGTTGATTTCAGCATCCACTGGAATTTCGAAACCATTAACTCCTCCAAGTGACAACGGAATTATATGTTCACTAGAACAATTATCTTCATGTACTTTTTTGCCAAGATAAGGACAAAAGTGCATATTTACTCCTAGTACCATAACAACTTTATCAGAGGACACTTTCCTCTTTTTATGAGTAATGTATGTCCTCTTAATTACTTTTAATATAAATAACAAATCCTGTAACACATTGCCAGCTTTAAACTTTAAGTCGGCTGTTCTTTTTTTAAAATGAAGAAAAGAGGAAAACGTCCTCATTTCTTGACTTAGGAGGAAAAACACCAACACTGTATATAAATACAGGTGAATAGGGTTTGAAATGAAAACTAAGTCCGCTTTCCTTAATAGTATTATCAACTATATGTATAGCCATCATTATGCTAAAAAATCCATTGAAACTTATGTCTTTTGGATTACTGCCTATATCCATTTTCATAATAAGCGACACCCTACCAGTATGGGCAATAATGAAGTAGAAGTATTTTTAAATCACTTAACAGTTACTAAAAAAGTGGCAGCGAGAACACAAGCAACCGCTTTAAATGCACTTGCTTTTTTATATAAACATATTATCAAGAATGAGCTTTCATTCGATTTAAATTTCATTAAAAGTAGCCGCCAACAGAAACTTCCTGTCGTACTTACACAAACTGAGGTATCGCTACTTTTTAGAAATATAAATAAGCGACATTATTTGATAGCAAGCCTGCTATATGGAAGTGGTTTACGGCTGATGGAAGCAGTAAAAATAAGAGTTCAAGATATTGACTTCGACTATAAAAACATACGCATTTGGAACAGTAAGGGTAATAAAGCTACGCACTTGCTGCAAAGCGGCGCTGATATACGCACAGTACAAACTTAGTTAGACTACAGTGACATACGTACTATGCACATAATTCCCGCTGTATTGAATTAGTGAACAATTATAGCGATAGATAAATAGCTCAGTAACAAGGCAAATACTTAGTTATATAGTTTATCTATATGAGAAGTTTTTAACGCAGTTAATGAGTTATTTAGAACGCTAAAATGTTCAACGTTTTAATTCAGCGGGTATCCTACGCATGTTTTACAACAAGGTGCTAACGGGGTTGTTAGCCCTTTTTCAAGATTATAAACCTCCCCTATTTAAAACAAAAAAGCACAACTCGCTTGAGCTGTGCTTTTAATAATTAAATGAGAGCTGACAAGTTACAAACGAATACCGCCGTCTATTTCTACCACGCGGCCGGTAAAAAAGTCGTTTTCGATTATGTACTGTGCAGTATGGGCAATTTCGTCGCTTTCGCCTAAGCGCCCTACGGGCGTTACAGCGAGCATACGTTGTTTGGCTTCGGGTTTCATGGCATCGGTCATGGCGGTGCTTATTACACCTGGTGCAATAGCGCCTACGCGTATACCAAAGCGGCCAAGCTCTTTAGCCCATGTGGTGGTAAGTGCCACTACGCCAGCTTTTGATGCTGCGTAGTTTGTTTGGCCTATGTTACCTGCGCGCGCTACGCTTGACATATTCACAATTACACCGCCTTTGCCTGATTCAATCATGTGGCTTGCAGCTTCTCGCCCTGCTAAAAATACGCCAGTAAGGTTTACATCAATCACCGATTGAAATTGCTCAAGGGACATTTTTTTAACCACTTTGCCGTCTTTAGCTTTAATAAACATGCCATCGCGTAAAATGCCGGCGTTGTTTATAAGCACACCAATGTGGCCAAAATCGCTATTAATGGTATTAAATACGTTTTCTACTTCGCTCTCAACAGTTACGTTTGCAGCGTAACCTTTAATAGTGCCTGATACACCTTCAAGCTGTGTTAGTTGCTCGCACGCTGTGTTTAATAACTCTTGCGCCATATCTATAAGTGCAATGTTAGCGCCCATAAGGGCAAACTTTTGTGCCATTGCAAAGCCTAAACCTTGTGCACCACCGGTTATTACTACCGTGTTATTTTTAATTTCCACGCCTTGCTCCTACTTAGAAAAAAGTTTAAAAATGGCACTAAAATCATCACTGCCTGCACCTTGGTGTTGTAGCATAGTGTATAAATTTTTAGCCATTGACCCCATTGGGGTTGATGAATTACTTTGCTGCGCGGATTCCATGGCAAGGCCTAAATCTTTAGCCATTAAATCGACCATAAAGCCTGGTTTGTAATCGTTACTTGCAGGGGCTGTATCCATTACGCCTGGGCATGGGTTGTAAAGTTCAAGCGTCCAGTTACGGCCAGAGCTTGCTGTCATAATGTCGCTAAGTACTTTAGGGTCTAAGCCATTATTAATACCCATTTGCAGTGCTTCGCTGGTACCTGCCATTAAAATGCTAAGTAGCATGTTGTTACATATTTTTGCAACTTGCCCTGCGCCAATGTCGCCTGCATGGAATATGTTTTTACCCATATCATTAAGCACAGGTTGTGCGGTATTAAACGCAGCTTTACTACCCCCTACAATAAACGTAAGCGTGCCAGCTGCTGCGCCCGCAACGCCGCCCGATACCGGTGCATCTACAAAGCTAATACCCTGCTCGCCAAGTGCGCTGCCAACCACACGCGCCGATTCGGCATCTATTGTTGAGCAATCTATCACTAAGGTGTTTTTGCTCAGCACATTAATTAGGCCGCTGTCGTCGTTATTACTTAAATAAAGCGATTTAACATGTTTGCCTGCTGGCAACATACTAATAAGTATATCGGCATTGGTTGCACATGTTTTTGCATTTTCAGCTGCGTGTGCACCTTTGCTTGCAAGTTCATTTAAGACCGACTGGTTTAAATCGAATGCCGTAACACTGTGGCCGGCTTTAATTAAGTTAGCCGCCATTGGGCCGCCCATATTACCTAAGCCGATAAAACCAATGTTGAGTTTAGTCATCGTCTTTCCTTTATGTGTGTGATGGCGTGTGTAAGCCATTGAGTGGGTGATTTTCGCCAAAGCGATTAGCAAAAAAGCTATCTATTATTGTTTGTGGTACATCGCTCAGTGTTTTGTATTGCCAATTAGGCGCGCCGTCTTTATCTATTAATAGTGCTCTTACGCCTTCTTGAAATTCACCTACTTCGCCAGCGCGTACCGACATACCCAGCTCCATTTTAAAACACGTTAATAAGCTTTTGCCTTTACTGGCTTTTAATTGCTCACTTACAAGTGCACAACTTAGTGGGCAGCCATGCTTGAGTGACTTTTGGGCGCGTTGCAGCCATTTATCGTCAGTAGTTAGGCCTAAAATATAATCAACTTGTTCTTGTAGCGTATTAAATTCAGCTAATTTTTGAATGGTTGCTAAGTTAGCTTTAATATTACCTTTTGGCATACGCGCAGATTGGTTATCTAAATCGGTTAATAATTTAGTTAAACGCTCATGATTTAAGCTTGCAGTTTTGCCCCACTTAGCAGCTAAAATTTGCGCTAGCATGTCATCATATTTAGTGCTGTCGATAAAGTGATCGGCAAGCGATACAAAGCATGCATCTTCACAATTAATAGAAGCCGACGTTAGCCCTAAAAATAGCCCCACACCTTGTGGCATTTTATGTAAAAAGTAACTGCCGCCTACATCTGGGTATAAGCCAATGGTTTGCTCTGGCATAGCAATGCGCGATGTTTCGGTTACTACCCGGTGGCTAGCACCGGCCATTAGGCCTAAACCGCCACCCATTACTATGCCGTTACCCCAAACTAGAATTGGTTTATCAAAGGTATGAATAAGGTAATCAAGCTGGTACTCAAGAGTAAAAAACTCTTCAACAAGGCTTGTGGGTTTACCTTGCGCCATTGCATGATGCAGGCTAACTACATCGCCACCAGCGCAAAAGGCTTTATCGCCTGCGCCTTTTAAAATAACCATTGCAATTGCATCATCGTCTTGCCAAGCGCGCAGGTGCGGCTCTAATAATTTGATCATGTCAAAATTGAGTGCGTTTAATGCTTTTGGTACGTTAAGTGTAATAAGCCCAATTAAGCTGCCGTTTGCTGCGGTTGCCGTTTCAAATAGCACGGGGTCGTCTGCATTATTTAATAACGTTAAATTACTCATTAGCCGTTTACCCAGTTAGCGCGGCGTTTTTCTAAAAAGGCACTTACACCCTCTTGTTGATCTTGTGTATCAAACAAACCAACAAACAATTCACGCTCAAGTGGTAATACACTTGCCATAGGTTGATGGCGGCCTTTTTGTATAAGCGTTTTACATGCAGCTACCGAGCTTGGGCTTTGTTCGCTTACTTGATTGGCAAGTTTTAACGCCGCTGCAAAGCTTTCACCTTGTGGGACTACTTCTTCTACTAAGCCAATTTGCAAGGCTTTATCGGCTTTTAAGCGCTCGCCGCATAAAATCATGCGTTTTGCCCAGCCTTCACCTACAAGCCATGCTAAATTTTGTGTGCCACCCGCGCACGGTAATAAACCCACTTTTGCCTCTGGCAGTGCCATTTGTGCTTGCTCTTCTGCTATGCGTATATCACACGCAAGCGCCACTTCTAGCCCGCCGCCCATGGCATAACCATTAATGGCCGCAACCGACACCCCTGTAAAATTAGTCAGTGCTTCAAATGCTTCGCCAAATACACGCGACATATCAGCGGCAACGCCTTTATCGCCACTGGCAAATACGTTCAAATCGGCACCGGCGCTAAAAAATTTCTCGCCTTCGCCGGTAAGTACTAAGGCATAAATATTTTTGTTGTTATTAAGCTCGTTAACTTTGTTTTTTAAGTCAATTAAGGTGTCTTTTGTCCAGGTATTAGCTGGCGGGTTACACATAGTTAAAATAGCAACATGGCCTTCGGTTGTTAATTCAATACACGGCTTTGATTGTGACATAACTTGCTCCTTATAAAACGTCGCTTGCAGATTCAGCTAAAATACGGCGCGCTATTATTACGCGCATAATTTCGTTTGTGCCTTCTAAAATTTGATGAACGCGCACATCACGTACATGGCGCTCAAGCGGGTATTCTTTTATGTAACCGTAACCACCATGAATTTGCAGTGCATCGTTACACACGTTAAAGCCAACATCGGTCGCAAAGCGTTTAGCCATGGCGCAGTAGGTTGTTTTTTCAGCGTCGTTATTATCAAGTTTAAATGCCGCAAGCCTTACCATTTGGCGTGCTGCTACAAGTTCGGTATTCATATCTGCAATTTTAAATTGTAGTGCTTGAAACGCAGCCAGTGGCTTACCAAATTGAGTGCGCTCTTTTAAGTACCTTTTTGCCGTGTTTAGCGCGGCTTGTGCTGTACCAATTGAGCACGTTGCAATATTAATGCGCCCGCCATCTAAGCCTTGCATTGCAAATTTAAAGCCTTCACCTTCTTTACCTAATAAGTTGTGCGCAGGTATACGCACATCTTCAAAACTAATTAAGCGTGTTGGTTGTGCATTCCAACCCATTTTTTCTTCTGCTTTTCCGTATTCAACACCTTTAGCATCGGCCGGTACTACAAATGCCGAAATACCCGCTGCGCCTTCACCACCAGTGCGCGCCATTACCACTAATACTTCGGTTTCGCCCGCGCCCGATATAAACATTTTTGAGCCGTCAATAACGTACTCATTACCCTCAAGTACGGCTTTTGTTTTTAGTGATGCCGCATCTGAGCCTGAGCCTGGCTCTGTTAAACAATAAGAGGCAAGTAGCTCGCCCATTACTAATTGTTCTACGTATGTGTCTTTAACTGCGTCGGTACCAAAACTTGCCACCATCCAGGTCGCCATATTATGTATGGTTAACATGGCCGTTGTTGCAGTACAGCCCATAGCAAGCTGCTCAAATATAATGCTTGAATCTAAACGAGATAACCCAAGGCCGCCGGCTTCCTCTGGCGTGTATAAACCACAAAAACCAAGCTCGCCTGCGGCTTTAATCGACTCTTTAGGAAAAATATGCTCGCGATCCCACTTTGCTGCATGTGGGGCAAGCTCTGATTCGGCAAATTGGCGTGCTGTTTCTGCAAAGGCGTGTTGATCTTCTGATAAGTTAAAGTCCATGTTAGACCTCTTTAATTGTGTGTTGTTAGTGTGCCCTATTGGGATAGGTGTGAAGAGCGGCAAAGGCTGATGTGTGTGTTCTAGTTGCTTGTCAGCGAGTTTAGCCTTTGCGCTCTTCTTTATTATTATTTTTGAGTGTGTTTATTTTAAATTAATGCTCATGTTTGGACCTGAAGCAATGTCGTCTTCAAACCAACGTGAGGTAATGGTTTTAGTTTCTGTGTAAAAACGTATACCTTGCTTCCCGTAGGTGTGAGTATCGCCATAAAACGAGCCTTTCCAACCTGTAAACGAGAAAAACGGCAGCGGCACCGGAATAGGCACATTAATACCCACTTGCCCTACTTCTATTTCGTGTTGAAATTTACGAGCAACAGCACCACTTGAAGTAAATAGTGATGTACCGTTACCGTATGGGCTTTCGTTAATAAGGGCAATTGCCTCATCTAGCGTATCTACAAACATACAGGCAAGCACAGGACCAAAAATTTCTTCTTTGTATAAATCCATCTCTTTGGTTACATCGGTAAATAGTGTTGGGCCAACCCAGTTTCCTTGCTCAAAGCCTTCTACAGTAAAGTGTGAACCATCTATTAAACAAGTTGCGCCTTGCTCTTTACCGCTTGCTATAAGCGATAAAATACGCTCTTTTGCGGCTTTTGATGTTTGTGGGCCGTAGGCTGCGTTTTTATCATCCCATACGCCTGGGCGTACGTTTTCAAAGCCTGCTTTTATTTCATCTACCCACTCGCTTGCTTGGCCTACAAACACAGCAACCGAAATACCCATACAGCGC
Organism: Pseudoalteromonas sp. MMG006; assembly: GCF_018101025.1. Taxonomy (NCBI): domain Bacteria; kingdom Pseudomonadati; phylum Pseudomonadota; class Gammaproteobacteria; order Alteromonadales; family Pseudoalteromonadaceae; genus Pseudoalteromonas; species Pseudoalteromonas sp. MMG006. Next base: position 20,630 of record NZ_JAGJEJ010000005.1, read on the forward strand.
TGGCCTGCGGCACCAACTGAGGCGCCAACTAGGTTATTTACAACATGTGACTTACTCGCATCTGGCATAATAACCATGTGGTTTTTAGCACCCACACACGCTTGCACGCGCTTAAGGTTTTGTGTGCCTTTAGAATAAATATAAGCACCTACGCCACACGAACCTACAAACGAAATTGCACGCACGGCTTTATCTTCTAGTAGGCGGTCTACTTGTGGTTTTGTACCGTGAACAATTTGTAATACGCCTTTTGGTGCGCCGGCTTCAATAAATAGCTCAGCTAAACGCATGGGAGTGAGCGGGTCTTGCTCAGAGGGTTTTAAAATAAAGGTGTTACCACACACAATAGCTAGCGGAAACATCCAAAGTGGGATCATCGCCGGAAAGTTAAACGGAGTAATGCCTGCACAAACGCCTAGAGGCTGCATGTAAGAATAGGTATCTATTTTACGGGCAACGTTTTCCATTGTTTCGCCCATCATTAATGACGGTGCGTTAGCTGCTTGTTCTACTACTTCAATACCGCGCCATACATCGCCTTTAGCATCTTCAAACGTTTTACCTAGTTCGTGGCAAATAATAGTTGCAAGCTCATCGTGGTGCTCTTTTAATAGCGCCGCGTATTTCATCATAATGCGGGCACGCTCGGTAATTGGCACGTTTTTCCACGTTTTAAATGTTTCTGAGGCCGAGGCAATAGCTGCATCCATTTCTGAGTCGGTAGTACATGGAACTTGTGCAAGTACTTCTTGATTTGCGGGGTTAATTACATCAATAAGCTCTTTAGAAGCCGACTGAACAAATTCGCCATTTATAAGTAGTGGAACTTGGTGCATGTGTAAATCCTGTTGTTAGTGTGTTCTTTTAAAAAATGGCACCGTTTTGTTATTAGTATAAGTACGGTGCATTTTAGTTGCTGTTAGTTAATTAACTGCTTTGTTAGTAAGCCTCTACAGCCATGGCTACGGCTTCGCCGCCACCAATACATAAAGACGCAATGCCTTTTTTAAGGCCACGGTTTTTAAGTGCGTGAATAAGCGTGACTAAAATTCGCGCGCCGCTGGCACCAATTGGGTGGCCAAGTGCACACGCGCCACCATTTACGTTTACTATGCTCTCATCAAGCTTTAATTCGTTAATAGCAAGCATGGTAACCATTGCAAAGGCTTCGTTAATTTCCCACAGGTCTACATCAGCGGTAGTCCAACCTGCTTTTTCAAGCACGCTGTTCATTGCGCCCACAGGTGCTACTGTAAATTCACTTGGTTTTTGAGAGTGCGTGCTGTGCGCTACAATTTTACAAAGCGGTGTTAAGCCTTGCGCTTTTGCTTTTGATTCGCTCATTAATATAAGCGCTGCGCCACCATCAGAAATTGACGATGAATTAGCCGCCGTAATGGTGCCGTCTTTTTTAAAGGCAGCACGCAGGCTTGGTATTTTTTCTGGGCGGGCATTACCGGGTTGCTCATCAACCGATACGGTTACATCGCCTTTACGGGTTTTGATGGTGTGCGGCGCAATTTCGTTCTCAAAGCTGCCGTTTTCAATTGCTGTATTAGCTTTACTTAACGAGCCCAGGGCAAACTCATCCATTTGCTCACGGCCAATGCCGTACTCATCGGCGATGTATTGTGCAAAACAGCCCATTGCTTTGTTATCGTAAGCATCTTCTAGGCCGTCGCTCATCATGTGATCTTTAATTTCACCGTGGCCCATTCGCATACCACCACGCGCCTTAGGTATAAAGTAAGGTGCATTACTCATGCTTTCCATACCGCCGGCAATTGCGCTGCTAATTGAGCCCGCTTTAATTAAGTCGTTTGCTAGCATGGCTGCTTTTAAACCAGAACCACATACTTTATTAATGGTAGTGGCACCGGTACCCAGAGCAAGGCCTGCTTTTAACATGGCTTGGCGAGCAGGCGCTTGTCCAAGGCCTGCTGGCAAAACACAGCCCATAATTACTTCATCTATTGCATCATTAGCTAAACCAGTTTGTGCCAGTGCACTTGCAATGGCGGTAGCGCCAAGCTCGGTAGATTGTGCATCGGTTAATGCGCCCATAAAGCCGCCCATAGGCGTACGCTTAGCTGCTACAATTACCACTGATTCTAAAGTCATAACTAACTCCGTTGTATTTCTATGCAAATAGTTGTTAGAATATTTGCTCTATTAATTTAGTATTCATTTATTATTTAATACCCATACACAATACTAACGTTTACGCTAACGTCAACTAAAAAGCGCTTAATTTTTAGTTTTAAAAGTGTAAGGTTTATTTTCCAGTAGTACGGTTAATCAATGCAAATAAAAATAAACCACTGAATATTAATAATTAAATTTAACATTTCACGCCAACACTCCTTTATAAATAGTTTCATACCACACTGAGCTTTACCTTTACGTAAACTTCACTTATATTGGAGTTATTCGAATGAGGTAAACACAACTATGAAACCAGATAACCAAACAAACTTCGCAAGTTCAGCCAACGTACCTGGCAGTAACGAACAAACCTTTAGCATTAGCGATTTAGCTAAAGAGTTTGATATTACTACCCGCTCTATTCGTTTTTACGAAGACCAAGGCTTAGTAAGCCCAGAGCGTAACGGCCAAACCCGTATTTATTCAAAGCGCGACAAAGTTCGCTTAAAACTTATATTACGCGGTAAACGCTTAGGCTTTACGCTTGCTGAAACAGGCCGTTTGTTTGAACTGTACGACGCCGATAAATCAAGCGCTAAACAGCTGGTGACTATGCTCGACTTAATAGCTGAGAAAAAAGCCGACCTTTCTCAACAAATGGACGATATAAAAGTTGTGCTTATGGAATTAGTGACAGCGGAGCGCCGCTGCAGAGACACACTCAATAAAATAGACGAGTAGCCTATTTTAATAATAAAAACACACTGACAACACACACTCACACAGGAATGAATCATGAGCACTATTTCACTTTATAAAGAGATGAACTTTGGCCTAGGCGAAACCGCCGATATGATCCGCGACCATGTAAATAGCTTTGCAAGCCAAGAAATAGCACCGCTTGCAGAACAAACCGATATGGAAAACGCGTTTCCTAATCAGCTTTGGCCGCAAATGGGCGAAATGGGTGTACTGGGCATGACCGTTTCTGAAGACTTTGGCGGTGCAGGCTTAGGTTACTTAGAGCATGTAATTGCAATGGAAGAAATTAGCCGTGCTAGTGCCTCAATTGGCTTAAGCTATGGTGCGCATTCAAACTTGTGTGTAAATCAAATTAACCGTAACGGTAATCAAGCACAAAAAGAAAAATACCTACCTAAGCTTATTAGCGGCGAACATATTGGTGCCCTTGCCATGAGCGAGCCTAATGCAGGCTCTGACGTGGTATCGATGAAACTTAAAGCCGAAAAAAAAGGCGATAAGTACATTTTAAATGGTAATAAAATGTGGATCACCAATGGCCCCGACGCACACACATTTGTTATTTACGCAAAAACAGATTTAAACGCCGGCGCTAAAGGCATTACCGCTTTTATTGTACAAAGCAGCTTTGCTGGGTTTTCTACTGCGCAAAAGCTCGACAAACTTGGCATGCGTGGCTCTAACACCTGTGAACTGGTGTTTGAAAACTGCGAAGTACCCGAAGAAAACATTTTAGGTAACTTAAACGAAGGCGTTAAGGTACTAATGAGCGGCCTTGATTACGAGCGTGTGGTACTTGCTGCAGGCCCACTTGGCATTATGCAAGCGTGTATGGATATAGTTGTGCCGTACATTCATGAGCGTAAACAGTTTGACACCCCTATTGGGCAATTTCAGTTAATTCAAGGCAAAGTAGCCGACATGTATACGCAAATGAATGCAGCGCGCTCATACGTTTATACGGTTGCAAAAGCCTGCGACCGCGGGGAAACCACTCGTAAAGATGCCGCTGGTGCTATTTTATATGCCGCTGAGCTTGCCACCAAAATGGCGCTAGATGCCATTCAAATTTTAGGTGGTAACGGCTACATAAACGAATACGCCACAGGGCGCTTACTACGTGATGCCAAATTATACGAAATTGGCGCTGGTACATCAGAAATTCGCCGCATGCTAATTGGCCGCGAACTATTCACTGAAAGCCGTTAAGGATTAAGTTATGACGATATTAAAATCGAGCGTTAATCCTCACGATCCTACTTTTGTGCAAAATCACAAAAATATGGCGGCTTTAGTTGATGATTTACATAATAAAGTGGCCACTATTAGCTTAGGCGGTGGTGCTGCATTAAAGGAGCGCCACGAAGGCCGGGGTAAATTATTTGTACGCGACCGCATTAGTACTTTATTAGATGAAGGCTCACCGTTTTTAGAAATTTCGCAATTTGCAGCCTTTGGTGTGTACGAACAAGAAATTGCCTGTGCAGGTGTAGTGGCAGGTATTGGCCGAGTTAAAGGCATTGAGTGCATGATCATCGCAAACGATGCCACTGTAAAAGGCGGTACGTACTTTCCACTTACTGTTAAAAAGCATTTACGCGCACAAGACATAGCTGAGCGCTGCCACTTACCGTGTATTTATTTGGTTGACTCGGGCGGTGCTAACCTGCCTGAGCAAGACGATGTATTTCCTGATAAATCGCATTTTGGCCGCATTTTTTACAATCAAGCACGTATGTCGGGTAAAGGTATTCCTCAAATTGCTGTGGTAATGGGTTTATGTACCGCTGGTGGCGCATACGTACCCGCAATGGCCGATGAAAGCATAATTGTAAAAGAGCAAGGCACTATATTTTTAGCAGGCCCGCCGCTTGTAAAAGCAGCCACAGGTGAAGTAGTAAGCGCTGAAGAATTAGGCGGTGCGGATGTGCATTGTAAAATATCAGGGGTTGCTGATCACTTTGCTGAAAACGACGTGCATGCGCTGTCTATTGCGCGCCAATGTATTGAGCGTATTAACTACACGCGCCCTACAGCGCCGTTACTTAAACAAGAGCTAGAGGATATTAAACCGCCACGTTACGATATAAACGAGCTTTACGGCATTGTAGGCACCGACCTTAAAAAGCCGTTTGATGTACGCGAAGTAATAGCGCGCACAGTGGACGACTCATCATTTGATGAATTTAAACGTTACTTTGGTGAAACGCTCGTCACCGGTTTTGCCAGCATTTATGGCAACCCGGTTGGCATAGTGGCTAATAACGGCATTTTATTTAGTGAGTCGGCGCAAAAAGGCGCGCACTTTATTCAGCTGTGTGCTCAGCGCAATATTCCTTTAGTGTTTTTACAAAATATTACCGGCTTTATGGTGGGTAAAAAATACGAAGCTGAAGGCATAGCAAAGCACGGCGCTAAAATGGTGATGGCGGTTTCGTGTGCCGATGTGCCTAAATTTACGGTGCTAATTGGTGGCTCTTACGGCGCGGGTAACTACGGTATGTGTGGCCGCGCATTTGAACCAACCATGATGTGGATGTGGCCCAATGCCCGTATTTCAGTAATGGGCGGTGAGCAAGCCGCAGGTGTAATGGCGCAAGTTAAGCAAGATGGTTTAGCACGTAAAGGCCATAGCATGAGCGAGCAAGAAGTTAGCGATTTTAAAAAGCCAATTATTGATCAATACGAAGAGCAAGGCCATCCGTATTACGCAAGTGCGCGCTTGTGGGACGACGGCATTATTGACCCTGCCGATACGCGTAACGTATTAGGCCTTGCCTTAAGTGCAGCTAAAAATGCACCCGAGCAAGACTCTAAGTTTGGCGTATTTAGAATGTAACCGGAGCGCAAAAATGTCAGTAACACTACAAATAACAAAATCTAATGTGGCTGTACTTGTTTTAAGCCGAGTTGAAAAACGTAACGCATTTAATAGTGAAGTAATACACGAGCTGATTCAGTGCATAGAGCATGCAAATACGCTCGATATTCGCGCTTTGGTTTTAAAAACTGAAGGAAAGCATTTTTCTGCAGGTGCCGATTTAGCCTGGATGAAATCAATGGCTGATAACAATTACGACGATAATCTTGCCGACTCTATGCAGCTCGCTAAATTAATGCAGGTGTTAGCGACCTCCCCTCATCCAACCATATGTGCTGTACAAGGCGCTGCGTTTGGCGGAGCGTTAGGCTTAATTGCATGTTGCGATATTGCCCTAAGTAAAGATGATGCCCAGTTTTGCTTAAGTGAAGTAAAGCTGGGGCTTATTCCTGCGGTAATTAGCCCCTATGTAATTAAAGCCATTGGTGAGCGCGCTGCGCGTCGCTACTTTTTAACCGCCGAGGTGTTTGATGCCCACACAGCAAAACAACTTGGTTTGGTTCATCAGGTAACCGGTAATTTAGATTGTGCGCTTGATAACATGCTGCAAACATTAATCGATAACGGCCCTGTCGCTGTAAAAGCCGCTAAGTCATTAATTAATGATGTAGCAAATAAGCCAATTAACGATGAACTTATTGAGCTCACGGCCGAACGTATTGCAAAAATTCGTGTATCTGATGAAGGCCAGGAAGGGCTAAGTGCCTTTTTTGATAAACGCCCTCCCGCTTGGCAACTGTAGGATTAACTATGAACACACACAATTTAAAAAAGATATTAATTGCCAACCGTGGTGAAATTGCATGCCGTATAATGCGAAGTGCAAAACAAATGGGCCTAACGACGGTGGCTGTTTATTCTGACGCCGACAAACATGCACAACATGTAAAAATCGCTGATGAGGCCTACCACATTGGCCCAGCACCCAGTAAAGACTCATACCTAGTCGCCGACAAAATTTTGCAAGTAGCTAAAAATGCAGGCGCTGACTGTATTCACCCAGGTTATGGGTTTTTATCTGAAAACAGCGAATTTGCTAAATCCTGTGAAGCTAACAATATTGCGTTTATTGGCCCACTTGCAAGCAGCATAGAGGCTATGGGCTCTAAAACCCGCGCTAAAGAAATAATGGCCGCTGCCAATGTGCCGCTAGTGCCTGGGTATTATGGTGATAATCAAGACCCTGCTTTTTTACAATCTGAGGCTGAAAAAATTGGCTACCCCGTGCTAATTAAAGCGGCCTTTGGTGGTGGCGGTAAAGGCATGCGCGTTGTTGAGCAAGCCAAAGACTTTATAACTGCACTTGAGGGCGCACAGCGTGAAGCAATAGCTGGTTTTGGTAACGACTTAGTACTGCTTGAACGCTACGTTAACCAGCCTCGCCATGTAGAAGTGCAAGTATTTGCCGATAACCACGGTAACTGTGTGTATTTAGGTGATCGGGATTGTTCCCTGCAGCGCCGTCATCAAAAAGTAATTGAAGAAGCCCCTGCGCCTGGTTTAAGCGATGAACTACGCAAAGAAATGGGTGAAGCCGCAGTACGCTGTGCCCTGGCAATAAATTACAGAGGTGCAGGTACGGTTGAGTTTTTGCTGTGCGGAGATGAGTTTTTCTTTATGGAAATGAACACGCGCCTGCAAGTAGAACACCCAGTAACCGAAATGGTAACTGGTGTAGATTTAGTTAATTGGCAAATTAATATTGCCGCTGGGCAAACGCTGCCACTAACACAAAGTGATATTCAATTACTGGGTCATAGTTTTGAAGCGCGTATTTATGCAGAAGATCCAAGTAACGACTTTATTCCCTGCTCTGGCACAATAGAAGCGTTAAGCACACCACTTAATAGTGAATTTGTACGTATTGATACCGGTATTGCACAAGGCGATGAAATAAGCCCGTTTTACGACCCTATGATTGCAAAGCTGATTGTGCATGATGATAACCGAGAACAAGCATTATCGCGTTTACGCCAAGCACTTGAGCAATTTCACTTAGCGGGTTTTAGCACTAACATTGGCTTTTTACATAACTTAGCAAGCCACCCTACGTTTGCTCAAGGTGCGCCAAGTACCCACTTTATCGCTGAGCAAGGTGAAGCATTAGTGAGTGTTGATAGTATCGAACTTGAAAAAGCACACGTAATTGCAGCCTTTGCTTACCTTGAATCGCTTAGCGCTAAAAACGAAGCAAAGCAAAGTGCAAGCCCTTGGCAACAATTAAGTGGTTTTACGCTTAATGCACCGCAAAAAGTGGATGTTCCATTTACAGATTTACCTATAAACGCCGTTAAAACTAAAGCGGGTTATGTCATTAACCATAATGAAAAACCGTTTGAGGTAACGGGTGAAATAATCCAAAACGTATACAGCGTGTTTATTAATGGCGAAAAATTTACCGCCCATGTAAGCCATGTTGATAACAGTATTAGCGTGATGTTTGGTGCGCTGCAAATCAAGCTTGCTTTAAATACTAAACATTACATTAGCAGCCATGAAAATGACGCACTGCCACTTGCTGCGCCACTTAATGGCACAGTCGTTAAGCATTTAGTTGAAGTAGGAAGCACTTTAACCAAAGGCGATGCGGTTGTTATTATTGAAGCCATGAAAATGGAATACACACTGAGCGCTCCACACGATGGTATTTTACAAAGTTATTGTTTTGCCGAGGGCGAACTTGTAACCCATGGTGCCCTACTTGCAATTGTAGAAGATACCACGGCGCAGGAGGCATCGTAATGTCCGCCTTTCCTAAAAAAGTGCGTATTGTAGAAATGGGTGCCCGCGATGGTCTGCAAAACGAAAAAGCGGTGTCTTCAAAAGATAAAATCACCTTAATTAATGCACTCAGTGATGCAGGCTTAAAAGATATAGAAGCAGGCGCATTTGTATCACCTAAATGGGTGCCACAAATGGCCGACTCAGCCGACGTGATAAAAGCACTTGATTTACCCCATGTAAATTTAAGTGCCCTTACGCCTAATTTAAAAGGTGCTCAAGCTGCCCTAGATGCAGGTGTTAGAGAATTTGCTATTTTTACTGCTGCAAGCGAATCGTTTTGCCAAAAAAACATAAACTGCAGCATTGATGAGAGTATTGAGCGCTTTAGTGAAGTAATGGCGTTTGCAAAAGCCAATAACATACGCGTGCGTGGTTATGTAAGCTGCATTGCTGGTTGCCCGTATGAAGGTGACATAGCGCCACAAAAAGTGCTTGAAGTAACACAAAAGCTACTTGCACTTGGCTGTTATGAGGTAAGCCTTGGCGATACCGTAGGAGTTGGTACCGCCAATAAAATTACCGAGGTGTTATCTTTATTATTACAACACATAGATAAAGCTAAATTAGCGGTTCACTTTCATGATACTTATGGCCAAGCGCTCACTAATATTTACGCAGCACTTAGCTTAGGAATAGCAACGGTTGATGCCGCTGTTGCAGGCCTTGGCGGCTGCCCTTATGCAAAGGGTGCGTCAGGAAATGTTGCCACTGAAGATGTTGTTTACTTACTCAATGGGCTTGGCATTGAACATGGAATTGATTTACAAAGGTTAAGTAACGCAGGTTGGCAAATTACGCAAGCACTTGGCAAAGCCCCTGTAAGCAAAGTGGCAATTGCAATGCACAACACACAAAAATAATAGTTTGACTCGCCAAATGGCAGTTAACACAATGAGGAGAGTCTCATGGCCGGTTTTGATAAAGTGGTTTCTAGTTACGAAGCTGCAATGGCAGGTTTAAAAGATGGCGATACCGTAATTGCTGGTGGTTTTGGCTTATGCGGCATTCCTGAGGGCTTAATTAAACACATTAAGCACATGAAAACTAAAGAGCTAACGGTAGTGTCTAATAACTGCGGTGTAGATGACTTTGGGTTGGGTATTTTACTCAAAGACAAACAAATAAAAAAAGTGATTGCCTCATACGTTGGCGAAAATGCCCTATTTGAGGAACAACTTCTTAGTGGCGAAATTGATGTAGAGCTTACCCCGCAAGGCACGCTTGCTGAAAAAATGCGTGCAGGCGGTGCAGGTATCCCGGCGTTTTATACCGCTACAGGTTACGGTACCCCTGTTGCTGAGGGTAAAGAGGTTAAAGAGTTTGACGGTCGCCCTTATATTTTAGAAGAGTCTATAACGGGTGAGTTTGCCATTGTAAAAGCATGGAAAGCCGACCGATACGGTAATTTAGTGTTTAGACACACCGCTATGAACTTTAACCCTATGGCGGCAACAGCAGGTAAAATTACCGTTGCCGAAGTAGAGGAAATTGTAGAACCCGGTGAGCTTGAGCCCAGCCAAATTCATACCCCAGGTATTTTTGTAAATCGCGTTATTAAGGGTAACTTTGAAAAACGCATTGAACGTGTAACAACACGAGATTAAGCAGGAGCACAGTTATGGCATTATCACGTGAACAAGTTGCAATGCGCGTTGCACAAGAACTACAAGACGGCTACTACGTCAATTTAGGCATAGGAATTCCGACACTCGTCGCAAACTATGTACCTGATGGCATAGAAGTTATGTTACAGTCCGAAAATGGTCTGTTAGGCATGGGACCATACCCTACTAAAGAAGAATTAGACGCCGATATGATCAACGCGGGTAAAGAAACCGTGACAGCTGCAACAGGCGCAGCCATATTTAATAGTGCAGATAGTTTTGCCATGATACGGGGTGGTCATGTAGACTTAACCGTTCTGGGTGCATTTGAAGTAGACCAGAACGGCAACATTGCGTCGTGGATGATCCCTAAAAAGCTGATTAAAGGCATGGGTGGCGCGATGGACTTAGTCGCTGGCGCGAAAAATATTGTTGTTACTATGACCCATGCAAGTAAGCATGGTGACTCTAAATTGCTAGAAAACTGCTCTTTACCGCTTACAGGCGTTAATTGCGTTAAAAAAATAGTAACAGATTTAGCCGTATTAGAAGTTAAAGACGGCGCATTTCATTTATTAGAACGTGCTCCTGGCGTATCAGTTGATGAAATCATTAGTAAAACAGCAGGTAAACTACTTGTTGACGGTGAAGTACCAGAAATGGTTTTTTAAATAATGTTGCTGATCATAAAATTTAAATAGCTTTACCATGTACCGACCTCATTCCCAGTGCCAATGGCGCTGAGTTACCCAAAATCCCTCGCAAGAGGGATTTTTTTTGCCTATTACTGTCTTATTCATACATCTGTAGTAAATTTATATCTATAATAGCGTTATAAATAAAATGTAAGCGCTTAGATTAATTGCACTAATTTGTAGATAGTCTGCACCTTTTTTGTGAACTAGCGCCAGTTTTATTTTTAACTATATGATATTATTATATTAAATAGTTGGTTCGATTTTTGCCTTACATAGGCGTCTTAATAAATTAAATAATACTGGAAAACATGCAAACTCCTATACGTGGCCTCCGCTCTTTTTGCTTTGCAGCAAGAAGTTTAAGTTTTAAGCATGCAGCCAATGAGCTGTATTTAACGCCGTCTGCGGTAAGCCATCAAATAAAACAACTTGAGGAACAACTTGGAATAGAGCTATTCCAACGTAAAACACGCTCTATTAGTTTAACTACAGCAGGTAAAAACTTTTTTGATGCTATATCGCCCATTATTAGCACTCTAGAGGGCACTATTAATGAATTTAGCCAAATGCAACAAAATACTAATTTAACAATTACGTTGCCTGAATTTTTTGCTAGCGAATTGCTCATGCCAAAGCTAAGTGAGTGGACATCAGAGCATCCTAATATAAACTTGCAAATGGATACGCTAAAGACTCGCAAAGAGTTAACCCGTCATAGCGATTTATCTATTGTTTTATCATCGAGTAAACCCACCGAAGGCTTAGCTACAGAGCTATTTAATCTTGAATATATACCTGCTTGTAATGAAAAGCTTTTAAAGCAATGGAAAGATGATCATTGCCAAGCGCTTAATCAAGTACCACTTATTCTGCATAAAGCACGCCCATGGGCATGGCATCAATGGGCAGAAAAAGCAGGGATTGATGACTTCTCGCCTTCACAAATCATTCAAATAGACAGCATGTTTGGTGTTGCCCGTGCAGCGCAGCAAGGTATCGGTATTTCACTTATTCCATTACCCATTAGCCAAAGCTGGCTTGATGAACAATGGTTATATAAATTATTTGAACGACCACTTACCACTAAAGATAAATATTACTTAGTACAGCATGAAACTAACACACCTAATCCTGCGCTAGATCTGTTTGCTAAATGGGTGGTATCTACATTTCGAAAAATCCAAAATTAACTTATACAGGGCGGCGAGCGCTTAAAATACGCAATACTACTTTTTAGTTATTTTAAAATAGTTGCCTAATCTTCGCCCTTCTCTCCTCGTTAAATAAACTTTTATTATACTTATAAAAATCATCACTATAGCCTCGCGAGTTAGACTAAAGTCTATAGCTTAATTTTTTTCACTTATTAGTTTTATTTTTATCGTTTGTCGAGCTGCTACGTTTATTTTAAAGTTAATTTATCGAAAGCAAATAATTAAATACTTTAATTTTATTTATTGTTTTGCTCCAAATAAATGCAACCTTTTTGGATGTGATAGCTCTAACTAGGTAAGAAAAGAATCTTATATTGTGTGTGTAAGATGTTGTCAGTGTGAAAAAGCAGTTCAGGTCAGGTGGTGACTTGGTTTGGACTGTTTTTTATTCCACCAGCACCATGCAATAAATAAATTAGCTACTGTGTAGCAAACCAAATCTTATATTGTGTGTGTAAGATGTTGTCAGTGTGAAAGACGGTTCATATGGGGTGGTGACCTTATATGGGCCGTTTTTATTTTTGGCTTATTATTCCATCATTATGTGGTGTCGACGTTTTAATTCATTAATCTCTTCTGTATTTTCTTTTAAAAAAATATCAAATTTGTGAACTACTTCAGGGTAATTAACACTCGATAGCTTATAAGCTTGCTTAGCTATAGGTAGATGATGCTGAAAATACACAGGATCAACCACGTCAAAAAATTCTTTGATGTTGTAGGTAAGCACGTTATGTGAAATATAGATGCAATTAATACGCTTTTTATAAAGTAAATAAATCATATCAAGTACACTTTCAGACTCTACAATACGCACATTAGCTTTATTAGTTAAACTAGGGATACCTTGTAAGGTAAACCCCCTCACTTTGCCAATAATTTTGCAATCGCCTAAGCTGATATTTTCTTTTAATGAAGCAATGCCAGTATGCGGAACAATTAAATCCTGTGAATAATTGATACTAACCTGCTGTTTTAATTTATAAGATTTTTGCCAGTTAGGATTATCAGGATATTTAAAATCTACACGTTGGTGTTCAACAAATTCTTTGTAAAGCCTTGGGATAGGTAACGTATAAAACTCAAACTGTATATTGTTTTGTTTAGCAAACAACTCTAAAAGTGCACGACTAAAACCCGTATATACTTGCATGGTGGTCATACTGCCATCATAAAATGGCAGATACTCGATATTCTCCACACCAACCACATATTTCTTTTTAGGCTCTGCAATAGTATTACCGCAAGCTAGTATAGTGGTCATAGAAAGTAAAAACGTGAGTGTTTTAATAATTCACCATTATCGAAGATTTTATATTAGTTTAGGTTTACTTACCGTTACCTGCCAACTTGAATAACTAAATTTATTAACTCATATGTAATTATAGGTATTTGACATCATTTAACAGCTTCTAGTTTATTACAGATTGTAAAATCACCATTTGATCACGGTAATAAAGAGCTTGGTATTAGCATGAGTAAATACCAAGCTCTTTTACAATTACTTAAGAATTATCACGAGGGACAAATTCTAGCACTGTCGCATTTATACAGTAACGGTCTGTGCCTCTTGGCCCCTCTCCAGGGAATAAATGCCCAAGGTGAATACCTGTGCTTTTAGATTTGAGTTCTATGCGCTGCATACCCCAACTACTATCATCATGCTGAGTGACACTATTTTTTACTGGATGTTTAAATGATAACCAACCTGTACCTGAGTTAAATCTATCTCGTGTATCAAATAATGGCTCTCCACTTAACTTATCTACAAATACACCATCCGGCGTATTTTTAAACGCTTTATATTCCTTGCAGTAAGGTCGATCCGTTCTTGCATTAAATGCCACTCTATATGCATCACTTTTACCCAGTTTGAAAGCACCTAGCGCTTTATAAAACTCTTCTGGGCTTGCATAACCTTGACGGCTATATACTTCTTCACCATTTTCTAAAAAAAGTATCGTAGGCGTAGCCCACGTCGCCGATTTAATCTTTAAACCTTCAAGCTGATCTGCATGACGAAACGACATAGGCACTGTGCCTTTATAATCATTAGCCACTGTATTTTTAAACTTTTCACAGTATGGGCAGTACTCTCGTGAATCAAGAACAACAATTTGCTTGCCTGTTAATAACATAGCGTTATCAACTTTTTCGGTTGGTTTTTTATTAAAAACAACACCGGTAGAATGATCGGGGCAATAACCATTTGGGTTCTTTTCAAGGTAATTTTGGTGATACTCTTCAGCTGATACAAACCCTTCAAGCGGTTTAATTTGTGTGGTAATTTTGCCATAACTAGCGTCTGTTAATAGTTGCTGATACTGCGACTTAACTTGCTTAGCAATTTCGGCTTGTTTATCTGAAGTAGTTAAAATAATTGAGCGATACTGTGTACCTACGTCGTTACCTTGACGATTTTTTTGCGTTGGGTCGTGACTTTCAAAGTAAGTTTTAAGTAAATCCTCTGATGAAATAATATTGCTGTTATACATAACTTGTACAACTTCAGCGTAATTATTTTCGTCAAACCGTCGTGATTGATCAGTTATGTTTTTATACGTTGCTTTAAAGCCATTTCCATCGGCATAACCCGACTCTGCATTAATAACACCATTTAGCGCTTCGTAACGCTTTTCAGCCCCCCAAAAACACCCTGAGCCTAGTACTATGGTTTCAACATGCGTTGTGGCTTCTAAATTACTGTGTTCTACTTTTTCCATCGATAAAGCAAAACTGCCTGCGCTAAATATAATAGCAGCGCCTGATAAATATAATAAATGCTGGTGTTTCATAAAATGCCTCTTAAACATGTACGTGCTAAGTAAGACCTCCTTATCGTGTTTTTAATTTCATCTATACGTTTATAAGTACACAGAGTTCAGGTTAGCTTGCAAGATTTATTTATGCCTATTCATTCATCGCAACACTATGAACTAATTAATTTATCTGTGTTAGCGTTAGAATATGTTGTTTTTATCAGGTTATTTATGAGTCAGATCCCTTCCCTTTTTGCATTAAGTAACAGCTCATTACTCTTTGATGCATCGCATTTAGAACCAAATAACGTACTCTCTATCCAAAAAAAAATTTGGACACTAGCAGAATATTGCAAGCAAAGCGGCGATTTTACTGATTTAGTACCCGCGATGAATTCTCTTACTTTGTATTTAAAAAACGCCCAAAATTTAAATAAATGGCAAAAAACACTATTAACTATTTGGGATGACGTAAAAAGCACATCTTTTAAATCCCAGCATCATAAAATTAATACTGTTTATAACGGCGAAGATTTAGCCTACGTCGCACAATATAATAATTTAACCACTGAAGATGTTGTCAACATCCATAGTAAAACCCATTACCACGTTTTATTTTTAGGTTTTCAACCCGGATTTGCTTACTTACATGGCCTTGATGAACGTTTACACACGCCTAGGCGCAAAGAGCCCCGCACAAAGGTGCCAAAAGGTTCTGTAGCCATTGGAGCTGACAAAACAGCTATTTACCCTGCCGACACTCCTGGTGGTTGGCATATTATTGGCCAAACTAGCACTCAATTATTCGACCACACTTTACAAACACCTTGTTTAATTAATCCCGGTGATACGCTTGAGTTTGTTCCGTGTAGTTTAAGTGAGGATATTACCCATGATTAAAGTGATAAAGCCAGGCGTGCAATTAAGCATACAAGATCTTGGTCGAACAGGTTATAGGCACTTAGGGGTAAGTAAAACAGGCAGTTTAGATCCCTACGCACAAGTGATTGCTAATCGTTTGATAAATAATAACGACAATGACGCAGTACTTGAGATTACTGTTGGCTTATGCGAGTTGGCGTTTTTATGCAGCACCGAAATAGCACTTCATGGTGCCGACTTACAAGCAAGCATAGATGGTAAACCAATTTACCCAGGCTGGAGTTATAAAGTTAGGGCCAACCAAACTATATGCTTTAATACAGGACGCGCAGGATTGAGAGCCTATTTAGCGGTTAAAGGTGGTATTAAAACACCGGTAATTATGGATTCGCGCGCTACTGATTTAAATGCTTCTTTTGGCGGGCTTAATGGCAAAGCGCTAAGCGCAGGCGTTATTTTACCAATAGACGAATACATTAATAATAACTTTAAACAAACAGGTGCGTTAGCCCCCCCTAAACGACAAATAATTAGAGTTTACGCAAGCCCACATACCCACATTCTTGGGAATGTTATTGCGGATGTTTTTATAAATACACGCTTTAAGGTGTCTTATAATAGCAACCGCATGGGAGTCAAGCTGGAAAATGCAGTCAACTCACTGACACATACTCACTCACTACCATCAATTGGCGTTAGCCCAGGTAGCATACAATTACCACCAAATGGTGATCCTATTGTATTACTAAATGACGCTCAAACTACTGGTGGCTATCCTTTACTTGGGACTGTGATAGAAGCAGATCTTCATCAATTTGCACAATTTAGACCGGGTGATTTAGTAAAGTTTGAATACGTTACTATTGAAGATGCAGCTAAAGCGAAGCACAAATTGAGTGGCCATTTAGAACAATTAAAAATTGCACTAAAAAATAAAAAGTAACTTGTCTTGAAAGTGCCTCATGTTTAATTTGAGTTATTGGCTGCTTAATAACATATATTTTGTAATTGGCTTTACAAAATATATGTTTGAACTATATAACCAAGGCACTTTTAATTAAAGGTCACAGCATAAGCCTTGCCCATTAAGTGGTATTTGGAATGCACAGCGAATACTAGAACCCATAAATAGCTCCTTGTAAGTAAGCTTTAATATTATTAATGCACACTTTTTAGATTTAAATTTGATGGTTAATTTGTATTTGCCTTCTATACATCATGCACCACAATGGTGCTGAAATTATGTGTAAATATCCCATATAAACACGCTCAAGCTCACGATAGCTCAAGCTTTGAACAGCAATAATGGTGTAAAAACAATCATTGCAACCACGTTTTAACCTTTTTGGTGCACTCAACTCTGCCTTGGTGCATAAATTATTCTCAATTAATTGTAAAAGCAGTGTGACTTGAGTAATTATTTCTGATAAAACAAGGTTTCGCAGCATCGCAAAGTTGCCTTGCCGCACACATAATAGGAATGAGGAGTTACTATGTGTTCAATTTTTGGTGTATTAGATATTAAATCTAACGCCGCTCAGTTGCGAACCCAAGCAATTGAAATGTCAAAGCTACTTAGGCATCGAGGCCCTGATTGGTCTGGTGTTTATTCATCTGAAAAAGCGATTTTAGTGCATGAACGCTTAGCCATTGTTGGCGTATCAAGCGGCGCACAGCCTTTATACAACCCAGAAAAAACAAATATTTTAGCGGTTAACGGCGAAATTTATAATCACAAAGAACTGGCAGCAGAATTAGAGGTTGATTTTAAATTTCAGACTCAATCAGACTGTGAAGTTATTTTAGCGTTATATAAACAAAAAGGTCCTGAGTTTTTAGATGATCTAAATGGTATTTTTGCATTTTGTTTATACGATGAAGAAAATGATGCTTACTTAATTGGCCGTGACCACATTGGTATTATTCCACTTTACACAGGCCACGATGAGCACGGTAACTTTTATGTTGCCTCTGAGCTTAAAGCACTTTCGCCAATCTGTAAGCACATTGAAGAATTCCCTCCTGGTCATTACCTTTACAGCAAAGATGGTGAGCTTAAACCTTATTACAAACGTGACTGGGAAACTTTCGACGCAGTTAAAGATAACAGCGCAGAAGCTCAAGATGTTAAAGAAGCATTAGAAGCGGCAGTTAAACGCCAGCTAATGTGTGATGTACCATACGGTGTATTGCTTTCTGGTGGTTTAGACTCATCTGTTATTTCGGCTATTACACAGCGATTTGCTGCAAAACGTATTGAAGATAATGATGAAAGCGATGCATGGTGGCCTAAGCTTCATTCATTCTCTGTTGGTCTTGAAGGTTCACCTGATTTGGCGGCTGCACAAAAAGTGGCTGATATGATCGGTACTGTTCACCACCCTATCATTTTTACTATTCAAGAAGGTATTGACGCACTACGTGAAGTTATTTACCACATTGAAACGTACGATGTAACCACTATTCGCGCATCAACCCCTATGTATTTAATGGCTCGTCAAATTAAAGCAATGGGTATTAAAATGGTGCTTTCGGGTGAAGGCGCAGATGAACTATTTGGCGGTTACTTGTACTTCCATAAAGCGCCAAACGCACAAGAGTTTCATGAAGAGTTAAACCGCAAAGTGTCAAAACTACATATGTTTGACTGTTTACGTGCTAATAAATCAATGGCGGCATGGGGCGTTGAAGCACGTGTACCGTTCCTTGATAAAGAATTTGTTGATGTAGCAATGCGCATTAACCCTGAAGCTAAAATGTGTAAAGATGGCAAGATCGAAAAAGACATTTTACGTGCAGGCTTTGACGGCTACCTACCAGAAGAAGTGTTATGGCGCCAAAAAGAGCAGTTTTCAGATGGTGTTGGCTACAGCTGGATTGATACATTAAAAGAGTTTGTAAACGAGCAAGTAAGTGACCAAGAGCTTGCAAATGCTAAGTTTAAATACCCTATTAATACACCAGACTCAAAAGAAGCGTACTACTACCGTACAATTTTTGAAGAGCATTTCCCAGGTGATGCATCAGCTAAGTGTGTACCTCATGGTAAGTCAGTGGCGTGTTCTACCCCTGAAGCACTTGCATGGGATGCATCATTTCAAAATAATGCAGATCCTTCTGGTCGAGCTGCTGGCGTTCATAACGACGCATATGCAAGCAAAGGCTAATCGCACTTGTTTAACGCAGCATAGGCCCTTTTGGCTTATGCTGCGCTTTATTAAACACACCTTCACCGAATCTGTTTTTTATAGCCATAAACATAACTTATTAGGCTCAAGCGCCTTAATCGTTATTTATAAAAATGGGCTTACCTCTAAAATGATGCAGCTCATAGCATCAAAGTCTAAACACCCAGCCACCGTATTTTTAAACTTAAATGAAATAACCAAACCTAGGTGTAAAATTCGCTGGTTTAATCAAACAAACGAAATTAAACGTTGCGGTCACGGGTCGTTAGCAGCCGCTAAATGCTTAACAAGTCACTTCAATTACTGCCCTAATGTATTTGTGTCATCCTCAGATGAAGAATTTAATATAAATATTAAAAGGCAAAAAGCACATCTCAAACTACAAACACTCAGGATGTATAAAACAAATTATAAAAAAGAACTAGCCGCTCTGTTTTCTCTTCCTATTAAAGCGACGTACAGTAGTGCAAACGAAAATGGTTATACGATTTTGCTGTTTGACTCAAAAGAAAATTTAGAAAGCTTACAGGTTGATTTTGACAGCTTAGCTAAAGCTCATAACAATGCAGTTATTGCACTGTGCATCCCCCGTTATAACAGCGATAAAGCAGTAGCGCATTTTAGGTATTTTGCACCGCAATTTGGCGTAAATGAAGATGCAGCCACAGGCTCTGCGGTATCAGTTATTGCGCCAATTTTATTTAAACTAACTGGTTTAAATAAAGTTCAGTTAGAACAAAAATCAAGTAATGGCGCGTTGTTAGAGTTTATATATAACCACGGCCATGTTGAAGTGAGTTAAATAAGCTTATTGCGGCCTTAATAAGCAAAGTGCAAAGTAGTTGTTATCATCCTGCCATGTTTGCTCTAAGTTTAAGTTAGCCTGCCCTGCAAGTTGTTTAAACGACTCAAGAGTATACTTATGTGAATTTTCAGTATGGATGCTTTCACCTTTTATAAAATCTACTTGTTGGTTATTTATAACCACACTTTGGTCGCACTTACTCACTAAGTGCATTTCTATACGACTATGATGTTCGTTAAAGCGTGATTCGTGACTAAAGTTATCCAAATCAAAAGTACCGTTAAGCTCGTTATTAATTCTTTGTAGTAAGTTTTTATTAAACGCAGCGGTGATACCTGCGCCGTCGTCGTAAGCATCGAGCAATACTTGACGCTCTTTTACTAAATCGATGCCAATTAATACATAACCATTTACACCACATAAGCGATGAAAGTTATTCATAATTTCAATGGCTTTTACGGGTGCAAAATTCCCAAGTGTAGAGCCTGGGAAATAAACTAAGTTTGTTTGGCTATCTAGGGATGTATCTTTTGTTAACTGCTTTACCATTTGGCTATGAGTGAAATCGCCAAGTAGCGGCGAAATAGATAACTCAGGAAATAGCGGCGATAAATGCGCCAGTGAGTAGTTAAGCATTTCTGAGGATATTTCAAAAGGAACAAACGTTTTAACATTGCTCATGTGAGCGAGTAAATACGCTACCTTTTTACCCGACCCACAGCCTGGCTCTATAATTGATAGGTTTTCAGGAAGCATATTTGCAATTGCTTTTGAATAATCTTCTAAAATTGCCAGTTCTGTACGTGTCACGTAATACTCTTTTAGTGACGTTATTTGCTCAAATAATGCAGCGCCTTTGTCATCATAAAAATACTTACATGGCAGTGTTTTTTGTTGTTGGGCGAGCCCGCTTAATACATCGTTTAAAAACTCGGTATCGGTTATGCTGCACTGCTTTATTGCTGTTAGTTGGCTCATAGTATGTCCTTTGCTAGTCGAATTCCGCTGCACATCCACGCTTGGTGTGGGTAATAAAAATTTCGGTAGGTTTGTCGCAGGTGATTATTTGGGGTAAGTACACACCCGCCACGCAACACCATTTGATTGTTCATGAACTTGCCATTGTATTCACCTGCCACCCCTTCAATAGGTTTGAAGCCGGGATAAGGTAAATACGCGCTATTAGTCCATTGCCAACATGCATCACTTAATTGTTCTATGTTTGCCTCACCTTTTGCTGGCGCCGGCATTGAGTTGTCATCAATCGTTTTATTTGTCGCACTATTTTGAGCCGCATATTCCCATTCAAACTCAGTTGGCAAACGTGCTTTTACAAAATTAGCGTAAGCACTGGCCTCAAAATAACTAATATGGCAAATGGGTGCATTTAAATTAAGTGGCTGTAGGCCATAATGTGTAAATTCATACCACTGTCCATTAATACACTGCCAATATAGCGGTTGCGTTAACTCATTCGCTTGAATATTTGCCCAGCCATCACTTAGCCAATAATCGGCGGTGTTATAACCGCCCGCATTAATAAAGGCCAAATATTCGCCATTGGTAACTAACCTGTTTGCAAAGCTAAATGGATGAATGAGTACTTGATGCTTTGGCTGTTCGTTATCATATGCAAATTCAGTTTCTGCATTTGTGCCTATATTAATAATTGCTTGATCAAACTCTATAAACTCCATAGCTTCAATATCGGCTTGTTTGTCTGTGTAGAGCTGTGATGGACTAAGGTACTGTGGATATAAAGGGTTAACAGAAAAATTATATTTAATGTCCATGAGCATCAGTTCTTGATGTTGTTGCTCATGATTTAAGCCAAGTTCAATGATGTTTTTAATATCATCACTAAGCGAGGTATTTAGTAATTGAGTCACATGCTTATCTACGTAGTCTCTATAAGCTATTACTTCATCAAGCGCTGGCCTTGATAAACTTGCGCGGTTTGCGCGCTTAAACTGCTCCCCTATGCCGTTATAGTAAGAGTTAAATAACATTTTAAAATGCGGATTAAATACACTGTACTGCTCATCGTGAGCACTTAATAAAAAAGTTTCGAAAAACCATGTAGTGTGCGCTAAATGCCATTTAGTGGGGCTTGCATCTGCCATCGCTTGTAACTGGCAGTCTTCAGCACTCAAAGAAGCAATAATATTTAAACTGTTGCTTCTTATACCTATAAAACGTTTAACCAGCTCATTGTTATGGGAGGTGCTTACAGCGCTCTGACTCATAATAGTATTAATCCTTTGCCTATTTACTTAAAATATAGTCTAGACCTTGAGTAGTGTTAAATCATATTCATATTACAACTTGATTAAAGCAAAACATCAGCCTATAAAATAATGACTACTCTCACTAGTCAGTATTAAATAATCAAAAAAATATGATCTTTATTTGTTTAATCAAGTACCATAATGCTTTTAATACCAAACTAATTTTTAACGCTAACTGAACTTATCGATTTTTACTCAAACATTGCTAAATCATAATTTTGGCCATATAAACAGCGTTTTAAATACAAATTCATTTACATTTAATATTTAACTCATACACTAGTAGCTGTATGATCACTCTTCAAATTAGTTAGTCTTCAAATAATTACAGTATTACTTTTTACTTGATATTTAAAGGCCAATGTAATTCGATATAACGCCGATTTATTTCGGTTTGTTAGGACAACAATAGAGGTATTGCATGAAGGAAAATCATGACAAATATAGTATCGACAACACGGACTACACCGTAGGTCAGGATAATGTACAAAAATGGGGCTTTGATATACATAACCCTGTTTTTGGTATCAGTGCAGGCCTGATTGTCGTTTTTTTAATCGCCATTTTAGTTACTGAGCCGCAAACTGCAAAAGCCGCACTCGACGGCGTTAAGCTCGATATTATTAATAATTTTGATGCTTTATTTATGTGGGCAGCAAACTTTTTTGTATTATTTTGCTTGGCATTAATTGTATCTCCTTACGGTAACATCCGCTTAGGTGGCGATGATGCTAAACCATCACATTCTCGTATCTCTTGGCTCGCTATGTTATTTGCTGCTGGCATGGGTATTGGTCTTATGTTTTGGGGCGTTGCAGAACCTGTAGCCTATTTTACTGGCTGGTATGAAACACCACTTAACGTAACGGCTAATACACCTGAGGCTGCAAAGCTTGCTATGGGTGCAACCATGTTCCATTGGGGATTACACCCATGGGCAATTTACGCAGTAGTTGCGCTTTCTTTAGCATTTTTTACCTACAATAAAGGGTTACCTCTTTCAATCCGTTCTATTTTCTACCCAATATTGGGCGACAAAGCTTGGGGTTGGCCTGGTCACGTAATTGATATTTTAGCCGTGCTTGCCACCTTGTTTGGTCTAGCAACCTCATTAGGTTTAGGTGCTCAACAAGCATCTGCTGGTATTAACCATGTGTTTGGAACAGATGGTGGTGTTGGCTCTCAAATATTAGTAATAGTGGGTGTAACCCTGCTAGCTATTATTTCTGTTGTGCGTGGAATTGATGGTGGCGTAAAACTTTTAAGTAACATTAATATGCTAATTGCTTTTGCCTTATTAGTGTTTGTTTGCTTAGTAGGTTTTGCTGTTGCTATGGGTAATGTTCCTAATACGATTATGGGTTATGTAGAAAACATAATTCCGCTCAGCAACCCTCATGGTCGTGAAGACGAAACATGGATGCACGGCTGGACTGTATTTTACTGGGCTTGGTGGATTTCGTGGTCACCGTTTGTAGGTATGTTTATAGCACGCGTATCACGTGGTCGTACAATTCGTGAATTTTTGGTAGCGGTATTATTAATTCCTACATTAGTCACTGTTTTATGGATGTCGATTTACGGCGGTATTGCGATAGACCAAGTAGTTCAGGGGGTTGGTAGCTTAGGCACTAACGGTTTAACTGATGTACCTTTAGCCATGTTCCAAATGTTTGACGAGCTACCTATGGCTAATATTCTATCGTTTATTGCTATTGTGTTAGTGCTGGTCTTTTTTATTACTTCGTCAGACTCTGGCTCGCTTGTAATAGACTCTATTACAGCAGGCGGTAAAATTGATGCACCCGTGCCACAGCGTATTTTTTGGGCATCGGTAGAGGGTGCAATAGCAGCAGCTCTACTTTGGATTGGTGGCACAGAGGCTATTCAGGCACTTCAAGCTGGTGCGGTATCAACTGGCTTACCATTCACCATTGTATTATTACTAATGTGTGTAAGCTTATTATTAGGTTTACGTACTGAGCCACGCTCACTAAGTAAATAAGTAATATATTTTAAACGTTAAAACGCCGCATAATTGCGGCGTTTTTTATGTTTGAAGTTAAGCCCTGTTGGCTCTTGTAAATTAAAACTTGTTTATAAGAGAGTAACCGCATTACTTAAAACCAGTTGTACATAAGTGCTTAACGTAATGCTAAAAATTCAAAATCAAAATGTATCTCTTTTTAAGCCGTTAGCTTAAAATTTCACTAAGCGGCGTATCGCTTCTGTAGTGATATTGAATCTGCGCCATTAACAGCTCTGCCGTTGCTAATGCGTCAATTAACGCATTGTGATTATGATAAGCCGGCAGTGAATAGCGTTTTCTACAATCATTTAACCTTACTGAGCCCAACTTACTCTTAAATAACCGCCCTAGTAAGCCTTGTCTTGCATGTAGTGCTTTTCGTTCTATTTCCATGGTATCGACTAATGCAAACTCAATACCTTCGCTTATACGTGCTAATAAAGCATTATTTAAAAAATGACGTTCAATGGCTGCATAATGCACAACAACAATTTTACCACTAAGTGCATTTAACAGAGGCCCTAAAATAGAGGCTAAATCGGGTGCTTCATCTACTTCTGAGTGTGTAATACCATGAATAACAATAGACTCTTCACTTAAGCTCTTTCGAGGTTGTACAACCCAGTGTTTACTTTGCTTGCAGTACACTCGCTCTAAACTAAATGGTACTAAACCAACACTCACAATATCATCCACTTCGCTATTTAGACCGGTCGTCTCAAAATCTAACGCTACAAAAGGAACATCTTTTAGAGGAGTTTTAATATCACTAAACGCATGAGTATAAAAATGCCTTAAAAAAGTATTTTTAGTTTTAGAGGCATTTTGCTTGTATTTTTTTTCCCAATTAGCGTTATAGTACGAGCACTTACCCATCAGTGTTTTACACCAACATTGGCAGAGTAACTAAACTTTAAGTAGCTTTGTGCTTTTTCAAGTATTGCAAACGCCTCTTTTAAATTGCGCTGCTCAAACGGCGATAATAGATGTGGGTCTAGATCATTATCTGGCTCTTCGCCTTGCTCGATTTGCCACGCCTGATGACGTATCCGCATCATGGCGATGTACTCTAGTGAATCTCGTAAATCTTGTGCTTTTCCCTCAGGTAGTAACTTGGCCTCTATAATATCCTCTAAGCGCTCAAACGAGTTTTGCTTACGTGAGCCAATGGCTAATGCATGGACTCTTATTACATCTGAAAGAGGTGCTGTTCCTCTACGCTTTAGGTTCATAGAGCGTTTGTGTTGGCCATTATGCTCAAGCACAAACCCTTTAAAAAAGCCCAGAGGTGGTGTTCTATTACGTGCGTTTGAAGCCATGTTTGCTAAAAACACCCTATTCGTTTTACTTTGCTTAGCAATAAATTTTTTAAGCTCTTCAGCCCACTTGGTTTTGCCCCATACGCCATCTAAATCAAAAAATATTGAGCTATTTAATAACGCTTGCGGCTTAGGCTGCTCAATCCACTGTGTAAATTGATCAAACCACTGTGAGCGTGTTTTACGCCATTTTTTAAATGACGCCATAATTTCACCATCACAATAGGTATAGCCACATTGCGCTAAGCCATCACAGACAAAATCAGAAATATTTTGGAAGTAATCATCGTGTTTATCGTCATCGTAACTGTCATCTAAAATAAGCGCGTTATCTTGATCGGTTACAATTAGCTGCTCGTCGCGTGCCATTGAGCCAAGGGCTATAAAGCAATACGGTACAGGTGGCGGGCCAAATTTTTCTTCGGCTAAGACTAATAAACGTTGCTTAAATGTGCGCCCTATTACGGCCATAGCCGTGCCGACCATATGCGAATTGGCATCTTCATTTACCATACGTACAAATACGTTGGGTAATTGGCGCGCATAGTGCGCTAAATCTTCAATTGTTTGTTGCGCTAATATTCCACGTACTAGCAATAAGCTACTTTGCGACTCGTAGCGTAAAATATCAGAAAGAGAAATAACCCCAATTGGGCGGCGTTTTTGTACTACAGGCAAATGGTGTAAGTTGTCGCGAAGCATGGCTAGTACCGCTTCAAACACGTATGCGTTTGCATCTAGCAATACCAAATTAGTTGACATAATTTGCTCCGCTTTTACGTTAAGCGCTAAGCCCTGTGCAACTACTTTAGTTCTGAGGTCTCTGTCGGTAATAATGCCTGCAATTTGGCCGTCATCTTCTTCTGGGTCATCACTTATTGGCTTATTAGCGTCGGTAACTAATACTGACGATACAGCTTCTTCTGTCATGATTTTAGCTACATCTTGTACCGTGGTTTGTGTATCAACAGTCACCACATCACGATGAATTAAGGATTTTACTTTTGCAGTGGTTAAGTCGTTCCCGTCTGCTTGCTCAACAATTGCTTGGCGAAGGCGTACATTACCATCTTCTTCAAAGTAATCTGCAAACGAGTCAAATTCATCACAATAGCGATTAAATATGTCAACGTTAATACAATAAACAAGCGTGTCTTCTAATGCTTTAGCAGGAAAACGCACTTTGCGATTCATTAGCAGGCCCATTTGACCAAATATCCCGCCAACCTCTAATCGATTATAGAGTTCGTTATTACGACGGTATATTTCGACAGAGCCACTTCTAATAACAAATAGATCTGCTATATCTTGGCCAAGCGTTAAAATATCGGTTTGTGATCGGTAATAAGCGACTTCAACTTGTTGAGCAAGCTCGTTTAGGGCGTTAGTTGGTAAATCATCAAATGGTGGGTGCTGCGCCAAAAACTGCGCTATTTCAACTTGTTCAGCTTGCATTGGGGATTCCTTGTGAGCACTCAATAAGGCATGTATATGCTTAAGTGGCTATCTTAACAAACAAATATAGCCAAGCAAGATTTAACTAATAGCCTCACCATTTTAAAAATAAAAGTGGTGAGGCTATAACTATAATTGCACTTTAAGTTAGCTTTTCAAGTTCTTGTTCTAGCTCTTTAGATTCGTCCCCTCGAGGGGTTGTAAAGCGTGCTAAGCCTAAGTAAATAACAGGCGTTAAATAAAGCGTAAATAATACAGCCAGTGCGAGACCGCCAAACACCACCCAGCCAATAGCATTACGTGCTTCAGCACCTGCCCCTGTAGACAAAATTAATGGTAACGCACCTAACAAGGTTGATATAAGGGTCATGGTAATTGGTCTTAAACGCACTAATGCGGCTTTCTCTACTGCATTTCTTACTGATAACCCTTGGTCGCGTAATTGATCTGCAAATTCAACCAGTAGTATGGCGTTTTTAGCGATTAAGCCAATTAGCATAACTAGGCCAATTTGAGAGTAAATGTTTAACGATGTTCCCGTTAAATAAAGCGCTAAAATTGCAGAAGTAATCCCAAAAGGAACTGTTATCATAACTACAATCGCGCTGTTTACATTTTCAAACTGCGCAGCCAGCACTAAAAATACAATCAAAAAAGCCAGTACATAAGTAATAAGTACTTCGCTGGATGTTTCTTCATAGGTCAGTGCTTCACCTTTAAACGCAAGGGCGATACCAGGCGCTAAAGAGTCTTCAGACACTTGCTTAATTTGCTCAACCAACGATGCAATCGTTAATCCTTCAGGCAGTTCCATACTAAGCTCTATAGAGCGGCGCTGCGCATGTCGCTCTAGTTCAGCTGCTACGCCTTCTTCAGAAATATATGCCACGCTACTCAAAGGTACTAAACTATTATTACCTGCCCTTATGTATAAATTGGCTAAATCGCTTGGATCGTTTATTGTTTGATTTTGCGCTTGCAACATTATGGGAACCGACTGATCACCTATGTTTAAATCTTCAATATCGTCGCCGTTAATGGCCGCTCTTAGTGTAATAGCAATGTCGCTGAGCGCAACACCAAGCTCTTGAGCGCGTCGCCTGTCTATATTGACTCTAAGCTGTGGTTGCGAAGGCTGATAAGAAATACGCACGGGAGCAACTTCGGGTACTGCTTTTTCAAGGGCTGCTGAAAACTGTTGAGCGGCTTTAAATATTTGCAGGTAATCTTGCCCTAGTAAGGCAATCTCCACACCACCGCCTTGTCCTCGTAAATTTAAACTATTGGCACCGCCTGGAAATGCAGGAGCACCGGGAATATTGCCCAAAGGCTCGCGAATTTTATTAATTATTTCTTGTTGGCTAAAGTGCCTTTCATCCCAGTGCTTTAATGGCACAGTAATAAATACAATATTTGGATCCCACTGGCCAACTACGGTGTAAATTGATTCTATTTCGCCACTATCAATAAAGGGTAATAAAATATCTTCCATTTTTATGGCTTGTCTATCCATAAAATTAAGCCCTACACCATCGGGTCCCCGTGCAAATATGCGTATTTTCCCGCGATCTTCACTCGGCAATAATTCACTGTCTAAACTCGTATATAAAGCGCCAGACCCACCTGCAACTAATAAACAAGCTATAAACGTAAGCCATGCATGATCAAGCACCTTATAAATTGATTTTGTATAAATACCACCAAGCCAGTGGCCTAGCTTTGCAAATGGATGAAAACCACCCTGCTTTAACTTTAATTTAGAAGTAAGTGCAGGCACTAAAGATAGCGCTACAAAACTAGATATAATAACCGCGCCTGCAAGTACACCACCAAATTCTCTAAATAATCGCCCTGCAGTGGACGGTAAAAATGCAATAGGTATAAATACTGCAGCCAACACAGCTGTAGTTGCCACTACTGCAAAAAACACTTCTCGAGTGCCTATTACTGCAGCAGCACGTCTACCTAGCCCTAAACCTCGTTGTCGCTGAATGTTTTCGCTTACTACAATGGCGTCATCAACAATTAAGCCAGTAGCAAGTACAAGGGCGAGTAATGTTAAAATATTAATCGAAAATCCAAGTGCCCAAATAAGTGCTAGCGAGCCAATTAAGGCCACTGGAATTGCAAAAGCCGGTACGAGTGTGGCGCGCCAAGAGCCGATAAAAACCCACAGTGTAATCACTACTAATAGTACGGTAAGCACTAAAGAGTAAATGACCTCATCAACTGAGCTTCTTATAAACTGTGCATCATCAGAGGTAAGGGTAAACTCCATTTCAGGAAAACGTGTTTGCATACTGTTGATGAGCTTTAACACTTCGTCAGATATTTCAATTGTATTTGATTGTGCTTGGCGAATTATTTCCATACCTATAACAGGTTTACCGTTGAGTCTTACCATAGAGCGCGGATCGGCAGGTCCAAAGTAAATAGCCGCAACATCGCTAATACGAGTATCGCCTTGAATTATTATATCGCCCACTTGCTCAGGGGTTATTGATGTAGCATCAGCTCGCACAATTATTTGCTGATCGTTTGCCTTTAAACTACCAGCTGGCACGTCAAACGGCGCTTGGCTAAGTACTTGTGCTACATCTGGAATAGTTAAATTAAAGCTGCTTAATTTAAGCGGGTCGATTCGTACTCGAAGTACTCGCGCTCTATCACCATTTAAACGTACATCAGCAACACCCGGTATAGTTAAAAATTGTGGTGCTAAATCAACATCAACTCGCTCAGTTAGTACCTCAAGCGATAAACTATCGCTAGCGACTGTTAATGAGACAACGGCTTCTGCATCATTATCGGCTTTTATAATTGATACTCGCTCAACTTCTTCAGGGAGATCGCGTTGAACGCGCGCTACCGATTCTCGCGTTTCATTTGCGGCATCGTCTAAATTAATACCTGGTCTAAACTCAACGACAATACGCGAGTTTCCTTCTTCACTTTGCGCTCGTATAGATTTAACACCACTTACGCGAGCTACTGCACCTTCTAATTTGCTGGTTACTTCCGTGTCTACCGTTTCTGGGGAGCCACCGGGAAATGGAGCGGAAACGGTAATACGCGGCCTATCTACATCAGGAAGCTCTCTAACCTCAACCCCTGCAATAGCTGCAATGCCAGCAATAATAATAAGTAAGTTAAGTACAACAATGAGTACTGGGCGGCGAATCGCCATTGAAGGTAAGTCTTGCATCATAGGTTGCAGTTTCATACTTACTCCTGCGTATCTGCAGTGGTGAAGCTTAGAACTTGCTGAGCACGCAAGCGCTGTACGCCTTCAATAACTAAAATATCACCCTTTTTTAATGAGCCTGATACTAATAAACGTCCCGAAAGACGCTGCTCTATTTTTACATCAACCCGTGTCGCTTTGTTATCAACACTTGTCCACACGTACGGCCCTGTTGCTCCCCACAGTAATGCGGCTTCTGGTATTGCGGCATAATTATTACCTAACACTTCAATATGAACTCTAAAGCTCATACCCGGTAAAAACTGCTGATTGGCGTTGTTTAGCTTTGCCTTAACTCGTAAAGTGCGAGTTTGCGGGTTAATTCGAGAGTCTAAGTAAGCAATTTCAGCCTTAATTGGGTTTTCTGATTGCCACGGGAATACTGTTATATTGCTCTTATTACGGAGCATGGATATCGCTGACTCTGGCGCATTAAAATTAATATATAAATCACTGGTGTCATCAATACTCGCTATTTCAGTAAGCTCAGAAATTCTATCACCAACCTCAACATCTGTAAGACCCATAATTCCACTTATAGGTGCGATAACTTTCCTATCTTCAAGCTCAGTTTGTGCTTGAGTTAAAGTAACTTTTGCAAGTTCAACAACGGTTTTAGCATCATCTACATCACTTTTTGGCACAGCCCCTTTAGCTTGGCTTTGCTGTAATCGTTCTAAAATTCGTTGCGTATCGGCAAGTTTAATTTTAGCCTCACTAAGTGCGGCTTTTTGTCTACGTGAATCAAGTTCGAGTAAAATATCGCCCTTTTTTACTTTATCGCCAGGTTTAAAGTATACAGCGGTTACCCTATCACCCACCGCTGGGTATAACATAACCGAATGAATCGCTTCTGTATTACCAACAGCTTGAACTTGTTGCTTAGCACGCTCTAATGTTATTTTTTGCGCGACAACGTTTGCGCTCAATACTGGTAATGTCACAAATACTAAAGCAGTTAATATGCTTGTTAAAAAAATATGCGATTTCAAAGTAACACCTTAATTAATTATTATTTACATTACCTTACGAAGTTTAACAGCTGTGTGATCAATAAGAAGGTTAGAACGATAAATTGGCAGAACAATGAGATGAAATAGCACTTGTAATACCAATTTAATCATAATATAAACCAGTGTACTTATGTGGTAGCTAAAACAAAAAAGCCCAGCAAAAGCTGGGCTAATAAAACGTAATATATAAATATTATTTACCGCGCTGAGCATCCTTTTGCGCTTTTTTAGCCTCTTTACGTTGCTGTAAAACAGCTTGGGCTTCATTGCCAATGTGGCCTTCGCCACGGGCTTGTGCAAGCTCTATTTGCTTTTGGCGCTCAGCAAAACGAGCGCGTTGCTCATCAGTAACATCATCAATACAGTGGTGACAAGATACACCTTCCATATACTCTGGTTTTTGCTTTTCTTCTTCAGTGATTGGCATACGGCACGCATGACACTGATCGTATGAACCTTTTTGTAAATCATGATTTACCGCAACACGGTTATCAAATACAAAACATTCGCCTTCCCACATGGTTTCTTCTTTTGGGACTTCTTCTAGGTATTTTAAAATACCCCCTTCTAAGTGATAAACCTCGTCAAAACCTTGCTCTTTCATGTAGGCAGTCGATTTTTCGCAGCGAATACCACCGGTACAAAACATAGCCACTTTTTTGTGTTTTTCGGGGTCTAAATTTTCTTTAGCCCACTGCGGGAACTCACGGAAAGTTTTTGTGTTAGGGTCGACTGCATTTTGAAAAGTCCCAATTTCTATTTCGTAATCGTTACGTGTATCAATTAGGATAACTTCAGGGTCAGAAATAAGGTCGTTCCATTCATTAGGCTTTACATAACTCCCTACCACTTTAAGAGGATCGACACCTTCAACACCCATAGTAACAATTTCGTTTTTAAGCTTTACTTTTGTGCGGTAAAACGGGCATTCGTCATCGTATGATTCTTTAGTAACTATATTTTTTAGGTTGTCTTGGGTATCTAACCACGCGAGTAAATTATCTATACCTTCGCGTTTTGCCGACACAGTACCGTTAATACCTTCAGCTGCAAGTAATAAAGTGCCACGTACTTCGTTAGCTTCCATTACTTCTAGAAGTGGTTTACGCAGTGCTTCAAAATTTGGTAAGCCTACAAACTTGTACATTGCACATACAACAAAGTGCTCGTTTGTTACATTATCTTTATGAACGACAGTCATTTTTATTTCCTATTTTGCTTTGATAGCCTTAAGTGGCGTTTACCGAATCGTAAATCCGGCGCATATGGGGCGCGTATTTTACGCTTTTTATAATTAATTGCAAAAAATAGCGCGTTAGAATGGTTTTTACTGTCGGCATAACCCTTGTGTGGGCTATAATGCGGCCATTAATTTAAGTTGCACATTGGAGAACACGACTTTGCACTTTACTGATCTTGGGATTGATACTCGCCTTGAAACACAATTAGCTCATCAAGGGATCACCCAGCCCACAGATATTCAAGCACATGCAGTGCCTACCGCACTTGCAGGGCATGACATTTTTGCTCAGTCTAAAACTGGGTCGGGCAAAACATTAGCGTTTTTATTACCTGCTGTTCAGCGAGTTATGAAGCAAAAAGCGCTCAGTAAACGCGATCCTCGTGTACTTATCGTTGCACCTACCCGTGAGCTTGCAACGCAAGTATTTACTCAATTACGCTTATTAATTGCCGGCACAAATATCAAAGCTGTAAAAATATTAGGCGGTGAGAACTTTAATGATCAAATTAAAGCGCTTCGTAACGACCCTCACTTTGTTGTTGCGACACCTGGGCGTTTGGCCGATCACATCACAAAACGCTCATTACAATTAAGTGGTTTAGAGCTATTAATTTTTGATGAAGCCGACCGCATCCTAGATTTAGGTTTTACTGAACAGCTTAAAATGATTAATGAGCAAGCAAACCACCGTTTGCGTCAAACATTATTGTTTTCGGCTACACTCGATCATGCACAAGTAGATGCTCTTTCGCGTAACTTATTAAAAAAACCAAAACAGATTACGCTTAGCGCAGCAAACGAGCAGCACAGTGATATTAAACAAACGCTTTATCTAGCTGATCACCTTGATCACAAAGAAGCGTTACTTGAACACTTTTTAAAGCAAGACGATGTTGGTCAATGTATTATTTTTACAGCAACCCGTGCCGATACCAGTCGTTTAAGTGAAGCTTTAAATGAAAAAGGGTTTAAATCGGTCGCGCTCGCTGGCGATTTAACACAAAGTAAGCGCCTTGAGATCATGGACTCGTTTAGCCGTGAAAACTTTAAAATACTAATTACCACTGATGTTGCTTCACGCGGCTTAGATTTATTAAGTGTAACGCACGTAATTAACTTTGATTTACCAAAACACGCAGAAGAATATGTACACCGTATAGGCCGTACAGGCCGCGCTGGTTTTAAAGGTAACGCGTTATCACTTGTGGGCCCTAAAGACTGGGCTAGCTATTTAGCAATAAAATCGTTTTTGAACGATGAGCTTGTATTTGCAAGTGTTGAAGGTTTAAAAGCCAAATTTAAAGGTATTAAAGAGAAAAAACCTGCTGTAGTTGTAAAAACTAAAAAAGTAACGCAGGTCAAAAAGCCACTCGTTAAACGCAAAGCAAAACCTAAAAAGCCAGTGGCACCAATTAAAGCCCCTATGAATATCGATGGCGATTCACCAATGCGCCGCAAAAAAAAGCCTGAGCAGGAATAATTATGAGTTACCTAGGAACAACACAAACCCTATTTGTAAAAGAAGTAAGTAACGAAGGTGCTTACCTTGACGGCCATGACTTAGGTGAAGTTTTTTTACCAAAACAAGAAATTAAACATGAGCTCGAAGCGGGTGATAGCATTAGTGTATTTATTTATTTAGATAATGCTAACTTACCTACTGCGACCATAAAAAAGCCGTATGCTCAAGTAGGAGAATATGCCCTTCTTCGTGTTAAAGAAATAAATAGCATTGGTGCCTTTATAGATTGGGGGCTTGATAAAGACGTACTCGTTCCGTTTAATGAACAAAAGCCACGTATGCAAGAAGGCCATTCGTACCTTGTGCGTTTATATCTAGATAATGCAAGTCAGCGTATATGCGCATCGAATAACTTTAATCGCTTTTTATCAAAAGAAGAACCTAATTATTCGCATCTTCAAGAAGTTGATTTAATAGTTGCGGGTAAAACAGACATTGGATACAAAGTTTTAATTGAAGAATCTCACTTTGGTGTTGTGTTTTATAACATGGTATTCAAAAATTTATTTGTTGGGCAAAAACTTAAAGGGTTTGTTCAAAAGGTACGTGAAGATGGTAAAATTGACGTTGTACTTGAAAAGCCTGGCATGGGTAAAGTAAGTGATCTTAGTGAAAAGATTTTAGAGAAACTCAAGCAAGAAGGTGGAATACTTGCCATTGGTGATAAGTCAGACCCTGAGCTTATCAAAAAGGTTTTCTCAACGAGTAAGGCTAACTACAAAAAAGCAATTGGTGGGTTATTTAAACAAGAGTTGATAGAAATTGAAGCTAAATCTATTCGTTTAAAATCTTAATATAAAATATACCCACTGAGTTAGTTCTAACCTAAAATATATTTATAAGGCAATGTACATTTCGTGTATTGCCTTGAATAATCTAACACTTCAACTTCAGTTTCTAGATTAAGTGGTGCTAAGCGGAACACTTTCTTCTCACACTCTAGCTTTTTATTTTCATACTGCGACAAGCACTCCTTAACAGTGACATTTTGCGTATTAAGCGTTGCCTCATTTTTATAGCACAAGTGATGTGCATAACCTTCCATTGCTTTTTTAAAATCAAATATATTAACAGGATAAACAGAAATAACATCTGTAACTGCAGTCACGCCATCGTATGCTCTACTAGAAAACACATACTTATTAATTGAAAAACCAGCAGCGATAATTAATATAGAACCTAAAAGTAACTTCAAAATAAACCCCTACACATTCAGATTTTAGTAATGTAACACAAAATGTACATAAGATAAGGGTTTAGTACTAAATAACTGGCTTTTGTTAAATCAAGCTATTGATCTGTTAACATTTTCCAATACTTTTACTGGATTGTCAGCTTTAGTAATTGGCCTGCCAACAACTAGATAATCACTACCGGCATCAACAGCCTGTTTAGGCGTCATAATCCGTTTTTGATCGCCAGCATCACTGCCTTCAGGCCTTATACCTGGAGTAACTAATTTAAAGTTATTACCTAGTTCAGCTTTTAAAATTTTAGCTTCTTGGGCTGAGCAAACAACACCATCAAGTCCTGCCTCTTTTGCTAACTTAGCAAGGTGCATAACTTGTTGTTGTGCTGTTTTTTCTATACCTAAACGTTGTAGCTCCACTTCATCCATACTTGTTAGTACCGTTACAGCAATTAACAGTGGCGCTTTATCACCAAATTTTTCGAGTGCTTGTTTGGCCCTATTCATCATTTCAAAACCGCCAGATGCATGCACATTTACCATCCACACACCCATATTTGCCGCTGCAGTAACTGCTTTAGCAACCGTGTTAGGGATATCATGAAATTTTAAATCTAAAAATACATCAAAGCCTAAATCAATTAACTCTTTTACAAATGCAGGCCCAAAATAAGTAAACATCTCTTTGCCTACTTTTAGTCGGCAAGTATCAGGAGAGAGTTGCTTTACAAAACTAAGGGCGGCTTCTTGAGAGTCATAATCTAGGGCAATAAGAATTTTTTTTGAATGTTCGAAAGACATAGCTATCCTAATGAATGGCAGTAAAGTTATAAATAGTTAGGGGTTATTAAAATCCGTCTAAGCCTCTACTTGGTACAATGGTTTCCCAATGTTTACAAGATGGGCAGTTCCAATAAATTGTGTGACTGGTAAATCCACAGTGCTGACATTGAAAATCAGGTTTTGTGGCTATATACGAGGTTACAAGCTTATCAATTTCATTGAGTACTTCTTTTGTATCTTTATTTTGATTACCCATAAGTTGCAGTAAAAAGCTAAAGCCACGAATAGTAGGTTGGCGCTTTAAACTATCAGTTAAAAAATCAAATGCTTGCTTAGTATGTCCCTGCTCTAATAAAGCTTGGCAATGTTTTATTTTTATTAGCACACCACCCTTATCTAAAAGGTCGTTTAATAAATCATGAAATTGATGCGTTAAGTTCAATTGTTTATAACTATGTGCTAGCTCATCAATAAATAGAGGGGCAAACAACGTAAACTGGCAAACAAGCTCTCGCCAGTAATAAATAGCTTTAACGTAATCCTCGCTTGTATAAGCTGTTAAACCTAATTCGTAAAGCGGACGGATAGCTTTATAGTTTAAACCAATCGCTTTACGCATTAATTGAGGGTTATCATCGCTCAGTGCCAATTCACAATAAAAGTTAGCAATGGCTTTAAAATGCTGCTCTTTAGAAAATAGCTCGCTATGGGCTTCAAACATATTGATGCCCTTTTCCCACTCTCGCGTTTGCGAATAAAGAGTAATAATGGGATCGAGTGCCTCGGATTCTCCTGCTTTAACAAGCCACACTAAATGCTCTTCAGCACTGTCAAGTAACCCGGCCATAATGTAATCTTCGGCAAGTTCTAAACGTGTTGTTGCGGATTCTTTTTCGCTTAAGCTAGGATGCTTTAATAGGAGTTCGTGAATTTTTATAGCGCGGTCTAGTTCACCTCGTCGGCGAAACATAGTAGCTAAAGTAGAATAATGTTCAACAGAGTCAGCGGCCACTTCGAGTAAGTTGATTAAATGCTCTAGGCCCTGATCTTCTTCTCTATCAAGTAAAAATTTTAAACCTTTACTGTATTCAGAAGTAATTTGTCTGTTAAGTTGATGAGCTTGGTTTTTAGCACTATTTTTACCCATTATCCAGCCGTAACCAGCAGCTACAGGCAGTAGTAAAAACAAAAGCTCAATCATAATTAGGCGTCTTTATTAGCAGCAAGCTTGTTTTTTTCTTTTTCAGGCGCTAATTGTTTTTTTAAACGGTAATTTTGCCACTTTAACTTTGAAAATATTTTAAAGCTTATAAAGCAACCAATTACAACACCTATTAAAAAGCAGATACTTATTATTACAGCTAAAGGTAATGTATTACTGGCAATAATATAATTAATTTGTACTAATTGTGGATTTTGAGAACCCAATACAAATGCGCATATAAGTAAAAACGCAACCAGAATAATTTTTAATACCTTAAACAAGTAACTACTCCAATGAGTTTAACTAGGCGATACTCTCGTTTACGCGGTCGCGTAACTCTTTGCCTGGTTTAAAATGAGGTACATGCTTTCCTTCAAGCTCTACTGTATCACCAGTCTTAGGATTACGACCTGTGCGAGGAGCGCGGAAATGCAAAGAGAAACTACCAAAACCTCTGATCTCAATACGATCTGAAGTAGATAATGAGCCGGCCATTTGTTCAAGAATTTCTTTTACTGCATTTTCAACATCTTTCACTGGAACGTGTGCGTGTTGTTCCGCAAGTGTTTCTATCAATTCTGACTTAGTCATAGCGTTTCCTTAATAAGAGATATAGGAAGGGCAAAAATGCCCTTCCAACTAAAAACTAATTATATATTAGTCTTTTTGTGCATTTGCGAAAGCAGCTGCCATTGCGTTTTCAAACACTGGCTCTTCTTTCTTAAGCTTCTCAAGTACTTCTTTCTCTTCTGCTTCGAAAAGAGCTTTAACTGATAAGCTTAAAGTGCGGTTCTTACGATCAACACCAACGTATTTAACTTCAATCTCGTCGCCAACAGAAACAACAGTAGTTGCATCTTCAACGCGCTCTTGAGCGATATCAGCTACACGGATGTAACCTTCAACGCCTTCGATAAGTTCAACAGTTGCGCCTTTCGCATCAACTTCAGTCACTTTACCTTTAACAATAGCACCTTTCTTGTTTGCATCAAGGTAGTTATTGAACGGGTCAGCTTCGATTTGCTTAACACCTAGAGAGATACGTTCACGCTCTGGGTCAACTTGCAATACGATAGCAGTGATTTCGTCGCCTTTCTTGAATTCACGTACAGCTTCTTCGCCAGGTGTATTCCAAGAAATGTCTGAAAGGTGTACAAGACCATCAATACCACCGTCAAGACCGATAAAGATACCGAAGTCAGTGATTGATTTGATCTTACCAGTAACTTGGTCGCCTTTGTTTTGAAGACGAGCAAATTCCTGCCAAGGATTAGCAATACATTGCTTAAGACCAAGAGAAATACGACGACGTTCTTCGTCGATTTCAAGAACCATAACTTCAACGTTGTCGCCAAGGCTTACAACTTTAGAAGGATGGATGTTCTTGTTAGTCCAATCCATTTCAGAAACGTGTACTAGACCTTCAACGCCTTCTTCGATTTCTACGAAGCAACCGTAATCAGTAAGGTTAGTTACACGACCAGAAAGTTTAGAACCTTCTGGGTAACGACCAGCGATAGCTGCCCATGGATCTTCGCCAAGCTGTTTAAGGCCTAGAGATACACGAGTTTTATCTTTGTCGAATTTAAGAACTTTAACTGCGATTTCGTCACCAACATTAACGATCTCTGAAGGGTGCTTAACACGCTTCCAAGCCATATCTGTAATGTGTAGTAGACCATCAACACCACCAAGGTCAACGAACGCACCGTAGTCAGTAAGGTTCTTAACGATACCTTTAACTTCTTGGCCTTCAACAAGGTTAGCAAGAAGCTCTTCACGTTCTTGTGAGTTTTCAGATTCGATAACTGCACGACGTGAAACAACAACGTTGTTACGTTTTTGGTCAAGCTTGATTACTTTAAATTCAAGCTCTTTGCCTTCAAGGTGAGTTGTGTCACGTACTGGACGAACATCAACAAGTGAACCAGGTAGGAAAGCACGGATTGAATCAACTTCAACTGTGAAACCGCCTTTAACTTTACCGTTGATAACACCAGTAACAGTTTCTTGCTCTTCACATGCTTTCTCAAGACGGATCCACGCTTCGTGACGCTTCGCTTTCTCACGAGAAAGGATAGTTTCACCGAAACCGTCTTCAATTGCATCTAGTGCAACATCTACTTCGTCGCCTACAGCAACTTCTAGTTCACCAGCAGCATTTTTGAACTGCTCTGCAGGGATAGCACTTTCTGATTTAAGACCAGCATCTACAAGTACAATGTTATTCTCGATAGAGATTACTGTACCTTTAACAATAGAGCCTTGCTCTGCTTCAAAACCCTTTAAGCTTTCTTCAAATAACTGCGCAAAATTTTCTGACATACGAATATACGTCTCATATATTAATACCAATAAGCAACCATGCTGCATGGGGTTGTTAAAATAGCACTGGCATCCTGCTGGCGCATAAAATGTGTTTAGCTTCGTTTAGGAAGCTTTCCTTCAGATATTGCAATATCAACTAAAGTTATAACTTTATCAAACACTTGCTGAGCATTAAGCTCGCTAGTGTCTATCTCGATAGCATCTCCTGCAGGTACAAGCGGAGCAACGGCACGATTCATATCGCGCTCATCACGAGCTTGAATATCCTGTAATAGACCACTTAGTGTAACATCATGGCCACGCTCATTCAACTCAACAAAGCGTCTACGAGCGCGTTCTTCTGCACTAGCCGTTAAATATATTTTTAATGGCGCATCTTGAAATACCACAGTGCCCATATCTCTGCCATCGGCGATTAAGCCATTTTCAGTGCGAAACGCACGCTGACGACGTAATAGAGCTTCACGAACGCGAGGTAAAGCAGCCACTTTTGATGCTGCGGCTCCCACTTCTTCATTACGAATAGTGGTTGTTACGTCTTCGCCTTCTAAAATAACTTTTCCTGCATTAGTTTGGCTATCTACCAAAAACTGCACATCTAAGTTTGCAGCAAGCGGGACTAACCCTT
This sequence comes from Pseudoalteromonas sp. MMG006, assembly GCF_018101025.1. Classification (NCBI taxonomy): domain Bacteria; kingdom Pseudomonadati; phylum Pseudomonadota; class Gammaproteobacteria; order Alteromonadales; family Pseudoalteromonadaceae; genus Pseudoalteromonas; species Pseudoalteromonas sp. MMG006. Next base: position 60,597 of record NZ_JAGJEJ010000005.1, read on the forward strand.
CTTCATTGTCTAATGCGATTTGGTGATGAAGTGCAGCTAAAGATAAAACACGATAAATCGCACCGCTATCTAACACATCCCACCCTAACTTGTCGGCTAACAAGCGACAAACAGTTCCTTTACCTGAACCACTTGGGCCATCAACGGTGATCACGGGCATTAATAACGCCTGCATTTAAAACCTCCTGCAATGCACACCTAAATAATCCGCGACATTATACGTCAGTTATTAAAATATATCTGCTATAAGTGTGTAACTTTTTATAAATAGTTATGAACGTGCTATTCACTCACCGACGCTAAAACATTGAAAAAAGTAGGAAATGTTTTATAAGTACACTTAGGATCATTAATAGTTATGGGCTTGCCACCTACGGCAACCATTGAAAAACACATAGCAATACGGTGATCGTCATAAGTATCAATAGCTACATCATTAAATGTTTCTGGTGGTGTGATTTCTATAAAATCTTCGCCTTCTACTACATACGCACCGACTTTACGAAGCTCGGTAGCCATTGCATATAAACGATCTGTTTCTTTTACGCGCCAATTATATATATTGCGAATAGCGGTTGGGCCTTTGGCAAAAAGTGCAACGGTTGCAAGTGTCATTGCAGCATCAGGGATAGCATTAGCGTCAATATCCACGCCTTTTAAGTCACCTTTGCGAACCACTAGATGCTCATCATACCAATCTATTTTAGCACCTACTTGCTCCATTACTTTTGCAAAACCAATATCACCTTGCACCGATTTAGCGCCAACACCTTTAATTTCAATCTCGCCACCAGCAATGGCTGCTGCTGCAACAAAATAAGACGCCGACGATGCATCACCTTCAACCATTATACGTTCAGGTGATTGGTACTGCTGACCACCTTTTACTTTAAAAGTTGTATAATCACTGTGCTGAACATTAATTCCAAAGCGGGCCATAACACCTAAAGTAATATCAATATAAGGCTTAGAGACTAAAGTACCTTTTATTGTTATCTGTGTATCACCACTAAATAAAGGAGCAGCCATTAATAATGCAGTTAAAAATTGACTTGAAATACTGCCATCAATTTCAACTTCACCGCCATTTATCTGCCCACCGACTATTTTAAGTGGTGGGTAATCTTTATGTTTAGTGTAAGAAATGTCACCGCCTAGTGCTTGCAGTGCATCAACTAAGTGCCCTATTGGGCGCTCTTCCATGCGTGGCTCACCTATTAACTCATATTCGCCACTAACAGCAGCAAGCACTGCTGTTAAAGGGCGATATGCAGTCCCCGCATTACCTAAAAATAAAGGCTCGCTAGGTGTTTTGAAAACACCACCCACACCAGTTACAGTCGCTACGGTGCGCTCTTCGTTAAGTGTTACATCTACACCTAAAAGCTTTAAAGCACCCAACATATGACGAATATCATCACTATCGAGTAAGTTCTCTACAACGGTTGTGCCATTAGCAAGTGCTGCTAATAATAAAATACGGTTTGATAAGCTTTTTGACCCAGGTAAAGTGACTGTTCCATTTACACGAGCAATAGGCTCTAAGCGAAGTTGCTTCATTAGCTATTCTCCTTTGCAAAGCTAGCCATAAAATCCACAAGCGCCTGAACACCTTCAAGCGGCATTGCGTTATAAATACTTGCACGCATACCGCCCACAATTCTGTGGCCCTCAAGTGCTAACAAACCTGCATCTTTAGATTGCGACACAAATTTTTCATTTAAGCTTTCATCGTTAAGCCAAAATGGAACATTCATTCGTGAACGACAATGCTTAGCTACTTTATTGGTATAAAAAGACGATTCATCAATAAAGTCATAAAGTAACTGCGCTTTTGCAATATTTTGCGCTTCCATTGCTTTAACGCCGCCATTACTTTCAAGCCATTCAAATACTTCAGCAGCTAAATACCATGCAAAAGTAGGTGGTGTGTTAAACATGCTGCCCTGTTTTGCTTCAAGGGCGTAATCTAAAATCCCTGGCTTTGCTAAACCTTCACGATCGAGTAATGTTTTACGAACAATAACGATTGAAATACCCGATGGACCAATATTTTTTTGTGCACCAGCATAGATTAAATCAAATTTATTAACGTCGATCTCGCGTGATAAAATAGTCGATGACATATCTGCGACAATTGGCGCCGTTGGGTGTGTTGGTACTTCAAAAATTTCTAGTCCATCTACCGTTTCATTAGGACAGTAGTGAATGTACGATGCATCAGCAGGTAGAACCCAGTCAGCTACCTGTTTGATTGAAAACTCGCCATTAGCATCATTACGTACATCAATAGAGGTTGCTTTAGTAAACTTATTAGCTTCATCCGTTGCACTTTTAGACCACACACCATTTTCGCAGTAAACCGCAGCTTTACCTTCTTGGTGCAAGTTTAAAGGGACGGCACTAAATTGACCGCGACCACCACCGTGCATAAATAGCACTTCAAACTCATCGCTAATGTTCATTAATCGACGAAGGCTGGCTTCGCATTTAGCTGTGAGTGCTAAAAAGTCTTTACTGCGATGGCTTATTTCCATCACAGACACACCTAAATCTTGCCAATCTAAGAATTCTTTTTGTGCTTTTTGCATAACCGCTTGCGGAAGCATAGCTGGCCCCGCACAAAAATTGTATTTACTCATTACCTTTGCCTCATTCCAGTAATTTAACTACTGAGCATGAATAAAAATTGATGCTCTATTAATTTTTTTCAACAACATTAAAAAAAGCGGCCTTAGCCGCTTTTTCAATTTCAATTATTCAGAAGGAGGATTGTCATCCACGGCTTCGTCTATAACTGTATCAACTGTTTCAACGTCTTCAATATCAATTAAGTCACTTTCTGTAACTTCAATCTCTTCGATACGTTGTAAACCAACTACTTGCTCTTCGTCAATAGTTCTGATCAAAATAACACCTTGGGTGTTACGGCCAACCGTAGAAACTTCATTAACGCGAGTACGTACTAAGGTACCACGATTAGAAATAATCATTATTTCATCGTTGTCGTCAACTTGTACAGCACCTACAACAGCACCGTTACGCTCACTCACCTTAATAGATACAACACCTTGTGTTGCACGGCTCTTAGATGGGTAATCTTCAAGTTGAGTACGTTTACCGTAACCGTTTTCAGTTACCGTTAAAATTGCACCATCCGTTTTTGGCACAATTAAAGATACTACACGTTGATCATCGGCCATTTTAATACCACGAACACCTGTAGCAGTACGACCCATAGGACGTACACCTTTGAAACGAATTTCTGGGTTACCCTCTTCATCTAGAACCGGGTTACCGTCTTCATCAACTACCGCTGATTCTTCAGCTTCTTTAAAGCGTACAACTTTACCTGCATCAGTAAACAACATAATTTCGTTGCTACCATCGGTAATATCAACACCAATTAGGCTATCGCCTTCATTTAGGTTAACAGCAATAATACCACTCGCACGTTGACGACTGTATGCTGTTAGTGGTGTTTTCTTCACTGTACCAAATGCTGTAGCCATAAAGATGTATTTATCTTCTTCGTACTCGCGTACAGGTAAGATAGCAGTGATACGCTCATCATCTTCAAGTGGCAATAAGTTAACAATTGGCTTGCCACGCGCAGAACGACTTGCAAGTGGTAACTGGTAAACTTTAAGCCAGTATAGACGGCCCGCAGTTGAGAAACACAATATTGTATCGTGCGTGTTTGCCACTAATAGACGCTCAATGAAATCTTCATCTTTCATCTTCGTTGCAGATTTACCTTTACCACCACGACGTTGCGCTTCGTAATCAGACAATGCCTGATACTTAACGTAACCTTCGTGAGAAAGCGTAACAACAACGTTTTCTTCAGTAATTAAATCTTCTAAGCTAATATCGTGTGCAGCAGCGTTAATTTCAGTACGACGCTCATCACCATATTGCTCTTTTATTTCAACTAGCTCATCACGAATAACTTCCATTAAACGCTCAGGTGTAGCCAAAATGTATAATAGTTCAGCGATTAAATCTAAAAGCGCTTGATATTCAGTTAAGATCTTCTCATGTTCAAGACCTGTTAACTTGTGTAAGCGTAAATCAAGAATCGCTTGTGCTTGTTGCTCAGAAATATAGTACTGACCATCACGAATACCTAACTCCGCAGCTAACCAATCAGGACGAGCTACATTGTCTTCGCCGGCTTTTTCAAGCATCGCTTGTACATTACCTAATTCCCACGGACGCGCTGTTAAAGCAACTTTAGCTTCAGCAGGTGTTGGAGATTTACGAATAAGTTCGATTATTGGGTCAATATTAGCAAGTGCAATTGCTAAGCCTTCAAGCGTGTGAGCTCGGTCGCGGGCTTTTCGTAAATCAAATACTGTACGGCGAGTTACTACTTCACGGCGGTGAATAATAAACTCTTCAAGCATTTCTTTTAAGTTAAAACACTTAGGTTGATTATTAATTAACGCAACCATATTCATACCAAACACAGTTTGTAACTGAGTTTGCGAATATAAGTTGTTTAATATAACTTCGCCTACATCACCACGTTTGATCTCTATAACGATACGCATACCGTCTTTATCAGATTCATCACGTAATGCGCTAATGCCTTCAATTTTCTTATCTTTGACAAGCTCAGCTATTTTTTCAATTAAGCGTGCTTTATTCACCTGATAAGGAATTTCGTGAACGATGATTGTTTCGCGACCCGTTTTTTCATCGGTTTCGATGTCGGCACGTGCACGCATGTACACTTTACCACGGCCTGTTAAATAGGCTTGTTCAATGCCTTTTTTACCGTTGATAATTGCAGCCGTTGGGAAATCTGGGCCTGGGATATAGTCCATTAACTCATGAATAGTTAAATCAGGATTTTGAATAAGTGCTAAACAACCATTAACCACTTCAGTTAAGTTATGTGGAGGGATGTTTGTTGCCATGCCTACCGCAATACCTGATGAACCATTCACTAATAAATTAGGGATTTTCGTTGGTAAAACGTCAGGAATTTGCTCTGTGCCATCGTAGTTAGGTACGAAATCAACCGTTTCTTTTTCAAGATCGGCCAATAACTCATGCGACATTTTAGCCATACGAACTTCTGTATAACGCATTGCCGCTGCTGAATCACCATCAACCGAACCAAAGTTACCTTGGCCATCTACAAGCATATAACGCAAAGAGAATGGCTGTGCCATACGAACTATTGTGTCATAAACTGCACTGTCGCCGTGTGGGTGGTATTTACCGATTACATCACCGACCACACGGGCCGATTTTTTGTAAGGCTTGTTCCAATCATTACTAAGCTCGTTCATTGCAAACAAAACGCGGCGGTGAACTGGTTTTAAACCATCACGTACGTCTGGTAGTGCACGTCCTACAATTACACTCATCGCATAATCTAAGTAGGAATTTTTTAACTCGTCTTCAATATTGACTGGCAGAATTTCATTGGCGAGATCAGTCATTTGATATCACATTCCTTCAGTATCAGCTCTTTGCAACCCGGTATTAGGCGCTAAGAGTGTTTGTTATTATTTCTAAGTGACCATGCTATCACAATTAATTTAGATTTACAGGCGCAAAACTTTGCGATTTATCAATTTAGCCCTATATAATGGCCTCAGATTGACGAGGAAGTATTTTATGACCGAACATCAAAATGTAGATAACGCAGAAATAGCAAAATTTGAAGCCATCGCAGAGCGTTGGTGGGACCAAGACGGAGAGTTTAAACCTCTTCACGAAATTAACCCATTACGATTAGACTTTATAGCTAACAAAACACAGGGCCTATTTGACAAAGAAAGCCTTGATGTAGGTTGCGGTGGCGGCATACTCAGTGAAAGTATGGCACGTATGGGTGCACACGTAACGGGCATCGATATGGGGCAAGAGCCCTTAACCGTTGCTAAGTTGCACAGCTTAGAAACAGGTGTAAATGTAGATTATATAAAAGTACCTGCAGAAGAATTTGCTTCACAGTATCCTGAGCGTTTCGATGTAATAACGTGTATGGAAATGTTAGAGCATGTTCCCGACCCTGCTTCTATCATTCATGCAGTAGCAAAGCTTGCAAAACCAGGTGCGGACGTTTTTTTCTCTACTCTTAATAAAACCCCAAAATCGTACTTGTATGCCATTGTTGGCGCAGAAAAGCTGCTTAAAATGGTTCCTGAAGGTACGCACGATCATAAAAAGTTTATTAAGCCTGCGCAATTAATCGCATGGGCAGAGCAAGCTGGATTAAAAGTACGTGCAAGTGCTGGATTAACGTATAATCCGTTTTCAAAGCAATACACACTAAATACAGATGTAAGCGTTAATTACATCCTTCATTTTGAGAAGTTAGCTTAATGGCTGGCTCTCAAATCCATACTTCACTTGTAAATTACGATGCGTTTTTATTTGACTTAGACGGAACCCTTCTTGATACCGCAGATGATTTAGGCGCAGCTTTAAATGCTGTACTTCGCTCGCAAGGCGTAGATGAAGTAACCAGCGATGTATATCGCCCTGCTGCCTCTAACGGTGCTGGTGCGTTACTAGAAGCTGGTTTTAAAACGTTATGGCCTGAGCAAGCACAAAGCACACTTATAAAGCAGCTTGTTGATGAGTATGCTGCAAACATAGCAAATCAAACCGTTTGTTTTCCTGGTGTAGAACCACTACTTATTGCGCTTTCGCATAAAAAGATCAAATGGGGGATCATGACTAACAAACCCGGCTTTTTAACTGATCCTTTAGTGGCTGCTATTCCCGCTTTAAAAGATGCAAGTGTTGTGATCAGTGGCGATACTTTAGCTGAGGCTAAACCCTCGCCTTTACCACTTATACATAGTGCAAAGCTGATGGGGGTAGACCCTAAACGCTGCTTGTACATTGGCGATGCACAGCGTGACATTCAAGCAGGCAAAGCTGCAGGTATGCATACCGCCACTGCACTTTGGGGCTATGTACCTAGCATTGACGAAGCTGTTAGCTGGAATGCCAACTTTAACTGGCAAAGCCCGATTGACGGATTTAACCATATATAGTGCTATGTTAATTAATAAACACTATATATTGTGATTGTGTTAGTTTTCACACAAAGCTTGATGATAAAAAAACCAGTCAAAATTTATTTTCAAAATGCGTAAATTTAGCAGATCATTAGTTTACTTTTTAAACGCCTTTAGTTAAATGCTCGTTTAAGTGTGAGCGTCTACTAACATAAATGCGTTATCCCAAAGTTATCCACAAATAGGGGAAATTATGTCCCTTGCAAATCAACTCAGACCACATTAAAGTTTTATTAACACTTTGATGGAATTGATATTTCAACTAGGTGGAGGGGCTAACATCATACCCAAGGTTTGAATATGATGTTAGCAAAGACACTTGCTAAAATTTTAGGAAAGCGCCTAAGTGTGGAATTTGAGCGTAACTTATTCTTATATTCTCAGCAAGTGGTTAACTCAGATTTAGGATAACTAAAGTTGAAGTTCAGTTTATCTATAGAAATATCAGAAAGTGTAATAATAGGTATTTTTAAAATTATTACACTGAGCAGCATGCTCTTTGTATAAATTTAAATGGGCTATCTTTTAGCCCATTTCTATATCTTACCTCTAATTATGCTTTTTATTTATAAAAGCGTTCTACCATGAACACTAAACAATTCACTTAGATAGTGCACTGAAACCATATATAGTGCTATGTTAATTAATAAACACTATATATTGTGATTGTGTTAGTTTTTACACAAAGCTTGATGATAAAAAAACCAGTCGAAATTTATTTTCAAAATGCGTAAATTTAGCAGATCATTAGTTGATTTTTACATATTTCAACTTAAATGATTGTTCGAAGGTGAGTGTCTACTAACACAATTACGTTATCCCAAAGTTATCCACAAACAGGGGCAATTATGTCCCTTGCAAAACAACTCAGACCACACTATCTTGTGATCTCTAAATTGAACAACACCAGATATTGTGGCCAAATGTTATTCAATTAAATTCGCCAATACGGTGAAACTTATAATAAACGAGTATGTACCTTGCTATCGCGAGGTATAAAGCATTGGTCAAAATACATAATCCCCAAGGAATACAGGCAAATGAACCAACAGTTATCTGTAAGCAAGCGTGACGGGCGTAAAGAGCCTCTTGATCTGGATAAGATCCATCGCGTTATTGAATGGGCCGCCGAAGGTTTAAATAACGTATCGGTTTCGCAAGTTGAATTAAAATCACACATTCAGTTTTATGACGGTATTCGTACTAAAGACATTCACGAAACCATTATTAAAGCTGCTGCAGATCAGATTTCTAAAGAATCGCCTGATTACCAGTATTTAGCCGCACGTTTAGCTGTATTCCATTTACGTAAAAAAGCCTATGGCCAATTTGAGCCACCACGTTTATTTGACCATGTAACAAAAATGGTTGAAGACAAACGCTACGACGCTCATTTGCTTGTAGATTACACAGAGCAGGAGCTTGACGAGCTAGATGCATACCTAGATCATTCTCGCGATCTTAACTTTAGCTACGCAGCAGTAAAGCAGCTTGAAGGTAAATATTTAGTTCAAAACCGTGTATCGGGTGAAATTTACGAAAGTGCACAGTTTTTATATATTTTAGTAGCCGCGAGCTTGTTCTCTGACTACCCACGTGAAACACGTACTGATTACATCAAACGTTTTTACGATGCAGTATCAATGTTCAAAATATCTTTGCCTACGCCTATTATGTCGGGTGTACGTACGCCTACTCGTCAATTTAGCTCGTGTGTACTTATTGAATGTGGCGACAGCCTTGATTCAATCAATGCCACGTCGTCAGCTATTGTAAAATACGTTTCTCAACGTGCGGGTATCGGTATTAACGCTGGTCGTATTCGTGCTTTAGGTAGCCATATTCGTAACGGCGAAGCATACCACACCGGTTGTATTCCATTTTACAAGCACTTTCAAACAGCAGTTAAAAGCTGTTCGCAAGGTGGTGTACGCGGTGGCGCAGCTACCCTATTCTACCCGCTTTGGCACTTAGAAGTAGAAAACCTACTCGTACTTAAAAATAACCGTGGTGTAGATGACAACCGTGTTCGTCACTTAGATTACGGCGTACAATTTAATAAATTAATGTATTCTCGTTTAATTAAAGACGACTACATTACGTTATTTAGCCCATCAGACGTGCCAGGCCTTTACGACGCATTCTTTGAAGACCAAGACGAGTTTGACGCGTTATACATTAAATACGAACAAGACGAGTCTATTCGTAAAAAGCGTATTAAAGCGATTGAGCTTTTCTCAATGTTTGCTCAAGAGCGTGCAAGCACAGGTCGTATTTACTTACAAAATGTGGATCACTGTAATACACACAGCCCGTTTATTTCTAAAGTGGCGCCAATTCGCCAATCTAACTTATGTTTAGAAATTGCATTGCCAACTAAGCCATTAAATAACGTGAACGACGAAGAAGGCGAAATTGCACTTTGTACGTTATCAGCATTCAACTTAGGTGCTATTGAGTCACTTGATGAGCTTGAAGAACTCGCTGAGCTTGCAGTTCGCGCACTTGATAACCTACTTGATTTCCAAGACTACCCAGTACCGGCTGCACGTAATGCCACTATGGGTCGTCGTACGCTGGGAATAGGCGTAATCAACTACGCATACTACTTAGCTAAAAACGGTAAGCGTTACTCAGATGGCAGCGCAAACGCACTGACTCACAAAACATTTGAAGCGATTCAATACTACTTAATGAAAGCGTCGAATGAACTTGCTAAAGAGCGTGGTGCGTGTCCTAAGTTTAACGAAACAACGTACTCTCAAGGTATTATGCCAACAGATACGTATAAACGTGACCTAGACAAAATTTGTGATGAACCTCTTCACCTTGATTGGGATTCACTTCGTGCGAGCATTCAAGAGCACGGTATGCGTAACTCAACACTAAGTGCGTTAATGCCATCAGAAACATCGTCGCAAATTTCTAACGCAACTAACGGTATTGAGCCACCACGTGGTCACATTAGTGTTAAAGCGAGTAAAGACGGTATTTTAAAACAAGTTGTGCCTGAGTACGAACGTTTGAAAGATAACTATGAGCTACTGTGGGATATTCCATCAAACGATGGTTACTTACAACTTGTAGGCATAATGCAAAAATTTATTGACCAAACTATCTCGGCCAATACTAATTATGATCCAAATAAATTCGAAGGCGGTAAAGTACCTATGAAAGTCTTGTTAAAAGACTTACTAGGCGCCTACAAATTAGGTGTTAAAACCTTGTACTACCATAACACCCGCGATGGTGCATCTGATTCTCAAGACGACACTCCAGAAGTCGAAGATGACGATTGTGCAGGCGGCGCGTGTAAAATATAGTTACTGATTTTAATTTTAAGCGGGCGCATAGCCCGCTTTGTTCTGATAGTTTTTTGAGTGATAAACATGTCTTATACTACTTTTAGCCGTAATCATAATAACCAAATGCAAGAGCCGATGTTTTTTGGCCAAACTGTAAACGTATCGCGCTACGATCAACAAAAATACCCTATTTTCGAAAAGCTGATTGAAAAGCAACTGTCTTTCTTCTGGCGTCCTGAGGAAGTAGATGTCAGTAAAGACCGTTTAGACTTTCAAGCATTACCAGATCACGAAAAGCACATTTTTTTAAGTAACTTAAAATATCAAACACTGCTTGATAGTGTTCAAGGGCGCTCGCCTAACGTTGCCCTACTTCCTATTGTATCTATTCCAGAGCTAGAAACGTGGATAGAAACATGGGCATTTAGTGAGACTATTCACAGCCGTTCATACACGCATATCATTCGTAACGTAACGCAATCACCAGAGCTTATTTTTGATGACATTGTAAGCAACGACAAAATTAGCGAACGTGCTGATGCCGTAACAACGTACTACGATGATTTAATCAATTCTGTATCGCTTTATAACTTATACGGTGAAGGCAAACACGAGATTAACGGTAAAACTGTTATTGTTAATTTATTCGAACTTAAAAAGAAACTTTACCTTGCTATGATGTCGGTAAACATTCTTGAAGCAATTCGTTTTTACGTAAGCTTTGCATGTTCGTTTGCGTTTGCTGAGCGTGAATTAATGGAAGGTAATGCTAAAATCATTAAGCTAATCGCACGTGATGAAGCCCTTCACCTTTCGGGTACTCAGCATATTTTAAACATTATGCAAGATGGCAAAGATGACCCTGAAATGGCGATTGTTGCTGCGCAGTGCCGCGATGAAGCCATTAAAATGTTTGTAGAAGCCGCTGAGCAAGAAAAAGAGTGGGCCGAGTACTTATTCAAAGATGGCTCTATGATTGGCTTAAATAAACATATTTTATGTCAGTATGTTGAATACATTACTAATGCACGTATGACTGCAATTGGCCTACCTGCACAATTTGAAAACAACAGTAACCCGATTCCATGGATCAACTCATGGCTTGTATCAGACAACGTGCAAGTAGCTCCACAAGAAGCTGAAATTAGTTCATACCTTGTTGGTCAAATTGACTCTCAGGTTGATGCTTCAGAATTTGGTGACTTTGATTTATAATGAACGACAAACCCACTGCAAGTATAACGCTTGCAGATAACAGCCAGTGTATTGAGTTTAGCACTGGCTGCCCTTCTGTTTTACATTGCTTAGAATCACAAAAAATAGACGTAGCATATCAATGTCGCGAAGGCTATTGTGGAGCGTGTAGAGCGACCTTACTCACAGGTAATGTTGAATACAACGAAGAGCCTTTAGCCTTTGTACGCGAAGGCGAAATCCTGCTGTGCTGTTGTAAACCCAATGGTAATATAAGTATTAATTTAAAATAAGCGTTTTTAAATTAATACTTGAGGAAATTTATAGTACAGAGTGTAGGTTAAATATTAATGCCTTGGCTAAAACCCTTCTGGTACAAATCGATAATGCCCTGTAATTTTATAATTAAAAAGCATATCGCTTTTTTGGGGCCCTCGACCAATATTGTGAACTATAGACGGATTACCTGTCTTTTTTGAGTGCTCATCAATCACCATACCAATATGCGGTAAATTGCCCGGTAACATCCACGTAACTAAATCACCAGCTTCATAATCTGCTGGGTTAGCAGACATACTCAAAATATGCCCATGTCTTTTAAAATAAGTTTGTAAATTAGGTACTCTTCGGTGGTCTATATTTTTATCCGGCTTAGTTAAACCCCATATACGTTTAGAAGGATACAATGCAAAATTTTGCAACATATCTTCGTGTACACGTTTTTGTAAATCTATACCTAATTTTCTGTAACTTCTGATTATAACGTCGGTACATACTCCAATATTTTCAGGCACATCACCACCTGGGTATTCAATTGAGTGATAAGCCCCGTCGTAGGTAATATTGTGTTTAGTTCGCTCGAGTAAGGCTGATACTATACTTTTCTCAAACGTTACAGCTTGTGCATTAATACACATTAAAGTTAAAAAGCATCCTAACGTTTTGTTCATATAAATTCCTTTAAATTTCAGCGCTAATTACAGAGTATGAGCTACATATTTTGGCACATCTATTTTTTACCACGACTAGCACATTGCTCGTCAAGCACATATGCCATCTTTTCGAGCGGAGCAAGGTGATATCCCACACGTTGAATTTCACTAATGTAACGAAGCATAAATGCGTCAGCGTCTAGCTCAAGCCACTGCGCAACCTGAACAAGTTCATGAAAATGAACCCTTAAATTAGTAGCGACGTGGGGAAGTATGTAATAAATATTTTTTTACGTTATACCCGCCGCGTCCATATCGACAAAATCACCTAGGCCCATTTCTAGTAGACCCGCAAAGTTTGGCTTTGGCATTTGGTCTACAACAACGAAATATGTGTTTTTAGAAAACTTGCATCCTTGTACACTATTATTACACTTCAAAAGCGCAGATATTATTGCTATGTACTAATTAGAAATAACAACTCATACACTATTAACCTGAATAAAATGGTGTAAATAACAGGTCTAGTAGATCAATAAAGCGTTATTACAAAAATCACGAGTTTAGTTATGCATCCAAATGTACAAAAATACCTTAAAATAAAACCAGCTCATATCATTTCATTCATTGTGCTTTTACTAGTTTCTATGTCTACGCTAACCGCCAAAGTGTATGCAGCTGATGCTGTATGGCCTTCAAAAACCACTTACAAATATGCAATCGTCAATGGTAAAAAAATCTTCTATCGAGAAGCGGGTACGCAACATGAACAAACCATTGTGTTGTTACATGGTTATCCATCGTCGTCACATAGCTACCGAGAACTAATTCCTCTTTTATCTGGACGCTACCACGTGATAGCGCCTGACTATTTAGGTTCTGGTTATAGCGCACGCCCAAGCCCTGATAAACAAAAATACACGTTTGATTTACTTGCTAAATTTGTAGATGGGTTACTCAATAAGCTTGAGATAAAAAACTATAGCCTTTACATACAAGACTTCGGAGCACCAGTAGGGTTTAGAATGCTTTTAAATAACCCTGATAAACTCGATGCACTTATCGTACAAAATGGTAATGCGTATTTGGAAGGTTTAACACCTGCAAGACAAGCATTTTTTAAAGCAGCAAATAAAGATAAGTCAAAAGAGCAACAGGCTAAGCTTTACTCATTTACATCAGAGCAAGCCATTATTAATAAACAATATTTGCGTGATGTGCAAAATAAGACACAAATAATGAACCCAGACAGTTGGACTCACGACCTAAGTTTTTTACAAACAAAAAGCGATCGATTAATTCAAGTGCAACTATTTCAAGACTATTATAATAACTTGCTAGACTACCCAAAATGGCAAGCTTACTTGAGAAAGCATCAGCCACCTACGTTAATTGTATGGGGTAAAAACGATCCAGCATTTATAGCCGCAGGCGCTAAAGCGTATTTAAAAGATGTACCAAACGCCGAACTACACTTACTTGATTCTGGGCACTTTACTGTTGAAGAAAAACCCGTTGAAGTTGCAAAGTATATCGTCAATTTTATGGATAAATTGGCTCTTAAAAACACACAAAAGTAATTAATTTTGTAATGCACATACAAAAGCGCTGGGGTATAAACTGCCAGCGCTTTTTTATTGATTAATTTTAAGGTTAATACCGCTAATAAAATGGACTTAACCTTCTTCTTCGACAAGCGGCTCGAGTAAATCATGTATCTCGGCTTTAAGTTCTTTATCTGTAATTTTATTTGCGCTAACTTTAGCGTTTTGAAGATTTTTAATAGCCTCATCTTTTTGACCAAGCTCAAGCTGCAGGGTTGCCATAGAAAAAGCAATCGATGACATATGATCTTTATTATTTATCGAAATAGCTTTTACTAATGCCTTTTTATAAATTGTGATTGCATCTTCTAACTCCTCAGTGAAATCGGCTAGAGTTTCCCACTGCACCGGATGATCTTTAGGCGTGTTTTCGTTTTCGTCGCATATACTTTTAAGCTGCTGAAGTAAAACATCGAACTTTTTTTGATCATTTTTATTCGCAGCCATCATCAGCTTTTCTGCTAAATCATGTACTGCTTTATATACTTTTGTGTTCATCATCACGTAATACCTACTGATATAACTAAATAAAATTCAGTTAATTAAACTATTTTACTATAACCACATGAAATACAGATCAGTGGTTAAGTCTTTTATAACGCAATAATACATGAATTAGCGTCATACGTTTTACTTAAAGACCGTCATAAAGGATAAATTTAAAAGATATTAAATATAGCTACGGTGCTAAACTCATTAATTACTAACAGACATAACTTAACAGCTAGATTATGAAAGAATGCAATCAGTGCGGTAAATGCTGCATTAAATATGGCGGTGGAGACTTAAATGCCTCAAAAGAAGAAATAGATTTATGGGAGCTTTTTAATCCCGAAATTTTTGTGTACGTCAAAAATAACGAAATTTGGTTTGATCCAAATTCGGGTCTAAGATTAGCAACGTGTCCGTTTTTAGAAATTGCCCCTAAAAAAGACCCTCTCGATAAAAATATGTATACCTGCAGTATCTACCTAGACAGACCTGAGGACTGTCGCCACTACCCTAGTCTAATCCCCGAAATGATTAGAGATGAGTGTGAAATGATAGAGCCAATAGATGTAACCAATCAGGTCAGAGCACAAAATAAACTTGATGTCATAATGATTGATAGTCGGTAAGAATTAATGAGGACATACTACATATGAATAATAAAAAGCTGTTTAGTACTTAAAACCAATAATCTTACATACGTGTTTATCTGTCGCAAAATGCTAAGCTATAGTATAACATTGTTGATAAGTCAATAATGCGGTGTTATATTATATCACAACATTATTACCACATATTTTTATAATTATGACAAAGTTAACTTTAATCTCCTCTGCAGTATTTTCTGTTTTATGTTCTCATTCAGCACTGGCTGCCACAGTATCGGGTAAAATTACAGACGATAAAAACCAACCCATTGAAAATGCAGCTGTACATGTCCATGGTAAAAGTCAGGGTGTAAAAACAAATGCACTTGGTGAGTTTTCAATTGAAGTAGACTCGCAGAGTCAATTACATGTAAGTAAAGATAACTTTGTTGATTCACGTATACCGGTAAGCGAGAATTCAAACAACGTCACAGTTTCTCTTATACCGACCTCTGTTGAAACAGTAGTTGTGTATACATCAGCTCTACATAAAAACAGTTTAGAAATGATCTCGCCTGTGAGTGTTTTATCAGGTGACGAGCTTAAAAATAAATCCAAACCAACACTTGGGGAAACACTTAAAGGTTTGCCTGGTGTTAATGCTAGTTACTTTGGCCCCGTTTCATCAAGCCCAATTATTCGTGGCTTAGATGGCCCACGTGTTAAAATTACACAAAACGGCTTAGATGCAAGTGACGCATCGCGTATTGGTCCTGACCATGCAACATCGAGCGACAGTTTATCAGCTGAACAAATTGAAGTTTTACGTGGTCCTAGTACCCTACTTTATGGCTCCGGTGCTATCGGTGGTGTTGTAAACGTAGTAGATAATCGCATTCCTACAAGCAATATTGACGATTTAACCGGTGCGGCAGAATACAGCCACGACACGGTATCCAATTCAAACACTGTTGCTGCAAAGCTTGAAACAGGTAACGAAGGCTTTAACTTTCATTTTGATGGCACAAAGCGTAGCGGCGACGATTACCAAACTCCAACATTTACTATCACCGATGACGATGGTGATGTTGAAACAGAAAACTCTGTAGAAAATACCTTTATTGATAGTGAAACACTCAATTTCGGTACTAGTTATGTGGGCGATCATCTAACAGTTGGTTTTTCTTACGGTAGCATAGACACCGATTATGGTATCCCTGGCCATGAGCATCATCACGAGCATGAAGATGAAACCGAAGAAGAGCATGATGAACACGAAGATGAAGAAGCAGAAGAAGCTGTTTATGCTAAGTTAGAGCAAGACCGTTGGCAGGGCTTAATTAGCTATGCTGTAGATAATAGCTGGGTAGAAAATATTAACCTTCGTGTAGGTTACACAGATTACTCGCACAGCGAAATTGAAGATGGTGAAGTCGGTACAACCTTTAAAAATGAAACCACAGAAACACGTTTAAATGTTGAGCATAAATTAGGCCAATGGCACGGTATGATTGGCTATCATTATAGTGACTCAGATTACGATGCGATTGGCGAAGAAGCATTTACGCCAGCAAGTGTAACAACGACTCATGCGTTATATTTACTTGAAGAACGACAGTTTGGCGATGTAACTATTGAGCTTGGTGCGCGTATTGAAGATTATAAGATTGAAAGCAACATTACTGAAGGTGAGCATCACCACGATCATGATGAAGAAGAGGAAGATCATGACGAGGAAGAAGCGCAAAGTATTGCATACAGTGAAAGCTTCACAAACGTAAGTGCATCAGTCGGTGGTATTTGGCAATACACCCCAGGAGAAAGCGTAGCACTTAGTTTGTCTCATTCAGAGCGAGCACCGCTTTCAGCAGAGCTGTTGTCGAATGGTTTACACATTGCTACAGGTACCTATGAGCTTGGGTTAGGGTATCATATAGAAGATAACGAAGCCCATTTTGAACCAGAAGACATCGAGCAAGAAAAATCTACAAACATCGATTTAAGTTTTAGACGTTTCAGTGGCGATTTTGGCTACACAGTTAACTTTTTCTATAACGATATTAAAAACTTTTACTTCCAAGAAAATACAGGTTTAGTTTTCGATGAAGAAGATGGCTTAGAATCTGCTGTTGGGGCTCATGATGATGCTGTTGCGGTTTATCAATTTAGAAGCAAAGACGCTGAGCTTTACGGTATTGAATTTGACGCTCATTACCAAATAACGTCAAGTGCTATGGTTAAAGTTTTTGGTGATTCGACACGTGCAAAACTAAAAGACGATGAAGGTAACCTTCCTCGTATACCGGCTAATAAACTGGGTTCTGAGTTACAATACGACTTAGGTGATCTACAACTTACGCTTACTGGTACTCATTATTTTGAGCAAGATGATATAACCGCGTTTGAAACCAAAACAGACGGATATACGTTATTTGATGCCCAAGCTAATTACCAGTTAGGGCTTGGCGCCATAGATGCACAGCTTTATTTAAACGTAGATAACATTACCGATGAGTTAGGTTTTGTTCACAGCTCATTTATTAAAAATAAAGCACCACTACCTGGTAGAAATTTCCGCTTTGGTATTCGTGGCTACTTTTAATAACAATATGACGCTTAAAGCTTAACGTTGAAGATCGTTAACTCTCTCTAAAACCGCATTTAGTAAATGCGGTTTTTTTATACCATTTCATTAATAAAGCGCCCTGTTTTAATATACGAAATACTATTGATATTGGTCTTATCGCTAATTAGTGTAATAAATACAAAAAAGCCGTGTTCAAATTGAACACGGCTTTTTAAATTCTTAATTAATATTTAAATTAAGAAAGGATTTCGTGTAACTCAACGTCAAATACAAGCGTTGAGAACGGTGCAATTGCAGCACCTGCGCCACGTTCGCCATAAGCAAGCTCATGAGGAACATAGATGCGCCATTTAGTACCTACTGGCATCATTTGTAATGCTTCAGTCCAGCCTTTGATCACGCCACCAACTGGGAATTCAGCAGGTTGACCACGCTCATAAGAGCTATCAAAAACAGTACCGTTAATTAGTGTACCGTGGTAATCAACACGTACTGTAGACTCAGCAGTTGGCTTTTCGCCTTCGCCAGTTGCTAATACTTCATATTGAAGACCAGACTCAGTAACAGTGATTTCAGGACGTTTAGCGTTTTCTTCTAAGAAGGCAATACCTTCTGCAGAAAGTACTTTAGACTCTTCTTCACGACGAGCTTGAATCTCTTCGTTAATTTTTTCGAATGCAGCTTGGATCTCAGGGATCTCAACTTGAAAAGCGCTACCAGCGTACGCATCTTTCATGCCTTCAAATACTGAATTTAGGTTTAAGCCTTCAAAAGGATTAGACTTAAGTTGCTCACCCATTTGTAAGCCAATACCGTAACTTGCTTTTTCAGCATCTGTAGTAAAATTATCTGACATAATGTGTATTTCACGTTTTGTTAGTTAAAAGACGCGTACATGCTAACACAAAATAAAAGCCGTTTGGGGCTAGTTTTTGCTGAGTTTTACCTTAATTAGGCCAACAATATAACTACAAAGCGGCAAACTGAATAAAATTCCAACAAGTAAAGGTGTAGCAATTAAACCCGACTCACCAAAGAGCATGAATGGTACTGCAATCAGCCCTACAAAACCGATAAATGCAGCTGCAATTACAGGCCAAACCGTATCGTATTTTGTAATTAAGTGAGCAGTCAAAATATTAAAACCCAATCCATAAATAAGTGCCGTTAGCATTGGGTAGTCTGGCTGCGCATCTGATGCCATTTTGACTAATAAATTAACAGCACTTTGATAACAATAACCAAACACAGTCCATAATAAAATATGCTTAATTAATCGCTGTGAGGTTGATAGATTTTTTGTGTTTTTCATTTATTAAACTCCACATAGCAAAAAACCGCCCATAAGGCGGTTTTTTAAATAATGGTGGAGAGATAGGGATTTGAACCCTAGATGGGCTATAAACCCATGCCGGTTTTCAAGACCAGTGCATTCGACCACTCTGCCATCTCTCCGTACGGCGCGAATAATATGGCTAAACGCATTATTTGTAAAGACCTAAATATAAATTTACATAAAATAATAGTTAACTGGTGAGAATATGCCCAGCCTGCTCTTTAATTAATCCATATTTGTATTAATTGGTTAATGGGTTACCGATTACTAGTAGTATTGTTTTGGTCTGCGAGCAATCCATGAGCATATTAAACAAGCTAATAAGCTTAATGCAGTAAAGGTGACGCTTTGAAAAATTAAGTCAAAACGATTTAAATCATCACTGGGGACAACAACAAACATAAAAGCAGGTAAAATGCTGAGTAACAGTACATAGCAACACACTTTAAAAGCACGTCCAAAGTCAAACCGTTTAGTTTGCTGCATCCACACTGTAAGTAATGCCAACATTCCCATCGCTGAGAAAACCATAAAATGAGATGCATTTGTGCTCATTGCAACATATAAAGTAACAAAAGCACCTATAATTCCCCAAATTGACCACGCTAGCCAATTTTCTTTCTCACGTAAAAATAAGTTTCCCATAGTTTTCGTCTTCTTTATCGTTGTTTTTATTAAGACTTTCCATAATGTATCAAAAAACAACCGATTAAAAAACAAACTGAAGAAGAATTAATTTGATGCTTCCGAGCGCTTCTCACAGCAACGCGATTAACTTTTAATACTACTATTCATAACCTTAATGAAATATGACTATGCAAACTTCAAAAAGTTCATACTATTTCACAAAGAGGTAAAATAATTCTCAGGCTTATGGCGCGCAGGCTTTTTGCAATCAACCTCTGGAGTGCCTATGTAAAGGTAGCCAACAATTTCGTCTTTCTCATTTAGTTTTAGCGCTTGTTTAACACCTTGGCTTTGCGCGAAATAACCTGTGCGCCATACGCCCCCTAAACCTTGTGCAAACGCGGCTTGCTGCATTGCAAGCACACTACACCCAGCGCTTTGCACTTGCTCAATACGCGGCACTTTTGGATGTTCTTCGTATTTAGCAATAGCAATTACAATCATTGGTGCTCGAAGAGGAAGTTCTTTGGCTCGGTTAATTACTTTTTCTGGTTGTTGCTCTGCCACGGCGCATTGATGATATATTTCACCTAGTTTATGGCGGGCGTTACCCTGCACAATAATAAACTGCCACGGTGCAATACAACCATGGTCGGGTACACGCAGTGCTGCTTGCTTTATTATGTCGAGTTGCTCAGGTGATGGGCCAGGCTCAGTAAGTTTAGAGTCTGATTGGCGAGTAAGTAAAAGCTCGATAGCATTCATAATAATGTCTCAAAATTCAAAACGCTAGAATAGCATTTAAAACCTTAATATTACCAATCTGCTTACATTCCCCTCGTATTAGGCTGCTTTTTTAAATACGTTTAATAAAGCTAAAGATAATTTAACCTATAAAATGGTTCAGCAGGTAAAAATAAAATGGGTATAAAACTAAGAGTATAAAATACAAGCGGTAGTACAGAATATATTTGTACTACCGCTTTACTATTTTACACCGCACTACTGTTTAATGGCTGATCGCTTTAACCAATAATCAACACTTACGAAGCGCCCTCCACCTACAAAAAATAAGCTTAGCAACATCGCAAAATATATGGCCGAAAACTCTATGCCATTGTTTAAAATTGATGGTTTGCCTTTTTCATACAAGTAATCAGGAAAGCCATGCTCTTCAACTAACCCGCGAATTTTGCCTATGCGATCTTGTACTTCAAGTGAATTTTCGAGACTTTCTTTTGCACCAGGGATAGATAACCAATCAAGAACTTGTGCTGCACTCGTGTCGGGGTTAGTCGGTGCAATGGCAAACCAACCGTTATGCCAATGTACAGATGTTGCAGCTACAACCATTGTAAACATTAGCGGGATACTGACTAAGCGAGTAAATAGACCGATTAATAAGAACCAACCACCTAAAAACTCACTCCAACCAGCTAAAAAAGCCAGTAAATCTGGAAATGGCAAGCCCAAGCCCCATTCACTATTTCCAAACCATTGCACAACATCTGGTGACGCTAATAGGTTATTAAAAAAGCCTTGGGTATCACCACTTATAGCTAGCTTGTTATAACCTGCGATGATCATAACAGGAGCTAAAATAAGGCGAAATAGTAAAGCTGGCAAACCATCTAAAAACGATAATTTACCAATAGCTAAATGATATAGGTGGGTTAGTTTTTTCATGCGTGTCCTGTGTGTTCAAAGTTTATTAAGTTATAGACTATAAACAGCAAAGACCGCATGAATTAGGGCATTATTTCATTTTATTTACCAATTTAAATGTTTCTCGCTATTTGCAATGCTTCAAAAATAGCCCGTTTAGCATCAATAGCAGCAGCAAGTTTAGCACCGCCAATAACATGTACTTTAGCGTTTTCGACCTGTGATTTTAATACTTCATCATTAGAAACTTGACCAATACATGCAATAACCGTATCAACCGCAAGTACTTGTGTTTCTCCTGCTACCGTTATAGTTAAACCATTATTATCAAAGCTTTGATACTGACAGTCAGCAATTTGTTTAACACCGTGCTGCTTTGCTACTTGACGGTGAATCCAACCTGTTGTTTTGCCAAGTTCACTACCAAACCGACCAGAACTTCTTTTAAGCATAAACAATTGGCGTTCGTCTTTGTGCGGTTGTGGCTTACACTCAATACCCCATTGCGATTTAAAGTCACTAATAGTTTGTGATTTATGCTCGCTTAAAAATGCCACCATATCAAAGCCGATACCGCCAGCCCCTAAAATAGCAATGGACTTACCGAGCTCCACTTCACCACGTATTACTTCATCATAAGCAAACACTCGTTTGCCATCACTACACTTAATTGATGCTTCACGAGGGCGCACACCTGTTGCAAACACAATGTCATCGTAGTTGTTCAACATCGAGTCGTCATACGCTTTGCCTAGTTCAACATTTACCTTTAATCGCTCAAGCTCATTGGTAAAGTATGCCAATGTATGATTAAAATCTTCTTTACCAGGTATTTGCATTGCTAAGTTAAATTGACCACCCATTTGGTTTTTTTGATCAATTAACGTAACGTTATGCCCTTTTTGTGCCAAATAACAGCTAGCCGATAACCCAGCGGGGCCTGCTCCTACAACCAGTACATTTTTAGCTTTAGTGGCTTTTTCCAATGGGTAATCAAGTTCAAACGCAGCTTGAGGATTTACCAAACATGTAGCACGTTTATTTTTAAATACATGATCAAGGCAACCTTGGTTACAACCAATACAAATATTAATTTGCTTTGATTGCTGATTAGCATACTTATTAAAAAACTCAGGATCTGCAAGTAATGGCCTCGCCATTGAAATTAGATCAGCTTCACCGGCACTTAAAATATCATTTGCTATATCAGGGGTATTAATACGGTTTACCGCTATCACCGGAACATCCACTACATCTTTTAAACGTTTTGATGCTTCTTTAAATGCGCCCGGCGGTACCATACTCGCAATTGTTGGTACTCGTGCTTCGTGCCAACCAATGCCCGTATTAAAAATATCAACACCTGCTTTTTCAAGTTCAGTAGCTTGAATAACGACTTCATCTGGCGTTGAGCCATCTGGAATTAAATCGATTACCGATAGTCTAAAAATGATTAAAAACTTTTCAGAAACTTTTGCTCTAACCGCTTTAACTATTTCAAGAGCTAAACGCATTCTGTTTTCTAGGCTTCCACCAAATTCATCAGTGCGCTTATTTGTATGCGGAGCCATAAACTCATTGATTAAATACCCTTCTGAACCCATAACCTCTACGCCATCGTAGCCTGCTTTCTCAGCCATGTAAGCTGAGTGAGCAAAGTCTTTTATGGTTTTTTTAACCGAGCTAAGTGACATAGCTTTAGGTTTATAAGGATTAATAGGTGCTTTTATTGCACTAGGTGCTTGATTGAATGGATGATACGCGTAGCGACCAGCATGTAGTAACTGCAAACAAATTTTACCACCATGCTGATGTACAGCGTCTGTGTACGCACGGTGTTTAAATACATCGTAGTAGCTATTAAAAGAAGATGATACAGGCGTTAATTTGCCACGTAGATTAGGGCTGTAACCACCTGTAATAAGCATAGCAGTGCCACCTTTGGCGCGAGCTTCATAAAAAGCGCGTAGACGTTTACGGTTATGCCACCCTTCTTCTAAGCCGGTATGCATTGACCCCATTACTAAGCGGTTACGTAATTGTGTGTGTTTTAATTGTAGTTGTTGTTCTAACATCCTGTGCCTCGTTAACTGGTCTAACCTGTATACATTAACTAATTCTGCTTTAATGGCAAGTAATAAGCAATATGTGCCAGCATTTAATTAAAAATTGTAGTCGAAACTTACATTTATAGCCTCTCATAAACACTTCGTTACGATTTAGCAGTTAAATTTATTTTTATTCTAGGCTAAGATGGAACTAATGTATTAGCTGTACCAAATTAAGGAGCTATTTTGATAGCAAAGGTATTTAAAGGTATTTGGGCTGGAATAAACTTTTCTCGCCGTTTGATACTCAACATTTTGTTTTTATTACTGGTCATCGTTTTTTTTGTTTCACTATCAAGTGATGACGATGAAATAATTATAGAAAACGGCTCTGTGCTTAGGCTTAACCTCAATGGCCCCATTGTTGAAGAAAAAACATATGTTGATCCAGTAGAAGCAGCACTAAACGATGCAACTTCTGGCTCTGAGGCACCAAGCGAAATTCTACTCGACGATGTTGTCGAAGTAATAAATGAAGCAACCAATGATGACCGTATTACTGTCATGCTGCTTGATTTACAAGAAATGCCTAAAGCGCATTTAAATAAACTCAAGCAAATTACTAATGCTATCGATGCATTTAAACAAGCAGGTAAAAAAGTTATTGCATCTGGGTATTACTATACTCAAGCGCAGTATTATATAGCATCGCACGCTGATGAAGTTGCAATGCACCCTTATGGAAGTGTAGCTATAGAAGGCTACGGCATGTATCCACTTTACTTTAAAGATGCTCTAGAAAAACTAGAAGTAACGCAGCATATTTTCCGTGTTGGTACATTTAAATCTGCGGTAGAGCCGTTTATCCGTAATGATATGTCTGATGCAGCTAAAGAAGCTAATAGTGTATGGTTAGGAGCGCTTTGGAGCGAGTACAAACACGATGTTTCAGCAGTACGCCCTTTTGATGAGTCTAACTTTGATGAAACAATGGATGTTTACCTTGCAAAAATGAAAGCAGCCGGTGGCGATGCAGGTAAATATGCACTTGATCACCAGTGGGTTGATTCATTAAAAACAAATCAACAAGTTCGTCAACAATTAATAGAGTTAGTGGGCGCACAAGAAGATGGAAAAACATTTAAGCAAGTATCATTTCGTGAGTACTTAAGCTTAGTTAAACCGCCTATCGAATTTGATAATCCAATTACCGAAAAAGTGGCTGTAGTGGTTGCTAAAGGCACTATTGTAGATGGCGAACGTAAAGCAGGTGAAATTGGTGGTGATTCTACCGCTGCTCTACTTCGTAAAGCTCGCCTTGATGATAAAGTTAAAGCTGTTGTTCTTCGTATAGATTCAGGTGGCGGCAGCATGTTTGCGTCTGAAGTCATTCGCGCAGAAGTACTTGCATTAAAAGCAGCTGGTAAACCAGTTATTGCATCTATGAGCTCTGTTGCCGCTTCAGGCGGCTATTGGATTGCCTCAGCAGCTAACGAAATCTGGGCAGCACCAAGCACAATCACCGGTTCTATTGGTGTATTTGGTACATTTATGACATTTGAAAACACCCTGTCTAAAATTGGTGTTTATTCAGACGGCGTTGCTACAACCGAAATGGCTGGCTTTTCGATTACGCGTCCATTAAATGAAAAAATGGCAGAAGTTATTCAAATGAGTGTTGAAGAAGCTTACGGCCGTTTTTTAGCTGTGGTTGCCGATGCACGTAACATGACCCCGGAGCAAGTAGATAAAATTGCTCAAGGTCGAGTTTGGATTGCTTCTAAAGCGCAAGAGCTTGGCTTGGTTGATAAACTAGGTGATAAGCAAGACGCAATAAAAGCAGCCGCTGCACTTGCCAAGCTTAATCATTATGAAGTTAAAACAATCAAACAAGATTTAAGCCCGCAAGAGAAAATGATTCAAGATATTTTTGGTAACGCGTCAATTAAATCAATGCTTGGATTACAAACACAAAAAGCGTCGGTGTTAGCTACACAGGCTAATTTACAAAGTGTTATTAACCAATTAAGCACAGAAGTAGAAAACCTTAAAGATTATAACGATCCACAAGGCGTATACGCTCGCTGTTTAGTGTGTCGTGTTGCACAATAAAAGTGCACCTACGTTCCTAAGTAGCTGTATTTAGAGCTGCTTAACGCTATACTAAGCCCAGTTTTTTTACTGGGCTTTTTTATGAAACGTAAACGCATTTATATCGCTTACACTGGCGGTACTATAGGGATGAAAAAATCGAGCCGTGGATACATTCCGGCTGAAGGCTTTTTAACTGAAACTGTAGTTAATAACGCAGAATTTAATCGTGAAGAAATGCCTTTATTTGATATTCACGAATACTGCCCTCTTATCGACTCCTCCGATATGTCACCTGAGCATTGGCAACTTATTGCTAACGATATCAAAAGCAAATATCAAGATTATGATGGCTTTGTTGTGCTTCATGGCACAGATACAATGGCATACACTGCATCGGCACTGTCGTTTATGTTCGAGAACTTAACTAAACCCGTTATTGTTACTGGCTCACAAATACCGTTGTCTCAGCTGCGATCTGACGGGCAAGTGAACTTACTAAATGCAATGTATTTAGCTGCTAATTACCCTATCGCTGAAGTTAGCTTATTTTTTAATAATCAGTTATTTAGAGGTAATCGAGCAACCAAAGCACATGCAGATGGCTTTAATGCGTTTACATCGCCTAACCTTGAGCCTTTAGCATTATCTGGTATTAATATTCAGCTTATTAAAGGTCAGCTTAGCCCGTATGTTGAAAACGAGTTACAGGTAACCTCAATTACACCACAGCCAATTGGTGTACTTTATTTATACCCAGGTATAAGTAAAGAAGTGGTGGAAAGCCTAGTTAACGGCAGCATAAAAGCATTAGTATTACTCAGTTTTGGCGTAGGTAATGCCCCGCAAGATCCAGCTTTTTTAGCCATACTTGAGCAAGCGAGTAAACGTGGTGTAGTTATTATTAATTTAACCCAGTGCTTGAAAGGCCATGTAAATATGGGCGGCTATGCAACCGGCAATGCACTTTTAAATATTGGTGTAATTAGTGGTTACGATATGACTTTAGAGGCATGTTTGACTAAATTACATTACTTACTTAGCCAAAAGCTTGAAGTAGAAACTATACGCCATTTAATGCAAGACAATTTACGCGGTGAATTAAGCAGGTAACTTTTTTTACCAAAAAGCAAAAGGCACGCTATTTAGCGTGCCTTTAGTGTGTTACGTAACCAAATTTTGATTACGTAATAATTATCTAACTTTAGCGTCTAAATCGACTAAGTCAGTTAAGTGACAAGCCTCGCCACTGTGAGTTTTTACACCATGCTCACCAAAGTAATCACGCTGGGCTTGTACTAAATGCCCATTACTAGGTGTGGTAAGTGTTGCTAAATACGTTTGCGTAGCGCCTAATACCGGAAATGCTAAACCAGTCATTACGGCTTGGCCAGTAATTTTGCGTAAAGAGTTTGACTCTTTGTCAAGAGTATCAATAAATTCAACACCTTGTGCAACACTATCTAAGTAGTCAGCACGGATAATACAACCCGCACGCCACGTTTGAAGTGTCTTAGATAAATCAACTTTCCACTGGTGAGTACGCGATGCGCCTTTGATAAGTGCTAAGCCTTGGCGGTAAGCTAACAAACTTGCAAGTAAAAATGCGTCTTTTAACTCTCCTAAATCAATATCAACATTATTAGTAGATTTAGCTGCGTACGACATTTCTTGTGCAGCAGTTGTGTTACACGCGTTTGTTAAATGACGCGCCTGCACTGCAGCTACAAGTGATGGTACCGCAATACCTAGTTCTAATGCATTTTGTGCAGTCCAAAGACCGGTGCCCTTGGCGCCTACTTTATTATCAATTAAGTCAGCAAGAGGCACGTTATTTTGATTTTCAAGTGATAAAATATGGCTAGAAATAGACAATAAGTAGCTATTTAATTGACCCTGAGACCAATCATTAAAAATTTCAGCAACTTCTTTAGGTGAACGGCCCGTGCCAATACGAAGTAGTTGATATACTTCGGCAATAAGCTGCATCAAGGCATATTCAATACCATTGTGAACCATTTTTACAAAGTGACCACTGGCAGATTGGCCAACGCGTGCAAAACACGATTCACCATTAAAACTCGCAGCTGCTTTTTCAAACCACGGTTCAATTCTTCCCCAACCACCTTCAGAACCACTAGCCATCATAGCAGGGCCATGGCGAGCGCCTTCTGCCCCACCTGAGATACCCATAGTGGCAAATTCAAATTTGTTTTGGTATTTAAGTTTACGCGTTATACCATCTTTATAATTACTGTTACCGCAATCTACAATGATATCGTTACACTCTACGCCCGCCTCTACTAGTTCACTACACACGGTATCGACTAGTTCTCCAGCAGGAACAAGTAATAAAATAGAACGAGGTGCTTCTAAACGCCTTACCATGTCTCTTAAATCAGAAACAATGTGAAGTCGTTCAGCCATGCCTTGAGATTTAGCACAGCTTAATAACTCTTCACCCGCATGTGGGTTTTTGTCATACGCAACGAGCGTTATCCCTTTTTCAATCAAGTTTAGGGCAAGATTTTTCCCCATAACGCCTAACCCTACTAATGCAACTTGCATTTAGTGTCCTCCTCGGTAACAACTATTTGGTTAGAAAATTCAGTGTATAAATTAAATAATACCGCGTGCATTATACTCATGCAGTTATAAAATACTAACCACGAGTCAAAACAACATGCTTTTTTATTACAGATAAATAAGCTACGTAATTATATCAAACATCAATGCCCTAAGGGTGACTAAAAGCAAGCTATTTGAAATTAAGATCATTGACGCATTCTGACACCGGTGTCATAATGATGACACAATAGTTTTGTATAAAATAGTGGTAAACCCTTGATGTTTGCCTACAACTAAAAACGTTTTATTCTAATATAGATATTTTTAGTAAACAAAATAACAGTCAACCTGCTTTCACCAAGCACACAGGAGAAATTGATGCTAAGACGCACAAAAATAGTCGCTACCCTTGGGCCTGCTACCGATAGAGATAACAACCTAGAAAAAATAATTATCGCTGGAGCCAATGTAGTACGTTTAAACTTCTCACATGGTGTTGCCCAAGATCATAAAGACCGTGCACAAGCAGTACGTGATATCGCCAAAAAATTAGGTAAGCACATTGCAATTCTTGCAGACCTTCAAGGCCCTAAAATCCGTGTCTCTACTTTTAAAGAAGGTAAAGTAAACCTTGCAGTGGGTGCAAAATTTACTCTTGATGCAAAAATGGAAAAAGGCGAAGGCGATGTAAACGCTGTGGGTATTGATTATAAAGAATTACCACAAGATGTAACGCCAGGTGATTTACTACTGTTAAATGATGGTTTAATCCAACTTACTGTTGAAGAAGTTGATGGTCATTTAGTGCACTGTAGCGTAACTGTCGGCGGCGTATTATCTAACAATAAAGGCATTAACCGTTTAGGTGGTGGCTTAACTGCACCTGCATTTACTGAAAAAGATAAAGAAGATTTAATAACTGCGGCTGAAATTGACGTAGATTATATTGCAGTATCATTCCCTCGTAGTGGTGACGATATGCGCTATGTACGCTCACTTGCTGAAGCTGCAGGCTCAAAAGCACAACTACTTGCAAAAATTGAACGTGCAGAAGCAGTTGAAACTCAAGAAGCTGTTGATGATATCGTTTTAGCGTCTGACGCTGTAATGGTTGCTCGTGGTGATTTAGGTGTTGAAATTGGTGATGCTGCTCTTATGGGTAAGCAAAAACTCATTATTCGTCGTGCTCGTTCATTAAACCGTACTGTTGTAACCGCAACACAAATGATGGAATCAATGATCGATAACCCTATGCCAACACGTGCAGAAGTTATGGATGTTGCAAATGCGGTACTTGATGGTACTGATGCGGTTATGCTTTCAGCTGAAACAGCTGCAGGCGATTACCCTGAAGAAACAGTAGCTACAATGGCACGTGTTTGTTTAGGTGCTGAATCTCAAAAAGAAACGCACGTATCTAAGCACCGTTTAGACAGCCGTTTTTCTAATAACGCAGAGTCAATTGCCCTTTCAGCTATGTATGCAGCTAACCACTTAGACTCTGTGAAAGCGATTGTTACGCTTACTGAGTCAGGTAGCACAGCTAAATTAATGTCGCGCATAAGCTCTGGTTTACCAATCTACTCGCTTTCACGTCACGCAAGTACACTTGGTCAAACAGCACTTTACCGTGGTGTTTACCCTGTGCTTTTTGATTCAACAAAAACTGAAAAAGACGGCATGGTTAAAGCTGCACTTGATACGCTTGTAGCTCAAGGGTCATTACAGTCTGGCGATACAGTTATTATAACTCACGGTGATTCTATGGAAACTGTGGGCGCTACTAACACAATGAAAATTGTAACCGTAGCGTAATTTCTGCTTTGTATAAAAAATGCGAGCTAAGCTCGCATTTTTTATGTCTTTAAAATATCACACTAGCTCGCGAGTGCTGCTTTTACCTTGTCACGGTAGCTTCGGCTCACTTTAAGCTCTTGCCCGTTTTCAAGTACTAATAAATACTCACCACTTACTTGCGTAACCAGTTTACTTATTTGTTTTGTATTAACGATTGCACTGCGGTGTACGCGAACAAATAAATGAGGATCGAGCTCTTGCTCAAGTTCCTTCATTGTTTTTCGTAGTATGTGTGTTTGCCCGTCTTGGCAATGTAAACACATATAGTCACCGGCAGCATCTACCCACTGAATAGTGGCCACTGGCACACGTATTATTTCACCTTGCTCTTTTACAGCCAATGATTCTGGGTAACGTCTATCTGTTAGCGTATCGCCTGTGGCTAATTTTTTTAATATTTCTTCGCAATTATTACCAGTAATTCCGGCTACAAAACTCGCTAGTTTTTTCTTATGGACGTTGTCTTGCTGCGTTTTTAAATAGGTATGCACTTTTTCTACCGCCTGTTTTAGTCTGTTATCATCAACGGGTTTTAAAATGTAATCTAGCGCATGAATTTCGAACGCTTTAACAGCAAACTGATCAAAGGCAGTTACAAATACAATCGCAGGTAATGCTTTTGTACTTTCGCTTAGCGCTCTTGCTACTTCAAAACCATTCATGCCTGGCATTTGAATATCTAAAAATACTAAATCTATTTGTTCACTTTGACACATTTCAATTGCATCTGCGCCTGAGCTGCACAATTTTATCACTTCAATATCAGCAAAATCTTCAAGTCTTACTGCTAAACCTTTTCTTGCTAAGGGTTCGTCATCAACGATAAGTGTTTTTATTTTAGTCATTTCTTCACAGCCTTTTCAAACGGTACTCGCAGATTAACTTTTAATCCACTTGGCGTATTATGTGATAATACAAACGAATAATTATTTTCATACAACGTTTTTAATCTATCTTTGGTGTTAGCAACCCCTACCCCTTGGGCATTTACTAATTGGCCATCAAGTATTTCAGTGCCAGGGCCATTATCGCCAACTTCTAATAATAATTCGTTTGCAAATACTTGTGCTTTTATATCTATCACACCACCTTGCGCTAAATGGGCAATAGCGTATTTAATTGCGTTTTCAATTATTGGTTGCAAAATTAAGCTTGGCACTAATGCCTCTTTAGCTTGCTCGCTTATATCTACATTTACTTTTAATCGTTCGTCAAAACGTACCCGCTCTATTTCAAGGTAGAGCATTAATGCATGTAACTCTTGCTCAAGTGGTACTTTTTTAATTGGATCAGTATTTAGTGTATAGCGTAAGAAGTCACTTAGTCTTGCTACCATTAAGTTAGCATCTTTGTTTTCTTTCACCAAAATTAATGTAGAAATAGCGTTTAGTGTATTGAATAGAAAATGAGGGTTAAGCTGATACCTAAGCATTTTTAATTGCGCTTCATGTGCCATAGTCGTGGCTTTTAGCGCTTTTTGTCGTTCACTTTGTAATAGCTGGTAATATTTAACGCCAAAGTACAGACCACTCCAACATAGAATAATATAAACAGAATCTAAGCCTTGTTGTAGGTAATAAAACCACTCTTCGGGCCTATAACCATGGCGGTATATTTCCCATAAATTAAACTTTTGAACAACCGCCCATAAAGTGCCCGTTATATACGAAGCACCAAATACAACAATCATTAACACCCAAGGCGAGGCGTTCCAAATTTTACGATAAATGTACCTAAGTGGCACTGTCATTAAACAGCCTGCATACGCATTAAGTAAAATAACAAATACGTATATGTCGCGCATTTCAAATACTTTAGAGCCAATGTAATTTACTAACGCATAACCAATCCAACCTGCAATTTGCAAAAGCCAAAAAAAGCGTTGTCTGTTATCGACTAAGGATTGCCAGTTCAAAATTTACATTTACTCCGTATAGTTAAGTACTAACTTTATATTAGGTGCGTTTATTTTTATTTATTGCTTATTGTTTAAAGTCAGCTTTCATTATTATATAGATTTATCCGTATGCTTAGCAGTACCACCTATCTTGCTTTATGCGAGTCTTACCGCAAACTTTTATCATCGCACTAAAAAAGCGAAAGGTTTTGGCCTTTCGCTTTTTGAATTAAGGGCGCTTAGTACAGGTTAAGCAAGTTTATCTGATGCAACTTTGTATGTTGGATCTTCAATCACATTAACTTCAACTAAATCACGCGCTTTATGTAATAACTGTGTACAGTCTTTACTTAAGTGGCGTAAATGAAGTTGTTTGCCTGCTTTAGTGTATTTATCTGCAAGGCTGTCTATTGCTTCTATTGCACTATGATCAGAAACACGACTGTGTTTAAACTCGACTATCACGTCTTTAGGGTCGTTTTTAACATCAAATAGCTCCGCAAAGTTTTTGACTGAGCCGAAAAATAACGGCCCGTGAAGCTCATATACTTTAGCGCCCTGTTCATCGATATAGTTTGTAGTATAGATGTGTTTTGCATGCTGCCAAGCAAACACTAATGCAGATACAATTACACCTACACACACTGCAATTGCTAAGTCAGTTACAACTGTTACACCTGATACAAGCACAATAACAAATGCGTCAGATAGCGGTACACGCTTCATCATCTTAAAGCTTGCCCACTCAAATGTACCTAACACAACCATAAACATAACACCCACCAAGGCAGCAAGTGGGATCATTTCAATTAAGCTCGAGGCAAAAATAATAAAGGCTAGTAACATTAATGCGGCGCTAATACCTGATAAACGCGAGCGACCACCAGAATTAATATTGATCATTGATTGACCAATCATTGCACAGCCACCCATCGCACCAAAAAAACCACACGTTACATTTGCAGCACCTTGGCCTATACATTCTTTGTTAGAATGACCGCGAGTTTCAGTAATTTCATCTATTAAGCTCAGTGTTAATAATGATTCGATTAGGCCAATAGCTGCTAAAATAAGCGCATATGGAAAAATAATATAGAGGGTATCTAGAGTAAACGGTACCATAGGGATGTGAAATTCAGGTAGGCCACCGGCAATGGTTGCGGCTTCATTTCCAGTCATACCTTTTAAGAAATCAAGTACGGTGTGTGCTTCTAAATCAAAACCAATTACTAAGCCTGTTACGGTTACAATAGCTACCAATGAAGAAGGCACAGCAGTAGTTAATTTTGGTAAAAAATGAATTATAGCCATAGTCAATGCAACTAAGCCAAGCATGATATAAAGCGGATTGCCTGTCATCCATTGCTGTCCACCGGCACCATCAGGCACTTTAAATTGTCCTAACTGCGCTAAAAATATCACTATAGCTAAACCGTTTACAAAACCGAGCATTACCGGATGAGGAACCATACGAATAAATTTACCGAGCTTGAAGACCCCCGCGAGAATTTGCAGTATTCCCATGAGTAATACGGTTGCAAACAGGTACTCAACACCATGATCAAGTACTAAACTTACCATTACAACAGCAAGTGCACCGGTAGCACCTGAAATCATCCCAGGACGGCCACCAAATATTGCCGTAATTAAACCAACGATAAACGCGGCATATAGACCAACTAAAGGTTCTACATTTGCAACAAAGGCAAACGCAACAGCTTCTGGTACCAAGGCAAGTGCCACGGTTAAACCAGATAGAATATCGTTTTTAGCAGAGCTTGGGGCTCTACTGAGTAAGTTAAACATCGAGTTCCTCAGGTGTTATAGGTATCAAAAAAAGCGCTAAATTCTATCAAATTAGCGCTCAGTTAACAATTGTCATTATGTGGTTAAGCTAAGATTTAGCCTAACAAGAAGTGCTTTTTATAAAGGAAGAGAAGTACTGCGTTTTACACACGTCATTGTTACGTTTGAATGAACTTCTTGTACGTATTCTAAGCTTAATAGGTTATCGCGTACAAAATGCTCGTAGCCTTCAATGCCTTGAGAAATTATGCGTAACATAAAGTCCATAGTGCCGGCCATTGTGTAGCATTCAGTTACTTCATCGTAACTCATAATTAGTTTTTCAAACTCAGCAAGGTTCTTTTTACCATGATTAGATAAGCGAACATGTGCATAAACAAGCATATCAAAGCCAAGCTTTTTCTCATCTAAAAGAGCAACTTTACTTTTTATATAACCATCTTGCTCAAGCTTAGCAATTCGGCGCCAGCATGGAGACTGAGACAAACCTACTTTATCGGCAATTTCTGCAGTTGATAAACTAGCATCTTGTTGTAAAAGTGCCAATATTTGGCGATCTACGTGATTTAGAGACATTTTATTTCTTATTTATCAAATAAACTGGTTAAATTATACAGCTATTTTAAAAAACAGTCTGCATATTTTTAATTTTTTATAACCATTTTAAGCATTAGGTGACGCTATTTAGCCAAATTTACCGCTTACAAAAGGGTTTGTTTGTTTTTCAAAACCCACAGTGGTGTCGCTTCCATGTCCTGATAAAATTTTTGTGTTATCTGGTAAGGTAAGAATGTGTGCTTTTATCGACTCTATAAGTTGCTTACTATCCCCTTTAGGAAAGTCTGTACGCCCTACTGAGCCTTTAAATATGACATCTCCGACAACCACAGTTTCGTGTTGTGGTTGGTAAAAAACAATATGCCCTGGCGTGTGTCCTGGGCAATGTTTAACAACAAAGCTAAGCTTACCTACACTTACAACATCGTCATGATTTAGCCATATGTCAGGGTAAAACGGGGTAATTTGTGCAAAGCCAAACATTTGAGCTTGCATTGGTAAGTTTTCAAACCAGAAGTCTTCATCTTTCTGAGGACCAATTATTTGTACATTAAAGTACTTGCGCAGTGCATCGGCGCCACCAACATGATCTAAGTGCCCATGCGTTAACCAAATAGCTTTTAAATCTAACTGCCTGTCATTGAGTGCTGTAATTATCTTATCAGTATCGCCACCTGGATCTATAACCACTGCTTGATTGGTTTGCGTACATATAACAATTCGACTATTTTGAGCAAATGGGGTAACTGGTATAGTAATAACTTGCATGTTATATCTCTTTACTCTTTTGATCTGGAATAACAACAGGCTCTTCAAATGACATAAGTATTGGGTATTTTAAATATGCTTGGTCGTAAAATGGGCTTTGTTCATATAGCCAATTTAAGCGTGCATCAGCATCCTCAGAAAATGACTTATCCTTTAATTTTTCGTCAAATTTAAGTGCTAACTTTGGATTATCTTTAAGCATTTGGCGAGCAAAGGGTATAAGTGCATAATTTTCCATGTATTCGGTTCGCTGAAAAATAGTATTAAACTCGCCCCACGCAAAAAATGAATCCGGCGCTTCTGGGTGTAATAGATGAACTGCCAACTCACCGGCCTTTTGCTGTGTATTAACTTGATACCATCCATCTAAATCAACATTTATCGCAGGGACATAATCAAAACTTGCCGACACCCTAAAGCGTCCTTCAAATGGTGCTTTATCAAATGCATAGTCAATAACCTTAGCCTTTTTTAAAGGCTGTGTATTAGCCCCTTCTAGCTTATTAACTGATACGCCATGTAACTTTAGCTTTTCAATAATATCGCTATATACTGGTGGAATAAAAAACGCCTTTGGCACTTCTACTGTGCTGATGACTTCTTTTTGCCAATATATTGGTAAATCTGAATAAGTGTGGGCTTTTCCTAAATACTTAACCTCATTTTGCCCTGAGAGCGCGCTCATAGTAGTAGAATACTCAATACCTTTAAATTCACTTATAAAATCTGCTTGCTTTGAATAACCACGTTTAACAATTAGCTGTTTAGGTACAAATTCTTGTTCTTTTTTAACTGCATTCGCTAGTTCATGGCTATGTTTTGATAACGCACTAATTGCACCATCTAAAAATACATAAGTACCTAAAACGCGTTGTTTGTAAGGTTTTAATGAATGGTTTTCGACTAATATTGTTGGTAATGACTTTAAATCTCCCCACCCATTTGAAAAGCGAGGCGTTGCTACCCAGCCCGCGAGGCCTTTTTTGAAATCGCGTTTATCCATAACAAATACAAGCTGCCCTGGGGTATGCCCCTGCCCGGCAAGCTTTTCATCTATTAACGGCTTAAAGTAGTGATTTAAAGTATCTGATACTGCGGGAGACTCACTCGCAAATACAGGGTTATACCCGTACGTCACATCGTACTGGTAATCAGCGCCATCAGTTACGTGAACATCAACATATAAATTTGGGTTATAGGCATTAATAACTTTTAAAACACTTTTGACTTCGGGGGTATCTAGTTTAGTAAAATCACGATTTAAATTAAGGTTATTAGCATTCGTACGAAAACCCATTTTTGCAGGGCCGCGCTGATTTATGCGATTAAACGCACTGCTACGCTCGTGCCCATCGACATTTAAAATAGGAATAAATAATATATTTACCTTTTTTAATATATCGCGGCGTTTTCCTGTTGCAATATCACGTAGCAACATAAACATAGCATCTTTACCATCTATCTCACCGGCATGAATACCAGCTTGAATAAAAATAGTCGGTTTAGTGCTATTGGCCATTTGCCCAGCGTCAAAAAAGCCTTGCTCGCTTGCAACCAACATCTTTATTGCACGCTTACTATTGCTGTAACCTATAGTTTGAGATTTGAATTGAGTGGGGTTTGCTGCCACTAGCCTATCTACAAATGCCATCGTGTCTTCGTAGTTTGGTGATATTTCACCTGCGGATAGTTCAAAGTCTGTTGTTAACGGACCTTCTTTTTGTAGTAACTCACTACTTTGACCTTGCCACTGTATGAGTGGTGGTAAATGTGCGTCATACGCCACACTTGCAGACAACACTAAAAGACTTGCAATCATATTATTCTCAACCTAACGCCTCAATAGCAAAATTATATCAATTAAACTTTTTTATATTATAAAACTGCGGTGATTCAACAAAAATACACAGCCAGTAACCGTAATTTATTGAACCTATCGCTCTGAATTCATTAAAACAAGTTTGCATGCTGATTTTATATAATAAAAAATATATTTCACTACTCAAAATAACAGACCGTAAATCTAAAGATGATTAACTAATTTATTGAAATATATTACTTTAATTGGCTATTTTTAATGAGGGCAAGTTTACTGACGTGTCAATAAAACACCTCATGTCATGAATTTAAGCTAATCAAAGCTAAAAAATTCAGGCACAAAAAAAGGAGCCAAAGGCTCCTTTTTAATACTTATATGAAAAAACTTAAGCTGCCGCTAGGCCTTCTTTTGCTTTTTCTACAAGCGCTGCAAATGCAACTTGGTCGTAAACAGCGATATCTGCAAGGATCTTACGATCGATTTCTACAGACGTCTTTTTAAGACCATTGATAAAACGGCTGTAAGACAGACCATTTTGACGTGAAGCTGCATTGATACGTGCAATCCATAATTGACGGAAAGTACGTTTCTTCGCACGGCGGTCACGGTAAGCGTATTGACCCGCTTTAGTAACAGCCTGGAAAGCTACGCGGTAAACACGTGAACGTGCTCCGTAGTAACCTTTCGCTTGTTTTAAAACTTTTTTGTGACGTGCACGTGCGACAACGCCGCGTTTAACTCTTGCCATTTCTAAAAACCCCTATTAAGCGAATGGTAACATACGTGAAACTAGACCATGGTCATTCTTATGAACCATCATCTTAGGACGTAGGTGTAACTTACGCTTAGAAGTTTTCTTAGTCAGAATATGACGAAGATGCGCTTGTTTACGCTTGAAACCGCCAGAAGCAGTCTTTTTGAAACGCTTAGCAGCGCCACTGTGACTTTTTAGCTTATAAGCCATTGCAATAACTCCAAATGTATTGCTTTAAAATTAGTAAGCAGGCGTGAGATATATTTCTATAGCTCCACTTTTAGGCCTAACTTACTGCCATATTCCGGTGAAAACCCAGCATAAATGCCGCAATTTTACTTTAAAACCGGTTAGCACAGGTGAATATTTGCATATTACTTGAGTACCTGAACTAAATTCGGTGCGTATTATCGCTTAAAAATTATTTTTTAGCAACAGGCGCCATCATCATAACCATTTGGCGGCCTTCAACACGATTTGGGAAAGACTCAACTACTGCTAACTCTTCTAAATCGGTTTTGATACGGTTTAATAATTCTATACCAATTTCTTGGTGAGCCATTTCGCGACCACGGAAGCGGATCGTAATTTTAGCTTTATCGCCAGCTTCTAAGAACTTACGTAAGTTGCGCAGCTTAACCTGATAGTCACCTTCATCCGTGCCAGGACGGAATTTGATTTCTTTAATCTGGATTTGCTTTTGCTTCTTCTTCTGCTCTTTTAGTTCTTTGCTTTTTTCAAAGATGAACTTACCGTAGTCCATAACCTTACAAACAGGCGGCTCAGCATTTGGGCTAATCTCTACCAGATCAACACCCGCTGCATCAGCCATAGCTTGTGCGTCTTTTAATGACTGAATTCCAGCTTGTTCGCCGTCGATGTCGATTAAACGAACTTCTTGAGCTGTAATTTCTTCGTTAATACGATTTTTTTGAGCTGTTTGTTGCCCTTTCTTGCCGCCTCTAATAGTACGTTCCTCCAAGAATATCAATAATATAAGTGTGTAGTTTGGCTGTTTGTATATGCCCTACACACTCGATTTTTTTACTGTCGATTTTTAATTTCTTCGCTGATCTTAGCTACAAAATCATCAACATTAAATTTGCCTAGGTCTTCACCTGTGCGAGTACGTACTGCTACTTCTTGTTGCTCAACTTCTTTATCGCCAACAACCAGTAAGTAAGGAATACGCTTAAGTGTATGTTCTCGGATTTTAAAGCCAATCTTCTCATTTCTCAAGTCAGCAGCGGCTCTAATTCCAAGTTTATTTAATTTTTGTACAATTTCATGCACGTAATCTGCTTGTTTATCGGTAATATTCATAATTACCACTTGCTTTGGTGCAAGCCACGTTGGGAATAAACCAGCATACTCTTCAGTTAAAATACCAATAAAGCGCTCAATTGAGCCTAATATAGCACGGTGTATCATAACAGGAGTGCGTCGTTCGTTGTTTTCAGCTACATAAGTAGCCCCTAAACGACCCGGTAATGCAAAATCTAGTTGCACTGTACCACACTGCCACGCTCTGTCTAAACAATCGTACAAAGTAAATTCAATCTTAGGGCCATAAAACGCCCCTTCACCCGGAAGGTAATCAAATTCAATGTCGTTTGCTTTAAGAGCATCAGCTAATGCAAGCTCAGCTTTATCCCACACGTCATCGTCGCCAATGCGTTGTTCTGGGCGAGTTGAAAGCTTAACTACAATCTTTTCAAAACCGAACGTCTCATATGTATCATAAACCATCTTAATACACGCTGACACTTCGTCCATTACTTGTTCTTCAGTACAGAAAACGTGAGCGTCATCTTGTGTAAAGCCACGTACACGCATTAAGCCATGTAGTGCACCAGATGGTTCATTTCGGTGACAACAGCCAAACTCAGCCATACGTAGTGGTAAATCACGGTACGATTTTAAACCTTGGTTAAATATTTGAACGTGACCAGGGCAGTTCATTGGTTTAATTGCATATTCACGCTTTTCAGACTCAGTGGTAAACATGGCGTCTGAATATTTTTCCCAGTGACCTGATTTTTCCCATAATGAACGGTCCATCATCATTGGACCTTTTACTTCTTCGTAGCTGTATTCACGTAACTTTTCACGTACAAACTCTTCAAGCTCACGGTAGATGCTCCAACCATCGTTGTGCCAAAATACCATGCCTGGCGCTTCTTCTTGCCAGTGCCATAAATCAAGCGCTTTACCAATACGGCGGTGATCACGTTTTTCAGCTTCTTCTAAACGCTTTAAGTACGCTTTAAGTTGCTTTTTATCGCCCCACGCTGTGCCATATATGCGTTGTAGCATCTTGTTTTCAGAATCACCACGCCAGTAGGCGCCTGCCACTTTCATTATTTTGAAGTTTTGGCAGAATTTCATGTTTGGTACGTGAGGTCCACGACACATGTCTACATATTCTTCGTGATGATATAATCCTGGACGGTCATCTTTTGCAATGTTCTCGTCCAAAATTTCAATTTTGTATATTTCGCCACGCGCTTCAAATGTATCGCGAGCTTCTTGCCAGCTTACTGTTTTTTTCACTACGTCGTAGTTTGTTTTTGCAAGTTGAAGCATACGCTTTTCAATGGCGTCTAAGTCATCTTGTGACAAAGAATGTTCCATATCGATATCGTAGTAAAAACCGTTATCAATAGTTGGGCCGATAGCCATTTTAGCTTCAGGGAAAAGTTGCTTAACTGCATGTCCAATCAAGTGAGCACATGAGTGGCGAATAATTTCTAGGCCGTCGTCATCTTTAGCGGTAATGATTTCAAGGCGAGAGTCTTCGCTAATTAGGTCACACGCATCAACACGATCGCCATTAACACGACCAGCGATGGTCGCCTTAGCTAGACCAGGGCCAATATCGTTTGCTACATCAAGAGTACTTACAGGTTTTTCGAAACTACGCTGACTGCCGTCAGGGAGAGTAATAACTGGCATTATAAATCCTTACATACAGTGGTGACACCTACAATGTATCACGTGTATTTTCTAATAAAATTAAATGAGAATGACTCGACAACGCTCTTACGAATAAGCATTGACTATTTTTCGCCTTAGTTGGCTATGTAGATGCTGAGTCTGCTCAACTACAAAAAAGATATTGTCGCGTGATAGAGTAACAATTACAAGTTTAAAGCGCCTACATCAGTGTTATTTTACCTTATTAAGCTATTTTTAGTGCTGCGTTACGTAATTTAAATCAATAATGTGACAATTTTAAATATCGCATTAATTAAACAACAGTTAATTGCTTGTCCTCGCAATTTAATAGAGGTTGGGTATAATACGTGGCAATTAAGTTATATTAGAGAACAGCAATGAGAACATGTGGTGTAGAAATTACCGGTAGTGACGTACTACTTTGTATTTTAAGTAAAGATAATGACGTATTTGATATTCGCGATGTGCGCCAAACACGTTTTACCTTAGGTAATGGCAATGACACTGAAGTAATGCGCAAATTTCAATTTGATTTTGCAAAACTAATGCAAGATTACCAAATTGACTCTGTAGCCATTCGCGAACGCCAGCCAAAAGGTAAATTTGCAGGCAGCGCTAAAGGTTTCAAAATGGAAACTGCTATTCAGTTAATTGAAAACTTAGATGTTCGCGTGTTCTCAACAACCGAGATTAAAGAGCAGGTTAAGCGTAACCCTATCCCTATTGCTTTTGAAGAAACCGGCCTTAAAAAATATCAAGAAAATGCATTTGTTAATGCCTACGTATACATAATGAAAAAAACGTACCGTAGCGACGAAATGTAATTTAAGGCTTTAAAAAGCTTAGCAGTAAAAACGTGCCCAAGTGGCGCGTTTTTTTGTATCTACTAAATAACGACTAAGAAGCGCCGCCCTAAGACATTAGTCTAAACACCCTTCTCCTTGTCGACAATATGTGTTTATTTAAACTTTAGTTTATGTACTTCACACACATCGACACGGAGAAAACACATGCACACACAACATAGAGCGGTTAAAGAAGTAGAACTAATAAATACGTTGCCGTTGTCAAAAAGCTACTTTAAAGGCTCACAAAACACACCATTAAAAAATAAAACCATCGGGGCGTACTTTGATCTTATTGTCGACAAAAACCCTAATTCACTCGCGGTAGTAGTAAATCATCAAAACATTCGTTTAACCTATAAGGAGTTTCAAAAAGAAGTAAATCAACTCGCTATGGGGTTATTAGCCATAGGCGTTAAACCAGGAGAACGGGTAGGAATATGGTCACCAAATAATATTCAGTGGTGCTTAACTCAATTTGCTACCGCAAAAATTGGTGCCATTATGGTATGCATCAACCCAGCCTATCGGCCAAACGAGCTTCAATTTGCATTAAATAGCGTTGAGTGCTCAACACTCATTACAGCTTCACAATTTAAAGGCAGCAACTATATAGACATGCTAAATAGTTTAGCGCCAGAACTTAAACATTGTGAAAATGGCAAACTTTCAGCTCAAGCCTTACCCAGTCTTAAAAATGTGATCCGTATTGGTGATGAGGCAAGCGCCGGTATGTTTTCGTTTTCAGATATTATGAAGATGGCCACTCCTGCTCAAGAGCTTGAACTTAATGCTATTGCAGCAAATTTAAATGCCGATCAAGACATAAATATTCAATTTACTTCGGGCACAACAGGTAACCCAAAAGGCGCAACACTTACTCATAAAAACATATTAAACAATGCGCTATTTGTAGCAGAATCTATGCATTTTACAGAGCAAGACAAGTTATGTATTCCCATTCCTTTATATCACTGCTTTGCAATGGTGCTTGGCAGTTTGTTATGTGTTGCCAAAGGAGCTGCAGCTATTTATCCAAGTGATTCGTTTGATGCAAAAACAACGCTTGATGTAATTGAACAAGAAGGCTGTACAGCACTGCACGGTGTTCCCACTATGTTTATTAGTCAACTTGAGCTCAGCACATTTAATGAATATGACTTAAGGTCACTTAGAACGGGGGTTATGGCAGGCTCTACTTGCCCTGAGCAAATCATGCGTAAAGTTCAAACCCAGATGAATATGCATCAGGTTTTAATTGCATATGGGCAAACAGAATGCAGCCCTATAAATAATATAACTGAAACAGACTCATCAATAGAGCGCCAAGTAACCACCGTTGGGCGCGCCCTTGCACATACTGAGGTTAAAATTATTGATGAACTGGGTAATATTCAAAAAATAGGGTTCCCCGGTGAAGTATGCTCTAAAGGCGCAGGCATAATGCGCTGCTATTGGAATGACAAAGAAAAAACAAAAGCCACAATAGATAGTGACGGCTGGCTTCATTCAGGCGATTTAGGTGTTATGGATAGCGAAGGGTTTGTAAGTATCGTTGGGCGAATTAAAGACATGATTATTCGTGGTGGTGAAAACGTCTACCCTCGAGAAATAGAAGAGGTCCTTTATACGTACCCTGGTATACAAGACGCCGCTATATTTGGTATTAGCGATGAAAAATACGGTGAAGAAGTGTGTGCGTGGATTCAACCAAAAGAAGATGCAATACTTGATGAGCAAGCAATTCGTGCGTTTTTAAAAGACAAACTAGCCTACTTTAAAATGCCTAGATATATTCGTTTTGTAGAGAGCTACCCAATGACAGTAACAGGCAAACTACAAAAATTCAAAATGCGTGAGCAAATGCAAGAAGAACTCTCAGACAAAGCCTTCTCTTAAAAACAGTCTCTAAACACCAAAAAGCTCAGCATTTGCTGAGCTTTTTGGTGTTTTTTCATTTACTCTGCAGGGCGGTATTGCTGCTGAACGCCTGTTAAAAACAAACGCAGTATTTGATCGTTACACACTCGGTAATGCTTGTTTTCTACCTTACGAGAAAACGCACTTAATTCGTGTTTACTTAAATCAAAGTCAACTAATGCAAGCGTTGCTATTACATCTTCTGCTTTCATGTTTAGCGCAATACGCAGCTTCATAAAAATAATATTATTATTTAGCTTACTTTCTGGTATTGGTTGCTCACCGTCACGCTTACCACGTTTGGTATTAATAAATCCGTTTAAGAACGTTGCAAACTCAGTGTCTGAAATTTTAACAAACTCTTGCTCACCCTCTTTTGTTAACCATGCAATGACTTGCTCTGTGGTTACTGTGGCCTCTGCTGCAGCAAAAATATCAACCATGGCAGTATCTGTTAAATTAAAGGTGTAGCGAAGACGGCGTAAAATATCGTTATTTGTCAAAGTAATTTCCTGAGTAAGGGGTTGTAAGGCTAACCAATAGCGCTCAACATTTTATAAGCGCGCAGTTTAACAGCTTTACAAACCCGACCCTATTATTTTAGTAAGGTTAATTGCCAAGTACCTTGGCGGGATCAACACGTGTA
Source organism: Pseudoalteromonas sp. MMG006 (assembly GCF_018101025.1). NCBI lineage: Bacteria > Pseudomonadati > Pseudomonadota > Gammaproteobacteria > Alteromonadales > Pseudoalteromonadaceae > Pseudoalteromonas > Pseudoalteromonas sp. MMG006. The sequence continues at coordinate 104,507 of NZ_JAGJEJ010000005.1, forward strand.
GCTTGCCAAGCAGGGTAAATAGTAGCAAAAATTGCTAATACAAAAGTGACTATTACAGTTATACCAATATCACTAAGTACTAATTTACTTGGTAAAAACTCAATAAAGTACACGCCTTCAAGCGGGTTAGCACCAAATAATTGGCTTAACCAAGTAAATAGTTCACTGATATTTAATGCAAGTACTACCCCAACTAAAGTACCGAGAAGCACACCAACTAAAGCCTGCGTTAAACCTTGCATTACAAAGGTAGCTAAAATAGTGCTGTCTTTAGCGCCCATGGTTTTTAAAATAGCTATATTGCCTTGTTTTTCGCGTACTTCCATGACAAGCGACGACACAATATTAAAACTCGCTACAGCAATTATTAAAAACACCACAATATAAACAATAGTGCGCACCATTTGAATATCTTGATACAAGCTGCCTTGCGTTCTAAACCAACTAGACACATAAACATAATCACTAATACTTTGCCCTACTTTGAGCGCAATTTGATGAGCCGAAAACACATCATCAACACTCAAGCGAAGCCCAGTGACTTGGCTGCTATCGTAACCTAAAACGCTTTGTGCTTTATTTAAATGAATAAACGCAGCAGTGCTATCTATTGGCCCGCCCATTTCTACTATGCCAGCTAAAGTAAGCGTTACGCGTTTAGGTGCAAGTAGTGATTGCCCTTTTTGACTTATTTGAGGAATTAATAAAGTGACATTATCGCCAATGTGAGCATCAAGCTGCACAGCTATTTGCTTACCTAAAATCACATCGTCTAGGCCAAGCTGACTTACTAAAGTACCGTGTGAAAACTGATTAACAGCCGATACATTTCCTTCGAGTGATGGTTCCACACCTCTTATTTCAACTGCTTTTAATTGGCTTTTATATTGTGCCATACCATTTACAGCTATAAATGGGGCAGCGCCTGTTACATGTGGCTGCTGCTCTAATCGCTCAACTTTTTCAGACCAATTGGCAATTGGCCTGCTTGGCGCTACATACTCAACTTGCGGCACAACACTTAATAAGCGATGCACTAATTGCTGCTCAAAGCCATTTATTACCGACAGTGAAACAATTAAAACCGCAACCCCTAGTAAGATCCCCACGGTAGAGGCTTTAGCTATGAAACTAACAAACCCGTTTTTTTCGTCTTTATGGCCTGAATATGCTCTAAAGCGTTCACTTAAAAATGCACTAAGCAACATGCTGCGACTCTTTAATTAATAATTTTCCATCGTCTAAATATGCTATTTTTCCAAGCTTATCAGCGAGTTCTAAATCATGTGTTACAACCACAAAACTGGTATTTAAGCTCTGGTTTAGCTCATTAATTAAATCGTAAATTTTAATCGCATTTTGTTTATCTAAATTACCAGTAGGTTCATCTGCAAGTACTAATGCAGGTTTAGTTACCAAAGCACGTGCTATAGCAACGCGTTGACGCTCACCACCAGAAAGTGCTGAAGGTTTATGCGCACTTCTGTGTGCAAGGCCTACTTTATCTAGCATCTCCAGCGCTTGTACTTTTGCAGCCTTTGCGCTTAACCCTTTAATAAGCAGTGGCATTGCTACGTTTTCTACGGCACTAAACTCCATTAATAAATGATGGAACTGATAAATAAAGCCTAAGTTTTGATTTCTAAATGCGGCTTGTTGCGTGCGGGAGAGCTTAGCGACCTCTTGATTTTTAATTTTTGCACTGCCTGATGTAGCGCTATCAAGGGTGCCTAAAATATGCAACAACGTACTTTTACCAGAGCCGGAGCTGCCTACAATAGCGAGCATTTCTCCTTGCTGTAGTGCTAAATCAACACCTTTTAAAACTTCAACTTGGTTGCTGCCATCTTGATAAACTTTACTTAAATTTTCGCAGCTAATAACTAAATCATTCATAACGCAGTACCTCTGCTGGTTTTACTTTTGCGGCTTTACGCGCAGGATATAAAGTAGCTAAAAAGCTCATTGCAATACTACCTAATGCAATAATAGTAAGACTTAATACATTAAATTTAACCGGAAGCTCAACCCCCGCTAATAAATTCAAGCCTACAAAAGCCAGTAGTTCGTTAATATATAAACTAAGTAGCACACCTAAAAAAGCGCCAATAGCAGTGCCTATTACACCGTTATATAAACCTTGTACCATAAATACTTTTTGCACTTGTGAGGGCGTTAAACCAAGGGTTTGTAAAATAGCGACTTCACCTTGTTTTTCGCTCACCATCATTGTAAGCGCCGAAACAATATTAAACACAGCCACGAGGACTATAAGCCCAAGCAACATAGTCATAATACGTTTTTCCATTGCTACAGCAGCAAAAAGTGTTCCTTGGGTGCTGCGCCAATCGGTATAGGTATACTCTTTTAAAATAAACTGGCTTGCTTTAATAAATTCATCAAGCTCAAAAGGCTCGTACAGCGATACGCTTAAATTAGGCGCAGTATTTGTACCTAACTTTAAAACCCGTTGTAACGATGCACCGCTTGTAAATGCAAGGGCCATGTCTATTTCAGAACCGGTTTCGTAAATAGCAGCCACTTTAAATAAACGTTGGCTAGGCACACGACCAAGGGGCGTATATGTTGAGGCATTAGGCATAATTACACGAAGCTTCTCGCCTACTCCTACCCCTAATTTTCGGCTCAAGTAACGGCTAATTGCAATGTTGTAATTACTGTTCACAACGCTTTGCCAATCACCTTGAACTATTTTATCCGTCACTTTATAAATCGAGCCGTTGTCGTCAAATAAACCTTGTAATAACACACCATGAAGGTCGTTGTTAGTTTGCAATATAGCTTCGCCGTGCCTATAAAGGCTGACATGATTTACATAAGGAGATTGCTCTAGGCTTGATTTAAGCTCTGTCATTTGTGCGTTGGTGTGTTTGTTTGCTTGAACCTCTACGTGCGGTATAAGCCCAAGCATGTTTGTTTTAAGGCTATTCTCAAAGCCATTCATTACACTACTTACAGTAAACAAAGCCATTAAACCAATAGCAATACCGGCAATAGAAAAAAACGAAATAAACGATATAAACGCGTTCCCTTTTGAGGAGCGGCTGTATCTAAGTCCTATGAATAAGCTAACCGGTTGAAACATATTATTTAAAACATTTATGTTAAAAGTGTGCGGCTATAGTAGCACGAAGTTAGCGCCATTGAATATGAACATAAATGTAAGAAATAATTTATAAATCTGAGGCTTGGCTGATTTTCCAGCAATCTATTTAGCCTATCTTATTCTTTGAGGCCGGCAACTAAATAATCCAGTAATACACGTACATTAGTAGCTACAAATTGACGCGGCGGATAAACGCCCCACACACCTTCTTGCTTAGGTTGATATGACGTTAAAATAGGCACAAGCTCCCCACTGTTAATCTCGCCCCCTATGTAGTAGTCAGGCAGTTGCACAATTCCTAAGCCTTTTTTAGCACCATCAACAAGTGCCCACCCACTATTGCACTGAAGCCTGCCAGCAATTTTAATGTGTTTTTCACGCTCACTTTCGTGTACGCGCCAATAACTGCTATTACCTATTAAGCACTGGTGATTATTTAATTCTCCCAACGTATGTGGCTCACCAAAGCGCCTTAAATACGAAGGTGATGCACACATAATAAAGCGCCGAGCACTTAGCCTTCGTGCTTTTAAACTTGAATCTTTTAAATGCCCTAAACGTATTGCTAAATCAAACCCCCCTTCTAGTAAATCTTCTTGTTCGTTACTTAGGGTGGCAATCACTTCTACTTCAGGGTGATCGTGCATAAAATTGTGCACAATAGGCATAATAAATGTCTCCCCATACATAACAGGGGCCGTTAACTTAATTTTTCCTTTAGGCGCAGTTTGATGTGTTGCAAGGCCTTGCGTAGCATCGTCCATTGCATGCTGTAAATGCTTTATTTGATGTAAAAAAATCTCACCTTCTTTTGTAAGAACAACTTTTCGGGTTGTACGCGTTAAAAGCTGGGTATTTAAACGTTGCTCAAGGGCGGTTACATGCCGGCTAATATGCGCAACCGAAAGTCCTAGCGTTTTTGCCGCAGCAGTAAAGCTCCCTTCTTCACCGACTGCTATAAATTCATCAATCCCGTCCCAACGCGCCATTATTACCATACTGTAAAAGTGTTTTAATAAATCAAAGATTATCATTATATGAGAAACAAATACAATGGTCGCATCACCCAAACAAATTGGGTCTACAATTGATATTTAATACCACTACAAAGGATAAACACATGTCTGAATTTATAAAATCAAAAGCAGCGATTGCTTGGGGCCCTAACCAACCTTTAAGCGTTGAAGAAGTTGATGTGATGATGCCTAAAAAAGGCGAAGTAATGGTAAAAATTTCTGCTACTGGTGTTTGTCATACCGATGCATTTACCTTATCAGGTGAAGATCCTGAAGGTATATTCCCCGCTATTTTAGGCCATGAAGGCGCAGGCGTTGTATATGCAGTTGGCGAAGGCGTAACAAGTGTTGAAGTGGGCGATCATGTTATTCCTTTATACACAGCTGAATGTGGCGAATGTAAAATGTGTACATCTGGCAAAACTAACTTGTGTTCAGCAGTACGTGAAACACAAGGTAAAGGCTTAATGCCAGACGGCACAACGCGCTTTTTTAAAGACGGCCAACCAATCTATCATTACATGGGCACGTCTACATTTTCTGAGTACACAGTACTGCCAGAAATTTCATTAGCTAAAGTAAACAAAGAAGCATCGCTTGAAGAAATTTGTTTACTAGGGTGTGGTGTAACAACGGGTATGGGGGCTGTAACAAACACGGCCAAAGTTAAGGCAGGCGACACAGTGGCTATATTTGGCCTTGGCGGTATTGGTTTATCAGCTATTATTGGCGCAAAAATGGCAGGCGCTAGTCGTATTATTGGTGTTGATATTAACACCAGTAAATTTGACCTTGCGACGAAACTTGGCGCAACAGATTTAATAAACCCAAAAGATTTCGACAAGCCAATTCAAGAAGTAATTGTAGAAATGACTGACGGTGGCGTTGACTACTCGTTTGAATGTATTGGTAACGTTGATGTAATGCGATCTGCTCTTGAGTGTTGTCATAAAGGTTGGGGTGAGTCAGTAATTATTGGTGTAGCCGGTGCTGGCCAAGAAATTTCTACACGTCCTTTCCAACTTGTTACTGGCCGTGTATGGCGTGGTAGTGCATTTGGTGGCGTTAAAGGTCGCTCACAACTCCCTGAAATTGTTGAACGCTACATGGCGGGTGAATTTGCCCTAAACGACTTTATTACACATACAATGAGCCTTGAAGAAATTAACGACGCGTTTGATTTAATGCACGAAGGTAAAAGTATTCGTACAGTAATTCATTACTAATACATATTACGTCACAACTCATAAGAGCCGCAAATTTAAAGGTTTGCGGCTTTTAAGGATTTTTATGTTAGAGAATATCTCAAGTACAAAAGTAGCCGGTGGTTGGCATAAGCAATATACCCATGCTGCAACAAGTACACATTGCACTATGCGCTTTGCAGTATATTTACCACCAGGTGCAAGTGAAACAAACAAAGTACCCGTGCTTTATTGGCTATCAGGTTTAACCTGTACCGACGAAAATTTTATGCAAAAAGCCGGTGCATTTAAAAAAGCTGCCGAGCTGGGTATTGCAATAGTTGCACCTGATACAAGCCCGCGTGGCGATAACGTACCAAATGAAGACAGCTACGACTTTGCACAAGGCGCAGGCTTTTACGTAAATGCCACGCAAGCACCTTACAACACACATTTTAATATGTACGACTATGTAGTTGATGAGCTACCAGCGCTTATTGAACAGCATTTTCCAATAACAAGTACAAAATCAATTAGTGGTCACTCTATGGGCGGGCACGGTGCATTAATGGTTGCACTTAAAAACCCAAAAGCCTATGTAAGTGCCTCGGCTTTTAGCCCTATTGTAAATCCGATTGAATGCCCTTGGGGTGTAAAAGCATTTACTGGTTATTTAGGAAATGATAAAGCACTTTGGGCACAATATGACAGCTGCGAGCTGATGAAAAATGCAGAGCAAGCTAATTACTTACCTATGTTAGTAAGCCAAGGCGATGCCGATGGCTTTTTACAAGAGCAACTTAAGCCAGAAAACTTAGTCGCTATTGCTGATAAAAAAGGCTACCCGCTTACACTTGAAATGCAAGCAGGCTACGATCATAGCTACTTTTTTATAAGCAGCTTTATTGACCAACACTTATTATTTCATAGTCAGTTTTTGACTGCGTAGTCTCTTTAGTGTGTAGTTCTGACTTATCTACTTCTACACACTCTTTTAATACTCTACTCACTTGCCTACATACTTGTACAGTATCACCCTCACCTTTTACTAAATCGATTAGTAATGAATCTATTTTCAACCCTACATCGGTAAAATTAAACCCATTTTTATCTGTAGGTATAGGTTCGAGTGGATTTTTATAAGGCTCTGAACGAGCAGAAATACTGCTATATTGATTTTCACGTGCATTTGACTGTGCTTGCCCGTCAATTATGGCGCCAGCCACAGTGCAACCACTTAGGTAAATAATACATAAAAATATAATTAGCGTTCTCATAATTCATCCAGGTCAAAGCATTACCTAAATTATATACAACTTTGAAAGCAGCATTGTAAGAATATGTAATATTAAACATTTTACATATCGTGACTTAGGTATTTTGACGCAACTAGACTCAAATTTATTTCTTAAAATAAGTCGCTGTTTTTCACATAACTATAATGGTAAATATTGAAAATAAGTGTAAATGGCTATGTAAACTTTTCAGACTTCAATAATCCAACTTGTCAAAAATCATTTAAGCAATTGATTTATAGCAATTTAAATTTTGGCTTGTCCTTTGCTATAAGTTTTCATACTTTAGCAATAGGAATCGTTATGGAAATTGATTTACAGTGGAACGAAATCATCGATAATTTAATTCACCTAGGGATAGCCTATTTGCTCGCCCTACCTATGGCTTACGATAGAGAGCGTAGCCACGATGGTGCAGGATTAAGAACCTTCCCTTTAGTTGCCGTAGCATCGTGTGGCTATGCCGTAATAGCTATGTCGGTACTAGAAGGTGCAGAGGCGCAATCTAAAATGCTGCAAGGCATAATAACAGGTATTGGCTTTATTGGCGGTGGTGCAATTTTAAAAAATAACAAATCTACGTCAGGCACGGCTACTGCAGCCAGTATTTGGAATATGGGTTTAATTGGTATAGCTGTCGCATATAACCGTTATGAAATCGCCATTGTGTTAGCTGTCATTAATTTTATCACTCTTAGATACGTTAAAAAGTTTAAGTAATCGAACATATTAATAATCGAGCAAATAACTTGTTTTAAAAAATCATCCTGTAGGTGATATAAAGTTTGTTATACCCATACTCGCGTGACGTTATTATATAACATATAATACCGGCAAATTTTTAACGCCTGTTTGAGCTCAGTAATGTCAACCCTAAACTCAACGCCTCGATTACATCACATTGATTTACTTCGAGGTATTATCATTATTTTTATGGTCATAGATCATGGCATGTATTACTGCCTAAACTATTCAGTGACCGATCCGATGACTATTCCGGGAACCGATCCGCTAACCTTTTTCACCCGTTTTGTTTCACACTTTTGTGCGCCGCTTTTTGTATTTTTAGCGGGCCTTTCGGCAGCCATAACCGAACATAAGTACGTCTCAACTAAAGCGTTTGCACATAACTTAATTGTTCGAGGGCTAGTGCTTATAATATTCGAATTTACAATCGTCTCATGGTCGTGGAGCTTTAATCCATTATTTCCAATGTTATACGCACAAGTTATTTGGGCTATTGGTTGGGGCTTTGTAATGCTGGGGCTGCTTCGTTTAGTTGGCTTATATTCTGTATTTATAGCGGGTTTGCTATTAGTGTTTGGCCACAATATGTTTGATGATGTAAGTTTTGAGCCAAATACTCTAGCAAATACGCTTTGGTCTATAGCTCATCAAAAAAATGTACTCGAACTGCCTTTTGGCTTTAAAATAAGAACAACCTACCCTGTAGCTCCCATTGTAGGCTTAATGGCGCTTGCTTATTGCGCTGGCGCTTATTACAAAGCAAAACAATACAGTGCAAAAGCAATGAACCACGCAGCTTTACTCGGTGCAAGTTGCTTAGCGTTATATGCAGTGCTACGCGGGTTTAATTTATACGGTGATACATCAACATTTACTATTCACAGTAATACTTTTGACACCATTATGTCGTTTTTAAACCCAACCAAATACCCGCTATCATTACAGTTTATGCTGTTAACGGTGGGCTTGGGGCTTATAGCACTTAAGCTTTTAAATAATGTTAAAGCTGACTTTTCACGTGGATTTTTACAAGTACTTGGCAAAACAAGTATGTTTTCATACCTTGTACATTTGTATTTGTTGCATGCACTAGCGTGGTTGCTTATCCCTGTTTTAGGGCTTAATTTTAGCGATATGACCTACGGTGAAACTCTTGTTGGTTTACCGCGAGGGTATGGAATGAGCTACGTAGCTACACTTACTTTTATAGCCGTTGTTATTGGGCTTACCACTTTACTTGCTAAACGCTACATTATTTGGAAACGAAATAACAAACACAGCTTAATTGCCAAATATATATAGAAATTACTTCTCTAAGTAGTAAATTATAGACATGAAAAAGGCGCTTTAAAAGCGCCTTGGGATTCAAGTATGTGTGCTTAAAACATATCTTGATAGGAATGGTTTGCACTAAACGAAATTGCTTTCTCAAAACCTGGAAGCTCAATACCATCTTCGCCTATTACAATGTCGTTATCGTCAATGGCGCCATCACCAAAACGATATACTAATTCGTACTTACCAAGGTCAGCCTGTGCTTTATAGGTATTTTGCGAAGCAGCAACAGATCTATTTTTATCTGCATAATTACTCATAACCTCATCACCGTGGCGTTTAGCAAGCATTTGCATTGTTACTTTAGCGCTAAGTACAGTGGCTGTGGCGTTATTACCGCCAAAGCCTTTTGAGTTTATAAAGGCTATGTCCATATCGCCGCAATCGTAATGACTGTTACGTATATCTAAGTGATCTGCATAAACATCGTCAGCAACTTTATCAATAGTCGTAATGCCCGGCATAATATTATGGCTAAATACACCCAGCGCAATCGCCAGCTGATCGCCACTAGCAGGTGCAATTGTATGCCCTACATAAGCTTTTGGCGCTGTGACTTTCCAGCTATCAATAGCAAAGGTTTGCGCTACTTTATGATAAATAAGTGACTCGGTTACTCTGTTTTGTGGTGTGCTAGAACCATGCGCTAAAATAAAGCTGCGGTTTTGTAGTGCGTCTTTACCTAATAAGCTTGTTGCCAATGCCGCAGATTTAGCCATGGTAATGTAATTACCCGGGCCCGGTGAGGTGATTGATTTTTTAATGCCATCGGCATTTACAAATACATCAGGTACTGAGCCCATAATATCTGCACCAAGCTCCAGTGCTAATGCATCATCCATTAAAATAGTCACTTGTGCACCTTCACCTAATGTAAAACCACAGTTTTCGCCAAATGGGCGGCTGCTTTTACGGTAATCGGGCTCTTGTTCACTGCTTAAGTTATCTAAACGGCGCAGACCTTCAACATTTGCAAGGGCGCTCATATTACCAAAGCCTTCAACTACTTCAGGCGTTATAGCGCATTCAACACTTGCAACAACCGCAACACGGGTGCGCCCTGCTTGAATATCGTTTACTGCAGCGCGTAAGTTATATAAAAATGTTGCACATGCCCCCGAGGTAGAAAACGTAGTACCTACATTTCCTGTAACGTACGCGTTTATAAAATCAGTCGACATCGTGTTTAAACCAAGCGCTAATTGCTTAGTACTAACGCGATCGCCCTGCTGACGCGCTTTAACTAAACCACCTAATCCTTTATCGTCCATTTGGCCAATAACCGAGGCTGAATAAGTGCCAATTTTATCTGGCTCTACGCTATTCATTATGCGTTGCCAGTCAAGTCCAGTAGACTTGATAGCGTCGTTTGCTGCAAATATAGTGGCTTGCAAACCGCGTGGCTGATAACGGCTGTTATACATAATTGATGGATCAAACCCCGTAGGAAACTGCCCCGCCGATTTAATTGGGTTATCACGTGTAGAATCAAGCTTTACGTCTAGCTCTGCGGCTATCGTTACTTTTACTTTTTTGCCCTCAAGCTCTTGTACACTCCAGCTTGCAGGCACAGGAGTTGGTAAATCACGAGCGCGAGTTTCAAATACAATTGCGTTTTCGTCAGACGACTTTAACGTCATTTTTTGCTGCCAAGGCGTGGCATCTGCATCAAAATGTCCTTTTTCAATTTTACGAATAAGCGTCCCAGCAATAATTTGCTCACCAAAGCGTGCTTCTATGTCGCTTTGCTCAACATTATTACCGTTTGTATCTTGTAATTGACCATCAACAACGCTTACCAAGTTCATTAATGTGGCGAGGCCTAAAAATGTTTCACTGCGATCTTGTGCGTTTAATGCATCTAACACGATACGGCGGTAACCTTGATGGAAAGAAGTTCGGCCTGCAGCGTTTATACCGCCCATGCCTACAATTACAGGTAATGCTGTCATAATTAACCTTTAAAGCGTGTTATTGGAGAAGCACACAGTTTAAATGGATTAACCACAGCGCTTTGTGCTTTAATAGCCAAATATTCAGCATTAAAGGCCAAAAAGTACTGGTCGGAGCTTTGAGATGAATAAAAATTTGCTTAATCCCGCATTAAATATTGCAATTAGTGTGTACCCACACTTACTTATTACCAGCTTAACGCTACCCATTGAAATGCTAAGAGCCGGCGAAGCCTATGCAAAAGGCCATTTAAACCAAGCTGATTTTAGACCGCTTAGTATAAATTTAATTGCTAAAAATAATGAACCAATACAAAACCGTACTGGCCTTGCTATAGTCCCCGATTGCACAACTGACAACGCACCGTATAACGATTTAATTATAGTTCCCGGCATATGGCGAAACCCTCGCCCTGTTGTTCGCACTAATAAAGAAATTGTTGAATGGCTACAAGAAAGCTTTGAAACTGGCAGTCATATAATTGGTGTGGGTACTGGTAACTGCTTAGTTGCAGAGGCAGGGTTACTTGATGGGCACCCTGCTACAACCCATTGGCATTATGCAAAACAATTTAGCCTCGACTACCCATTGGTAAGCCTAAAACCCGACTTTTTTATAACCCAATCTGAGCGCATGTATACGGTGGCAAGCTTAAATGCACTTGCCGATGTGATCGTACATATTATTAGCCAATATTACGGCAAAGCAGCTGCGCAGCACGTAGAACGTAACTTTTCGCACGAAGTACGTAAACCTTACGAAGATCAGCGCTACCTTGAAGGCGCGGTTGACCGCCACCCAGATGAACTAATAGCGCAAATTCAGTTTTGGCTTAAAACTAATTTAGCCAGCGAGTTAAACTTACAAGAAGTAGCGGCACAATTTAGTTTAAGCTACCGTACCTTTACACGACGTTTTAAGCTTGCAACTAATCAAAGCCCTATAGAATATTGGCAGCAATTACGGGTTGAAGGTGCTAAAGAGTTATTAGCTTCATCTAATTTAACTATTCAAGAAGTGGCGCTTGAGGTGGGCTATAACGACCAAGGCCATTTAACTCGCGTGTTTAAAAAAGTGCTAAGCCAAACGCCAAGCGAGTACAGAAAAGTAGTGAGAAAAAAATTATTTGGCTAACACATACCAGCTATTAAGTGGCTTTTATTGTTATATAAATTACACTATTACCTAAAACCCGATTCAGGTTATTGTATGAGCGATGAAATAAAAAAACAGCTTTTTGAGCAACAAAGTGATGGCTCTATCGACGAAAAATTATTACGCCTGCTTTCGCTTGTGCGCAAACACCTAAAAATGGATGTTGCGTTTATATCGGAGTTTACAAAAACAGATCGCGTTTTTAAAGTGGTCGATAACCAAACCAACAACGCCTGTGTATCAGTTGGTAATTCAGATCCTATTTGCCAAACATATTGCAAAAAAATCTCAGATAACGAACTTGAACCTATCATACCCAACACGCATAAACACCCAATTACTAAGGCTATGCCAGTTACCAAAAAGTTAAATATAGGCTCATATATAGGTGTCCCTATAGTTTTAGCATCAGGTAAAATTTATGGCACCTTTTGCTGCTATAAAACGATATTTGATAACAATTTAGATAATAAAGATTTGGCGTTTTTAAAGCTTATATCAGAGCTTGCTAGCGAGCTAATAGAGCAAAAAGCACAATCTGATACATTAAGTATTGAAACAAAAATACTCATTGAAAATATTATAAAAACAAAAGCCATCACTATTTATTTTCAGCCCATTTTTAACCTAGCGACTAACCGGCTATCGGGTTATGAATCGCTTTCTCGATTTTTTACCGAGCCTTACAAAACACCCGATGTATGGTTTAAACATGCCGATAATTTAGGGCTAGGTGAAGCACTAGAAATACTTGCTATACACAATACCCTGCACTGCATGGATGAACTAGCCCCCCATGCCTACATAACCATTAATACATCGCCAGCGCATATATTATCGGGTGCAATTAATAACGTATTAAATGATGTAGATTGCACCAGAATAATATTAGAAGTGACTGAACACTCTCCTATTACAAATTACCAGGCTATGCGCGCTGCACTTGAGCCATTAAGAGCAAAAGGTGTAAAACTAGCAATAGACGATGTAGGCGCTGGGTTTTCGTCTTTTCAGCATATATTAGAATTAGAAGCCGATATTATAAAGCTTGATATTAGCCTTACCCAAAATATAAATAACGACCGTAGAAAGTTTTTATTAGCAAAGGCGCTATGTGGTTTTGCAAAAGCAATTAATTGCTCAATAGTTGCAGAGGGGATTGAAAATCAAGAAGAATTAAGCACACTTAGAAAGCTAGGCGTTGATAACGTACAAGGTTATTTTATTGGTCGCCCCGCGCCAATTAACGAGGCAATAGAGTATCAAGCAGTCACGCTTTAACTAGGGCGTGTTGATCTTTGCGGATTGAAATTTGTTCAATCTAGGGGCGATTAAATCGCGGCGCGAGGTTTGTAACCTAGTGGGCTAAGTAAAAATCGAGCAAAGCTTCCGCATCCTGCTCACGCCCCTTACCTACATCCATGTAGGCAACAAAGAGTTTATCGCCCCTAGGAAGAACCCGAAGGGCAGCACATGTTTAGCATTTATGCTGCGTTATCGCCTATTTATGTGGAATAACCACACTTCATAGGCTCTGCCTTGCCTAAAAACCAAACATACTGCTGCAAATTCAACCATCAAAGATCAACACGCCCTAATACATTTTAACGTAGTACGCCACTAAATTAGTGGCGTTCTGTGTCGTTAAACTCTTTTCGGTAGTAACGCTTTTGATAGCTTTTTACTTTAGTATGGACGCCTTTACTTAAGCTTTTAAATTTTGCTTCAAGTACATCTACACCATATAAAATACCGACCACCAGCACTGAAAGTTTAATAGCAGCGCCTAAATTGTCTGTAGCTATCATTACGCCAATTGAGGCAAGCACCCAAATGGTTGCAGCTGAGGTAACCCCTACAACGGCTCCGTTTTTTGCAAGCATAACACCAGCACCTAAAAAGCCAATGCCTGTAATTATTTGCCCCACTACACGAGAATGATCAATTACATCCCCTTGTAAGTTAAACGCGGTCGATAAAAACAAATACGTGCCCAGCGTTATTAAAGCTGAGGTACGAATACCCACAGGTTTACCGCGTAACTGGCGCTCTAACCCAATTATGGCACCGCAAAAAGCGGCGGTGCCAATGGCTGCCCACGAATAAGGGGCTACATCAATTAAATCTAAAAAAGTCACTCTTTACATTAAACCTATTAATTATTAGCAATGGCCACTGCGGTTCTTAGCCGTTGGCCACCAAATGCTGACATTTTACTAAAATCACTGCGCGCTATAGGTACGTACTGGCAATCTATTGCGAGTTGTTTGTCGCTTCCTGGCTCACAAAATGGGTCGTGAACATACACGCAGTGCTCATCAAGGTGGGTAACGCACACCCAATGAGGTGATTTTTTACCATCAAAACTGTATGTGCTAATTAATAACAGCACACTAAAGCCTTGACTTAACCACTGTTCAATATGCTCAAGCTCAACATCTTTATAGCTAAGTGCTATATTTGCCTGTGCAATACCCTCTACAAATTGTTGATGCACTGTTGAAAGCACCACTTTTTTGTTCTCATTGCGTACGCCATCTAAAAACAACGGCTCTGTGGTATTAACCATGACCTCGCTTTTAAAGCCGCGTTTGTTAGCGGCAAGTGCTAGACCAAACGGATGGCAACCACCATGCCCCGAGGTCATAAAAATGGTGGTACCTTCACGCCACAGTGCCAGCTCGTGTGATTGGCTAAGCTCCGTTGTTGGCTTTAGTGCTCCCATTGCCATTAATAACGCCGTAGGCCCACAGGTAAACTCGGTCGTTTGCTGATACCACGGTGTTAATCGCACTAATTTAAGCTCACTCGTTTGGCGAATATTTTTTTGCATTCGCAGCGCATCACTGTGATCGTCATAATAATCACTATATTGCCCAAACACTCTGTAACCCAAACTTTTATAAAGCCCAATGGCACTTCCGTTATTTACGGCCACTTCTAATCGTAGGTAAATTCGCCCACGTTCGCTGGTTTGTTTTTCAAGCGCTGCTAATAGCATTTTGGCAATGCCTTTACCTTGCATTTGGGGTAATACCGCAAGCGAATATAAACGCGCCAAACGCGTGCCTTTATGGCACCACACAAGCCCATATCCACATAGTTGCTCGCCATTTTCTGCAACGAGCAAAATACCGTGCTTAGCATTTAACCAGCGCTTTAAACTGCGCGGGCTCAATTTATCGTTATAAAAGCAAGCGTTTTCAACGTCAATCAGTGCAATTAAATCACTACTAATTGCCTTTCGAATAACAAGGTTACTCATGTTATTACCCACGGCCTCGTGCTTCTAAACGTTGTTTAAATTCATCCATAATGATCATGTATAGCTCATCGCCTAAATAGCCGTCTTCAACTTTGTGATCAATACTTGGATTGTCATTTACTTCAAGCACATAAGCACGGCCCTGATGTTCTTTAACATCTACGCCATATAACCCTTTACCCACTGTTTTACACGCTTTTAAAGCGGCCTCTAATACGGCTTTTGGTAACTCAAAGGTAGGTAGCGTTTCAAAACCACCAGAGAAAAACCGTTTAGCATCGTGATTATAAATTTGCCAATGGTTTCGTGCCATTAAGTAGCGACACGCATAAATAGCGCGGCCATTTAATACACCTACTCGCCAATCGTATTCTGTGTACATGTATTCTTGTGCAAGTACCAATGCGCTATATTCAAACAGCTCGGTTAATTTAGCTTCAAGCTCACTGCGGTTTGCAACTTTAAACACCCCTTTTGAGAACGACCCTTCAGGCATTTTTAAAACCAGCGGATAGGTAAACGCCTCTTCTAATTGCTCAAGCGTTTGCGCTGATTTATCAGCCACTACCACGGTTTTTAAACTAGGCACTTTTTGATAATTAAACGCATCGTGTAAATACACTTTATTACAACAACGTAAAATAGACTCAGCATCATCAATTACCACTAAACCTAGGCTTTGCGCTTTGCTTGCAAGGCGATACGTTGAGTGGTCAATCGCTGTTGTTTGGCGAATAAATAACGCATCAAACTGGGCAATATTGTCTATTTCTTCAAAGCTTAATGCTTGTGCATTAATACCATGTTTAGCCGCTGCTTTTATAAAACGGGCAATGGCGTCTTTATCACTCGGTGGTACTTTTTCGTTATGATCAACAAGTATTGCCATATCCCATCTAAAACGGCGTTGCACATTTCCAATGCGCCATTGTGTTTGGGTAAACGTATTTAGTTTTGCTACAAAATTGCTGTATTGCTCCTCGTTTAAAGAGCAAAGCGAACCTTGCTGTAACAAACCTTGCTCATCTACAAATAAAATAGGCGCTGGGTATTGTTTAAATACCGATTTAGCCGCTTTACTCTGTAATTCATTTAGCGCATTACCAAAATATACTGCGCCATCAATTTGACCAACATTTAACATAGGTGCTTGGCCGCCTCGAAGCGCGTTTATTGTTTTAACACTGGGTAATACTTGGTGTTTGCGGGCCTCTGCAAGCAACGAGCAATAATAACCCTTACTCAAGTATTGGCTTGAGTCGCATAAATTAATAATGCGGGTTTTAGGTTCATTATGTTTTGGGTAATCACGTAAGTAACTATTAAACGTAATTACATTTTCGAACAATTGAGCAAGTGTTTGCTCGTTGTTATCAACCACTATTAAGGTTTTAAACACGACTTTTCCTAGTTAAGTCAAAATATAAAAAGCATGCCTAATAAAATACTCAGCACTATAAATAGAAACACCCATCGTACTAAGTGAGCATTGCGCGTATCACTCAACACGATGGGTGCTTTAACAAATACCTACTGTAAGTGTTAGCGCTTAAATTGCTTAAGCGACATCTGCTTTATATGCCCTTTTTAAAAACCATACAAACGAGATATTTTTAGCGTGAAGATAAAAAATATTGATTAACTATATTTTCCTATTAATGCAGATTAAAATACGCAAAATTACTATTTTATGAGCGTTATAAATGTCACATCCTGCCTGCCCACAGTGCCAATCTGAATATGTTTACGAAGACCAACAACTGCTTATGTGCCCTGAATGCGCCTATGAATGGAACCCAAATACGACAAGCGATGAAGACGCAATTTTAGTTAAAGATGCCAACGGCACCCTACTTACTGATGGCGATAAAGTAACCGTAGCCAAAGATTTAAAAATTAAAGGCAGCTCGCAAGTTATTAAAATTGGCACCAAAGCGGTCGTAAGGCGTGTGCTTGATAAAAAAGATCACGAGCTAGATTGTAAAGTAGATGGCATTGGCGAAATGATGGTCACAGCGAAGTTTGTGAAAAAGGCTAACTAGCTGGGTAAGCCGGATAAATGGCGGAGCCATCCTGCATGTCTCGCCAAAAAGATCGAAATGATTGATTTTATTTAGTTATTGGTGAGCATTCGTTAACAGCCGCTAAACCCAAGTCTATGTGAGCAACAATATAACCATATTCCTTCTTTGACAATTTGCCAGTTTTGTACTGCTCTTTTGCCGACTTATGGTTCCATGACTCACCACATTTTGGCTCTGGAATTTGAAGATCTAGGGTAAGTAGGTATTCCTTTTCTTTATCTATGGAATACCCTTTTTTCACAGAGCTTTTCGCGCAAAGGCTAAGTGCATATTCAACCGCAAACTTGTCAACGCTTGGTAAACCAACAAACTCCACATCACACCCTAAAACACGTTCGCCAGAAGCCTTCGTGTAATAAAGCTTTCCTGTAGTGCAAGCTGATAATAAAAAGATCATCGCAGATATTAATAAAAACCTATGAATCAAAATACTACCTTGTTTACCTAAAACCCCAATGATGGGAAAATGTTGATGAAAGAAAAAGTGAATTTTTTGTCCTTAAAGATTAGCTTGTTATTTAGCACTATTACAGGACCACTGTAACTGGATATACAGCAATATGTGAACAATTAAACTTAATATTGAAATGCGAAATATAGAATTAATATCTAGCTCTTGGGTATCTAAATAATTACCAATTGCATAAGAAACAATTAAGGTCAAAGTACTCAACACAGAGAAAAACACTGCTTTTAAGCATTTATTAAGCTGTATATTTTCCAACCTGGAAAATACATAAACTGAAAAGACAATAGTCGGTAACAGAAAGAACATGTAGAGCGGAATTAAAGCATTTTCATATTTATTTTCCAGTAAAGAATCAATAATTATGTATATTGCTGTAGTAAAATACATCAAAGATGCAAACTTTAATGTTGATTTTAGATTCGATTTAAATTGATTCAAATGCACCTCATACCAGAAAGATGTTAAACGTGCGAACTAAACTGCTTTAAACAGCTGTCTACACTATAGTGTTTAAGCAAAACTACACTAGCAAACTACTTTTCCACTTGGCTATCATTTTTAGGGGGCGTTAGAGACATTACATTTGATCATAAACCAATTTGGTTCATTTTCACTAAGCAGTTTGAATCCCATATCCTCTTCACCTAAATAGCAAAGTTTTGTATTTGAAGGGTCACCATAGGAAAAGTAGCCTTCTTGATGGTTTCCACTTTCGGAATAGGAAAAAGCTTTTCTAACAAACCAGACTTCATCAAAGTATTGAAGCCAAAGCACTTTAATTCCTTTACTTTTTGCAAATGCAATGAATGTATTAAGTCTTTTATCAGTAACTTCTATTTTGCTTTTTACTCCTTTCATTGAAACGACACTTACTTGTATATTTCGCCCTTCACCTTCGTCAACCCATTGAATAACCGAAAAGTTTTGCTTCTCAGCAAGGTTAATTAACTGCTTTAGATCTCGATGATGCTCTGACAAAAAATCTTCAGCTCTTTTTACTGAGCTTTCTTTGAATGGATTAAGATCATCAGAACACCCAAATATTAAAAATCCAAAAGCAAAAATAGTGAGCAGTTTCATAGGCTTCTTACGCTTACAATATTCCATATAACAACCTAACGCTCGCCATCACTGGACTACTGGCGTTACAGCCACAAGCTGCTCTCTTGGTAACTTAGAAAAGGGTTTGTACCGC
The DNA here is from genome assembly GCF_018101025.1 of Pseudoalteromonas sp. MMG006. Classification (NCBI taxonomy): domain Bacteria; kingdom Pseudomonadati; phylum Pseudomonadota; class Gammaproteobacteria; order Alteromonadales; family Pseudoalteromonadaceae; genus Pseudoalteromonas; species Pseudoalteromonas sp. MMG006. The sequence goes on from NZ_JAGJEJ010000005.1 coordinate 123,332, forward strand.
TAATACGGTAATCTGTAAAGATGCTTTCGAGGCTACTCTTCGCAATCTGAACAAAAAAACCGGTTGGGTAGACTAGCTCCCATCTGTTGCTGAAAATTAAACCACTCACAGGGTCTATATCGGATAGCATTGAAACCTCTTGATAGTAAGGAGCAAACTCCATTCTGAAAGGGGACTCTGCCCCTGTGCCAGGCAAGCTGAACTCGTGAGCCAGTTTGTTCCTATACATCCAAAGCATATTTTTATGCGTGAATTTGGATGGTAGAAATTTCCCATCGAGTTTTTCTGGTTGATCAATACTCTGGTGCGGCCACTCAGCAAGAACCTCCTGAAGTGTCGGGTCAGCTTCTAGCCCTTTATGGCTTGACAACAGTCCGTTCGAAACAGCGAACCTCTTGTGCTTCTCAGTTTGCGCCCAACAGTTAAGAGCTGAGAAGGAACTAGGTACCTGAGAGAGACCGTCGAGAACGCCACAAAGCTGTAACAAACTAACCCTGTCATGATATGCCCAGCCAGAGTGCTTAGATACGGTTTGTCGATAGCGCTTTCCCACAGCAGTCTCATTAGGAAAAGCGGCAATCGAAAGGGAATCAAAAATTGAACAAAGCAGAAGTTTTGCCGGAAGTCCTTGGTGACAACGGTTAGATTTAGACAAAGCAGCGGCAATCATAGCCCTGTTATAAGTTCGAAACCTATAAATTTTTTCTTCAACCTTTTCCACCAACGCCCTCCAATAGCTAACACCTCATTAAACACCATTTCGGTGGTTTATAACACACCAAAACGGAGCATATTTCATCACTCAATAATTCCACCAAACAACTCTAATGTAAACAATTAATTACGTATGTTACAAAGTCTCTGTTGGTAAAAGACACCTAAACTGCTTTTAATAATGTTATGAGACAAAATTGGCTTTGTCGGATGGCGCTTCGCTTATCCGACCTACATATAAAACCAATGTTTTATAAAATTTCTACCACATCATATTCATGGCTTTTGCCTGCAATACTTAGGCTTACTTCATCGTCAAACTGCTTGCCTAAAAGTTGTTTACCCAGCGGTGCTTCGGGTGTAACAACTTGAATAGTTTGCTCTTTTACTTCAACCGTTAAGCCGCCTGCGGCTGGCCCTAAATAAAACCATTTTTGTGAGGCACTTTCATCTTCCAAACAAACGAGTGAGCTTATAATCACTTTATTATGATTGGGCTCTTTATAAATGGCTTCAAACTGTTTAATGCTTTTGTAGCATTCGTTTACACGCTCGGCTTGGCCTTGTGCTAAATAAGCGGCTTCGAGTCCTAGTGTGTCGTATTGTGTTTCTGCAACGCTTTCTTCGTGAGTTGCGGCGTCGTGCGCGGCTTTGGCAGCTTGTTTTGCGCTGTTTAATTGTGCTTCAAGTGCAAATTTAAGGTGTTCAATTACGTGGGTTTTATTCATGAGGGAGCGCTAATAACCAATACTGTAAACTATGTGGTTAATTTTAACGTTATAAGGCGCTTAAAACCATTATTTTAAGCGCCGTTATGTTTACTTAGTTATGTAAACCCAAATTTATGGCATATCCATTAATGCTTGGGTTTTTACATCTAGTTTTTCTTCGTAGTTTTTAGCACTTAACCCTAAAAGCTCTGGTAAGGTAGCCGCAATACAAATAGAAGAAAACGTACCCACTACAATGCCAGTAAATAATGCAATGGCAAAGCCCTGTAATGGTGCGCCTGCGAGTAACCAAACGCTGGCAACCGTTGCAAGTGTGGTACCCGATGTAATAAGTGTGCGTGTTAAAGTACTTTTTATCGCGCTATTTATAATACTTGCAGGGCTAAGTGCATTATTAGATTTAACACGTAAAAGCTCGCGTACTCTATCACCTACTATTATTGAGTCGTTAAGTGAGTAACCTATAATGGCGAGTAAACTGGCAAGTACGGTTAAATTAAACTCAAGTTGTAATAGCGAAAATAGCCCCAGCACAAGTAATAAATCATGTACTAACGCAACTACTGAGCCTACGGCTAAACGCCATTCAAACCGTACAGCTAAATAAAGCATTACTGCAATCATAGCTGAAAACAGGGCTAAACAACCTTGCTCAAACAGTTCATCACCCACTTGTGATCCAATATACGCTGACGATAAAACCTCTGCGTTTATATCTGCGTTTTGAGTAACTGCATTTTGCCAATCACTTCGGTCACTGTTTACAGAATCGCTAGGCGCTTCGCGTAGTTGATAATGGCTATTGCCTTGCGCGGTTAGCTCAAACTCACCATTGTGATTTTTAGTAATAAACGATTTAAGCTCTTTTAGCTCAACACTTTGGCTGGTGGTAAACTCCGTTAGGTAGCCACCGGTAAAGTCTAGGCCAAAATTAAGCCCTTTTTGACTAAGCGTAAATACCGATAGCAATACAAGTATGGCGCTCAAAAGCATGCCTGAAAAACGCAGACGCGTGCCCGCCTCGCCCTTTAAAAAAGTGTTAAGCATGTGCATTTACTCCTGCTTTTTTAGCCATTTTTAAATATAACGTTTGGCTTAATATTTTTGATACGTACACACCTGTAAATACAGAGGTTATTAAACCAAGTGCCAATGTTATGGCAAAGCCTTTAACTGGCCCGTAACCTATGCCGTATAAAATAAGCGCGGTGATCATAGTGGTTATATTGGCATCAAATATCGTATTGGCCGCCTGTTTATACCCCTCTTGAATTGCTTGGTATGGCGTACGCCCTTTACGGCGCTCTTCTTTAATTCGTTCAAATATAATAACGTTGGTATCTACCGCCATACCAATAGTGAGCACAAGCCCAGCAATACCCGGAAGGGTTAATACAACCCCCGGTAATAACGACATTAGGCCAACGAGCGACGTTAAATTTAACAGCAGCGCTACGTTTGCAATAAGCCCTAAGCGGCGATACCACAGCGCCATAAAGGCAAGTGTAATACCCATACCAAGCATTAATGCAGCTAAACCATTACTAATATTTTCGCTGCCAAGGCTTGGCCCTATTGTTTGTTCATGCACTATTGTTACTGGCGCGGTTAGTGAGCCTGCTCGTAATAACAGGGCTAAATCGGCCGCTGCTTGCTGGCTTTTCATATTGGTAATGCTAAAACGTGAACTTAAATGCTGAGCAATATTAGCCACGTTTATAACTTCACTTTTTTTAACGGTTTCACCGCTTGCGTTTTGAGAGTACTCAGAGTAAACCGTGGCCATAGGCTTACCAATATTAGCTTTTGAAAACGTCGACATGGCATCGCCGCCTTGCCCATCTAGGCTAAGTTGCACAAGGGGTTTACCCCAGTCATCGCGCCCTATGTTGGCATTATTAATATGATCGCCGGTAAAAATAGGCACAGGATCAAGGTTTATGGTGCCACCAGACTGCATATTAAATGTTTTGCCACCCACTTCTTTTAACTGATAAAACCCAAGTGATGCAGTCGCGCCAATAATGCGCTTTGCCTCGGTTGGGTCTTGCACGCCTGGTAGCTCAATACGTATACGCTGTTTACCTTGACGCTGTGTTACGGCTTCGGTAATACCTAATTCTTCAATGCGTGAGCGAAGCGTAGTAAGCGTTTGGCTCATTACTTCTTTATCAAAGTTGCTGCGCCCTTGCTCTGAGTAGCTAAATTTTGCATTTTTAACATTGCCATTGCTGGTTGTTGTGACAGCTAAATTAGCAAAACGACTTTGTAGCTCATCAATCACTGGGTTAAGTTTTTGCACCGCATTAGGCAGAGCGTTGATTTCAAAGCCATGCTCAGTTTGCTGCGCTTTAAGACCGTGCGCTTTTTGCTTAACTATAATTGACTTAGCTTGCTGATACGCACTCACTAATTGCTCACCAACAGCTTTATCTAAATCTACGTCGAGTACAAATAACACGCCACCGTTTAAATCAAGGCCTAGCTTTATAGGCGATAAACCAAATTCTTGTAGCCATAATGGGCTTGTAGCATGCTCTACAATTTTAACTTGTGTGTTTGGGTACTGCGCCTTTATGGCCGCTTGCGCTTGGGCGCTTTTAGTTGGCTCGTTTAACAGAATATTTATAGTTGATTGCTTATCAAGCCCTTGCTCTACTTCTAATCCTTGGTTATTTAAAAAAGTAACTAATGTTTTAGTGCTTGGCACGACTTGTGTTTCACTATGTGGCGCGTTGCTTACATGCAACCACGATTTATTAGGATATAAGTTAGGTAGTGCGCTAATGGCTAATAAAACCAACACAATAAGCATGGCTATATAGCTCAATTTAAATTTAGCCATAAATGGCTTTTGATCTTTTTTTACACTTAACATGATTTTTCCTTATTGCCATAAAATTACTGGCAACGTGCTTTTTAAAGCACAATTAATCTCAAGGCTTAAACGTAAAACGTTAAAACCTAATAAAAATTAAATAAGAAAAATTAAGTGTGGTAAGTAGTTACAGCTCTATAGAGTAAGTTGGCATCTTTCCAGCCACTTAAACGGGATTTTTTACTATTGTGCACAAACGTATACCAAGGCTGAATAACGTTTACCGCTTGAGGGCGTAAAAATATTTGCCTAACAAGATGCTGCGCAAAAAACTCATAAACAACGTCGTATTCTGGTTCATTTTGTACACTATGCAAAAAAAACGATGAATTGTTAGCTGTTAGACGTGGCTGGTGAGCTGAAAAGTCAGTTTGATGCGTTTTTTTATGCGTAGGTACGCCTGCAGACTCTGTGACAGGCTCTGTTTTAGTTATATCAACGGCATCTGTAAATAAAATATGTGAACTTACAGCAGGGTTTAAATTTTGTGTTGTTTGCGCAGCGTTACTCTGCACACTAAAAAGTGCAGCAAGTAGCAAAAAGGCAGTTATAAACACACGAAATTTAAACATGATTATTTTAAAACTAAAATAAGGGATGCGTAGTATATAAGGGCAAGTATTTAAAATACAATGCATATCTATTTAGTATTCAATTTAATTTTACCGAGGCTTTTAATGCGCTCCAAGCACAGTACAGAAAAACGCGCCGACGCCATGACCTTAAAACAAAGCATTAAAACGCTATGGCCTTACATTACTAAATTTAAAGGGCGAGTATTTATTGCTCTATTAGCGCTTATTGGTGCTAAAGGCGCAACCCTTTTAATGCCTTGGGCGCTAAAAGAGATTATCGACTCGGTAGATAAATCAATTAATCCAATTTTAGTTATTCCCGCGTTACTACTGCTTATGTATGGTGGACTTAGGTTTGCAAGTGTTTTTTTAGGCGAAGTACGCGATGCGGTGTTCTCTCGTGTAACAGAGCACGCTATGCGCGATATTGGTTTAAAAGTTTTTAAACATTTACACTCGCTTGAGCTTGCCTTTCATTTAGATAGACAAACCGGCGGAATAAGCCGCGATATAGAACGCGGTACAAGCGGGTTAAGCTTTTTAATGCGTTTTTTAATGTTTAACATTGTACCAACCCTGTTTGAAATACTCACCGTTGCTATTATTTTTGGGACGCTATTTTCTGTTTGGTTTGCGTTAATAACCTTATTAGCGGTTGCTATTTATATTACCTTTACCGTAAAAGTAACGCAGTGGCGAAACCGCTTTATACGCGAGGCAAACGCTGCTGATAATTTAAGTAATACCCGCGCTATAGACAGCCTTCTTAACTACGAGACAGTAAAATACTTTAATAACGAAGAATTTGAGGCCAAAACATACGACTCATTTTTAGCAAACTGGGAAACCGCCCGTTTAAAAAATAGAATGTCGTTACTTGCGCTTAATTCTGGCCAGGCATTAATTATTGCCAGTGCTATAACGGCGCTTATGTGGTTAGGCGCCAAAGAAGTGGTAACAGGCGCTTTAACAATTGGTGAACTTGTAATGATAAATGCATACATGATCCAATTATTTTTACCGCTTAACTTTTTGGGATTTGTATATCGTGAAATAAGGCGCGCTCTTACCGATTTAGAAAACATGCTGGGCTTACTTAATAAAAAGCCGCAGGTAACTGAGCAGCCTAATGCCCAAAACCTAATACTTACCAACGGCGACATAGCGTTTAAGAATGTGAGCTTTAGTTACAATGCTAGTCGTCCAATACTCAATGATATTAGCTTTAAAATAAAAGCAGGCAGTAAAGTAGCGGTTGTAGGAGCAAGTGGCGCAGGTAAAAGCTCATTAGCACGGTTACTTTATCGCTTTTACGATGTGAGCTCGGGCACTATTACTATAGATAACCAAGCCATAGATTCAGTTACACTTAATAGCCTGCGTAGCGCCATTGCTATAGTGCCACAAGACACTGTGTTATTTAACACCACTATACGTGAAAACATAGCCTATGGCAGGCCATCAGCGAGCGATGCTGAAATAGATAAAGCCATTGAAATGGCACACTTAAAAGACTTTATTTCAACATTAGAAAACGGCGATAAAACACTGGTTGGCGAACGAGGTTTAAAAGTATCAGGCGGTGAAAAACAACGTATTGCAATCGCACGCGCTATTTTAAAACGCTCCCCTGTTTTAATATTTGATGAAGCAACCTCAGCACTCGACTCGCACGCTGAGCAAGCAATATTAAATGCAATGCGTGCAGTTACTCAAAACCATACTAGCGTGGTGATTGCTCATAGGCTCTCTACCATTATCGACGCCGATAACATACTGGTTTTTAACAAAGGAAAACTAGTTGAGCAAGGCACGCATTCAACACTTTTATTACAAAATGGCCAATATGCTCAAATGTGGCAATTACAACAGCAGGAAGATTAATTAACCCTATTTACTGGCGATAAGGCCGCTTTACCTTTAGAATACCGCCTTGCAATTTTATTCTATTATTTAAATACATTAAGGCGAAACGCAGATGGGAAGAGCTTACCAAAACAAAAAAGATTCAATGGCTAAAACTGCGGGTGCTAAAACTAAAGTTTACTCTAAGTACGGTAAAGAAATTTATATTTGTGCTAAAAATGGCGGTGTAGATACAGATGGTAATCTATCATTACGCCGTTTAATTGAACGTGCAAAAAAAGACCAAGTACCAGCACACGTAATTGAGCGCGCAATTGAAAAAGCAAAAGGTGGTGGCGGTGAAGATTACGCAGCAACTCGTTACGAAGGCTACGGCCCAGGTAACTGTATGATTATTGTTGATTGTTTAACCGATAACAACAAACGTACCTTTGCTGATGTACGTGTTTGTTTTACTAAAGCAAATGCTAAAATTGGCGCACAAAATTCGGTTTCTCATTTATTTGATCACCTTGCTATTTTTGTTTTTGACGGTGATGACGACGAAGCTGTCCTAGAAGCATTAATGATGGCTGATGTAGATGTAACAGATGTAGAAGTAGAAGGCGGCAAAGTAACTGTTTTTGCTCCGCATACTGAATACAACAACACACGTACAGCACTTGAAGAAATGGGTATTACAGAGTTTGACGAAGACTTAATTGCCTTTGTTCCACAAATTGAAGCGCCTATTGAAGGTGAAGATGTTGAAGTAATGGAACGCTTTTTAGCTATGCTTGAAGATTGTGACGACGTACAAAACGTGTACCACAATGCACAATTTTAAAGCTTAGTAGATAAGAACGACTTTAAGCCAACAGTGATGTTGGCTTTTTCATTTTAAAAGGCTTGTGAAAATTTATGAATACCCTTGCAGAGCTTAAAGCCGGTAAGTTAAATGGCGTAACACGCTTACAACTTGTTGAAGAGCTGACTGAATTTCCTCACGAAATTTTTACCCTTGCAGATACTTTAGAAGTACTCGATTTATCAAATAATAATTTATCGGATTTACCTACAGAATTTGCTTGTTTACACCGCTTAAAGCGCGTGTTTTTATCGTTTAACCAGTTTAAGTATATTCCTAAAGTACTCGCTAAATGCCCTGCTCTAATTATGGTCGCGTTTAAAGGTAATCAAATTTCAGAGTTTGCACTAAGCAGCCTACCAAAAAATATTGAATGGTTAATACTCACCGATAACACGTTAAGTGAATTACCCGAAGACTTTGGTAATTACACACAGCTTAAAAAGCTTGCGCTGGCTGGTAATAGCCTAAAACAATTACCTATAAGCCTGGCTAACTGTACTAATTTAGAACTTGTAAGGCTCTCTGCAAACAACTTAACAAAAATTGATGATTGGCTACTAGAATTACCAAAACTTGCTTGGCTTGCCTTTGCAGGTAATGAATTTAATAAAGCTCAGTGCTTAACTAAAAGTACTTTAAAAAATACCCCGCTTGAAAATTTTCAGCTTAAAAAAGTAATAGGCCAAGGTGCATCGGGCGTTATACACCTTGCAAATGCAGAAAATAACAATGTGGCGGTAAAGCTTTTTAAAGGAGCAATTACAAGCGATGGCTACCCACTTGATGAAGTAAACTGCTGCCTACAGGCTGGCAGTCATATTAATCTAATCAATGTATTGAGCTACATAGAGCACAGCACACAACTTGGCTTAGTAATGGAATTAATAGATACCAATTATGCAAATTTAGGTTTACCACCAAGTTTAGAAACGTGTACGCGCGATACATTTAATGACGGTTGTAATTACCCTATTGAAGCTGTTTATAAAATAGCAAAACAGATGGCAAATACGCTTGCTCACCTACATGATAATTACGTAAGCCATGGTGATATTTACGCACACAACACTATGATAAATGAACAATATGATGTTTTATTTGGCGATTTTGGTGCGGCTACAAACTTAACTATGCTTAGCGGGTATCAGCAACAGCAAATGCAGTTAATAGAAGTACGCGCTTTTGGGTGTTTTATTGAGGATTTACTAAGTACTGTTAGCACAAAAGATAAGCAAAGTGAATTGTTTGCTAAAATGTCCGATATAGCCGCACGTGCTATAAATACCGCTATTGCGTCTCGCCCAAACTTTAAAGCGCTAAGCGCTTTATTAAACGACTTAGTATAAATAAATCAAAAAAAAGCCTGCGTAATGCAGGCTTGGTTGGATAAAGCTAAACTTTTACGCGGTCGATTATAAGTACTGACCTAATGCTTTAACTTGGTCTAACATGCGGTTTGAGAAACCCCATTCGTTATCGTACCAAGCCATTACTTTAACTAGTTTGCCATCAGCTTTAGTTTGCGTTGCATCAAAAATTGATGACGCTGGGTTGTGGTTAAAATCAATAGAAACAAGCGGAAGCTCGTTGTACTCTAAGATTTCTTTCATTGAACCTGTTGCTGCGGCTTTCATTACTTCGTTGATTTCTTCAGCTGTAGTGTCACGTTTAGTGATAAACGTAAAATCAACTAAAGAAACATTGATAGTAGGTACACGTACCGACATACCGTCTAATTTACCTGCAAGCTCAGGAAGTACTAGGCCAACAGCTGCAGCAGCACCTGTTTTAGTTGGGATCATAGACTGTGTTGCACTACGTGCACGGTATAAATCTGGGTGGTAAACGTCAGATAGGTTTTGATCGTTTGTATAAGCATGAATTGTAGTCATGCTACCTTGCTCAATACCTACTGTATCGTTAATTGCTTTTGCAATTGGCGCTAAACAGTTAGTAGTACAAGAAGCGTTAGAGATAATGTTGCTATCAGTGTTAATCACGTCGCTGTTAACACCGTGTACTACAGTTGCGTCTAGATCTTTACCAGGTGCAGATACAATCACTTTTTTAGCGCCAGCTGTAATGTGCTTAGCCGCGTCTTCGCGCTTAGTGAAAAAGCCCGTACATTCTAAAACGATATCTACATTTAGCTCTTTCCACGGTAAGTTTGCAGGGTCACGCTCTTGAGTAAGCGTAATTACATCATCACCAATTAACATAGTGTTATCTGATAATGTTACTTTTTGAGAAAATTGACCATGCACTGAGTCAAACTGTGTTAAGTGTGCATTTACGTTAGCCGGTGCTAAATCGTTGATTGCTACAATTTTAATTTCACTGTTTTGTGCTGACTCGTAAAGTGCACGTAATACATTGCGACCGATACGGCCATAACCGTTAATTGCTACATTAATCATTTTAGACTCCTATTTAAGTTCACTTGCTTGGCGAGCAAGCGCTTCAATGGCTTGCCAGTCTTTATTTTCAATTAGTTGTTTATCTAGCATCCACGTACCACCAACACAGATAACATTATCTAGTGCTAAGTAGTTAGGCGCGGTTGCTAAGCTAATGCCACCTGTTGGACAAAAAGTAATATGTGGTAATGGGCCACCAATAGATTTAAGCATTGCCGTTCCGCCTGCAGCTTCAGCTGGGAAGAATTTTAAAAACTTAAAACCATTGCTAGCTAACTGCATAACTTCACTTGCAGTTGCAGCGCCTGGTAAAAATGGAATATTTGACGTTTTAGCCAATTCAATAAGCTCGTCACTTACGCCCGGGCTAACCATAAAATCTGCACCGGCCTCTACTGAAGCGTCAAAGCTTGCTTTATCTACTACCGTACCAGTACCAACGAAAGCCTCTGGAACTTCTGCTTTCATAAGCTTTACAGCTTGTGCTGCAATAGGTGTACGTAGCGTGATTTCAAGGGCTTTTAAGCCGCCGTTATATAACGCTCTAGCAAGTGGTGCTGCATCTTCTAATTTTTCGATTACAACCACTGGCACTACGGGTGCCGATGCTAAGATTTTTTCAATACTCATTACTTGTTCCTCATTACCCAGTGTGTGGCAATTATTATTCAAGTCCAAAAGCACTTGCACCTAAATCGGCGCTGCTTACAATATTTCTAAATCCAGTAAATAACTCTCGGCCTGTACCAAACGTTAAGCTTGGTTGGCTAAGTTGTAGTTCACGCTTAGCAAGTTCTTCATCGCTAACATGTACTTTTAATATTCCGTTAGGCGCATCTAGAGTTACTAAATCACCTTCGTGAATTTTTGCAATAATGCCACCTTCAACAGCTTCTGGCGCTAAGTGGATTGCAGCAGGCACTTTACCTGATGCACCCGACATACGACCATCAGTAACAATGGCTACTTTAAAGCCTTCGTCTTGAAGGGTTGCCATTACCGGCGTTAATTTATGAAGCTCTGGCATACCTTTAGCTTTAGGGCCTTGCTCTTTAAGCACAGCAATAAAGTCTTGGTTTAACTCACCACGGCTATATGCCTCTTGCAGTTCGCCTTGTGAGCTAAATACTTTAGCAGGCGCTGTTACTACTTGGTGCTCGGTTGCTACAGCGGATACTTTAATTACTGCTTTACCTAAGTTGCCAGTAAGTAGTTGTAAGCCACCTTGCTTGCTAAATGGGTTGTTTATTGGGCGAAGTACTTCTTCATCTAGAGAGTTTTCAGGACAATCTACCCATTTAACTTTAGTTGGGCCATTTGAATCGCTCATGATTAAGCTTTCATCTTTATCAAGACGCGGCTCTGTCATGTACGGTGCAAGGCCATCACCTAGCATTGTTTTAACATCGGTATGTAAATAGCCAGCGCTTGCAAGTTCACGCATTAAAAAGCCCATTCCGCCTGCAGCTTGGAAGTGATTTACATCTGCTGAGCCGTTCGGGTAGATACGCGTAAGTAGTGGAACAACTTCTGATAAATCAGACATGTCTTTCCAAGTAACTTGAATACCAGCCGCTTTTGCAATAGCAACAATATGAATAGCGTGGTTAGTAGAGCCACCTGTTGAAAGTAAGCCAACTAAACCATTAATAATGGTTTTTTCGCTGATCACATCTGCTAAACATGGGCTTTCTTTATCATCTGTAAGCTGCTTAAGCATGGTTTCTACAGCATTACCTGTTAGTCCATCGCGAAGCTCTGTGTATGGGTTGATAAATGAGCTACCAGGAAGGTGTAAGCCCATTATTTCCATAAGCATTTGGTTTGAGTTAGCGGTACCGTAAAACGTACAAGTACCCGCGCTGTGGTAAGACGCGCTTTCAGCCTCTAATAAATCTTCACGACTTACTAAGCCTTGTGCAAACTTTTGACGAATACGTGCTTTTTCTTTATTTGGGATACCAGATTGCATTGGGCCTGCTGGTAAAAAGAACACAGGTAAATGGCCAAATGATAATGCGCCAATTAATAAACCTGGGACAATTTTGTCACATACGCCTAAACAAAATACGCCGTCAAATACGTCATGCGATAATGAAACCGCTGTAGACATAGCAATAACATCGCGAGAAAAAAGCGATAGTTCCATGCCGTCACGCCCTTGCGTAACACCATCACACATTGCAGGTACGCCACCAGCAACTTGTGCTGTTGCGTCGTACTTAGTTGCAAGGTCTTTAATTAAATCTGGGTAGTCTTTGTATGGCACATGAGCCGAAAGCATATCGTTATATGAGTTGATAATAGCAAGATTTGGCTGCTCATCAGCCTTTAAGCGCGCTTTGTCGTCGCTGCTACATGCAGCCATAACGTGAGCGATGTTTCCGCAGCCTAGTCCTGCACGAACTCTTGTTTGTTTTTTTGCGTGCGAAATACGATCTAAATAATCTTGACGGGTTTGTTTACTGCGTTCGATAACGCGTTGGGTGACTTCTTCAATGCGAGGGTGCAACATAATTTAGCTCATCTCTATCAGTTAGAGGAAAAAGGCTCAGTAGCAATTACAGACTCCACGTAAATAACTGCCCTGAGCATCTTTGATTTACCCGTTCAAAGGTACGCTACCAGGGAGCCTCTCACAACAACCCTGACACCGGTGTCACTGTATTAACGCATAGCATTGACACCGGTGTCAACCCTGGGTAACAAAAATAGTGTGAAATTTTAACGTGACCAATTAATGAACATAGTAATTTTAGTTTATTTACTAAAATCCGCACAAAAAAAACCCGAATAAGCGTCACTCATATTCGGGTTACTGTGAAAAACAAATAAAGTTTACTTTATGACCGCTGTGGACTCTCGCGTTATTAGTCGTGATTCAAGAGTTACCTGATACGGCTGTTCTTGAGGTTGTGAAATATGCGAAATAAGCTGCGTTACAGCCTGTTTAGTCATTTCTTCAACTGGCTGTGCAATAGTTGTTAAGCCTGGCCAAATGTGGCGTGCAATTGGCGCGTTATCAAACCCCGCTATAGAAATGTCATCTGGCACTTTTAATTGACGCTGTGTAGCAAGCTTAAGTACCGCCGCCGCCATGTAATCGTTCGATGCAAATACAGCCGTAGGCCTTGGCGATAAATCTAAAATACTGCGTGCACTGTCTACACCAGAGTGATAACTAAAGTTACCCTCTTCAACTAAACGCTCGTCAAATTCAATCCCGTGGCTTGCTAAAGCTCGCCTGTAACCTTTAAAGCGCTGCTGAGTAGCACTGTGATCAGGGTGCCCTTTAATAAAGGCAATAGATTTGTGACCAAGCGAAATTAAATGCTCAGTAATTTCATACGCGCCCTGCTCGTCGTTGCTACGAACTGAAATTGAATCATCTTCAAGCAGTGCTGATGCAACCCGTGCATACGGTATTTTTTTAGCTTTTAAAAAATTAGCGAGCTTTTCAAAATCACCAAATGGTGGAGTAAGCACAACGCCATCTAAGCGTGATGTTTGTAATAACTGTTCTATATCGTTAATTAAATCGTCACCACGTAATTCGCAGGGGTGTATTAATAAGTTGTAATTATTCTCTTTGCACGCAGCAAGCGCACCTGTTTGTACACGTGTTATATAGCTTTTACTTGGATTGTCGTACAAACAGCCAATAATAAAGCTACGATTTTGAGCAAGTCCGCGTGCTATTGGGTTTGGCGTATAATCAAGCTCTTTAAATACTTTGAGCACTTTTTCGCGTGTGGCAGCACTTACGTTAGGCTCGTTATTTAAAACCCGCGATACTGTTTTTTTAGAAACGCCCGCATGGCTTGCTACACTATTTATGGTTACTTTTTTCATTTGTTCGTTATCCAAATACAACCATTAAACAAAAAACTATTTGCTGTTATATAAACATGCACCAGCGCCAATAAGTGGAATGTTATCTTGCGTTACCAGCGTAACTGGAATCTGACTCGCATATTGTGACATTACGCCTTTTTGCGAAAAACGCTCTACAAAACGACTTTCTAATAATCGGCTTTGCATTCGAGGTAAAATCCCACCGCCTATAAACAAGCCACCTAATGCACCGTATGCAACAGCTAAGTCGCCAGCCACACTGCCTATCCAATCACAAAACTGGTTTAGGGTTGCATCACACACTTCACACTCGCCACTGTTAGCCAGGCTACTGATTTGCGCTGCATCTAAATTTTTAGGTTTAACACCTTTCACCGCAGCCATTGCTGTGTATAAATGGGTAATACCTGGGCCTGAAAAAACAGTTTCAACAGAAACATGAGGGTGCTCTTTACGAAGCTCACTTATTAATAAAGAGTCAAGCTCGTTTACTGGAGCAAGCGTCATATGGCCGCCTTCAGAGCTCAACACTGCTGTAGATTGTGCTGTACGCACTAAACACGCTGCGCCAAAACCAGTACCGGGTCCCATTACACCTATATTAGCGTTAGCATCGGCTTGGCCTGATTTAATCGTAATATTTTGCGTTGAGTCTAAGTAAGGGGCTGCATAAGCAAAGGCTGCAAAATCATTAATTACTTCTAACTGAATTAAATTAAATTGTGCTTTAAATTCGTTAACACTAAAATGCCAACCTAAATTTGTTAAATGTACTTGCCCTGCTTTTATAGGGCCTGCAACAGCTAGACACGCATGTGTTGGTTTAATATGAGGAATAGTTGTTAAATATTGTTCAAGTGCACTTTCTAAAGAACCAAAGGTTGCGCTAGGGAATATGTTAATATGCTCAATAACAAATTGGTTTAATTGCTCGTTAAAATCGGTAATTAATGCAAAGCGCGCATTGGTGCCCCCTATATCAGCAACTAAGATAGGGTTAAACTGGGCAGAAGGATTTTGGTTCATGGTATTATCTCTTTTGTGTAAGCGGCTTATGCTTATTATTTTACAATGGCTTTGCATTGTTATTTATATACTTTGAGCTATCACCTCAAAGTAGCTATCACAGTAAAAAAGGCTGCTATTTAAAATTGCAACTAATACGTTCTGACAACAAAATGATAAAACACTTGCATTATGACACCGGTGTCAGGATTAGATCAATAATAAATCTTAAAAAGCTTGAAATAATTCATTAATAGTCGAAAATGACACAATTATTTAGCATTTAATTAAGTTGTAACAATGAAAGGTAAAGCCACCTCATTTGACATTGCCCATCATGCAGGGGTTTCACAATCAACGGTATCTCGTGCTTTACGTAATAGCCCTCTTGTTAATGAAGAAACACGCAAACGTGTGCACGACATAGCAAAACAACTCAATTATAAAGTTGATAAAAACGCAAGTAACCTACGCACACAGCAAAGTAGTACCCTAGCCTTATTATTATTTGAAGACCCTACTTCTGATGAATCGCAAATAAACCCGTTCTTTTTATCGATGCTTGGCAGCATTACCCGCGCGTGTGCAAAAGAAGGTTACGATTTACTGGTTTCGTTTCAATCAGCAAGTGCTGATTGGCAAGCCGATTACGAGGACAGCCACAGAGCCGATGGTATTATTTTACTCGGTTACGGTGATTACATAGACTTTCAGCCAAAGTTTAAAACCCTGCTGGATCAAAACACCAAGTTTGTATGCTGGGGGGCCACTGTAGATAACCGCCCTGATCTCACAGTATGTTGTGATAATTACGGCGGTGGTAAACTTGCAGCAGGCCATTTAATTGCCCATAGCCGCACAGATTGTGCATTTATTGGTGATGCATCTGATCATAGCCCAGAGTTTTTTGCCCGCTTTGAAGGCTTTAAAGACGAGCTATTAGCTAATAACGTAACTATAAATGAGCGAAAAATGGCTAATGCTATCTCTACTGAAGAGTCGGGCTATCATGCAACACGCTCACTTATAGCTAATAATATTAAATTTAACGCACTTTTTGCAGCGAGTGATTTAATAGCCATTGGTGCAATTCGCGCACTTAAAGAAGCTAACATAAAAGTACCTACTGATGTGGCCGTTGTAGGCTTTGATAACATAGCCATTGCAAGCTACATAAATCCACCACTTACTACCATAGCGCAAGACACCACCGTTGCAGGTCAAATGCTAGTAGAAAACCTACTTAAATTAATACGTGAAGAAGAAGTGCAAAGCACCCTTTTACCACCAGCATTAATTGCTAGGGGGAGCAGCTAAGTCGCTATAACTAAAACTAATATAACCAATTAATGTTCAAGCATCCTTTTAACCTAAAAGCCACGGCTATAAACCGTGGCTTTTAATTTTTCTTTCAAAGTAACTTTACTTTAAGGCGTCCTCTACAACTGGGTAATGATCCCATACTTGTTTATCGCTCAATGAACGTACCAGTTTAACGTACTCAGCGTGAGTCCATGCCAATGGTGTTGCTGAATTAGTGCCCTCGCCTAGCTCATACCCTGCTTTATTTACACCTACGCCATCCCATACTTGTTCTGGTAACATAAGACCATTATTGGCAAATTGCTCCAAGCCTTTAACATAGCTGTTTTTAATTTGCGCTTGTTTAGCATCATCAAGGGCGTTGTTTGCATTGGCAGCAGCTATTTCATAGTGGCCACGTTCACCAGTGAAAAATGGCCACACACGACCGCGTTGCCCTGGTGTATTGCTACCACCCTCTGCATAGTTAGTGCCTGTTACTTCATCTTCGCCGTAACCGTCATTACCGTAGCGGCGGTAGCCTGCAAAGGTGCCGCTGCCATCGTCAAAACTAAAGCTGTATTTAACTTGTAGGTTATCTTCAAGCGTTTCGTCATCGTACTCAGGCAGTGTTTTAACAATGCTTTCGTCATTAGCACCGCGTACGCCATAGCGTACTAGCTCTAAAAACCCGCCATCTAAAATTTGCTTTTTATTAAACCCTTCGCGGCCATTATTAGCATTAATTTTAGTGTTTGAGTTAGCATCGGTATCTTGGCCTATACGTATAAAGTATTCGCCATCACTATTTTCGCCTTTTAAGTTACCTTTAGTGGTAAACATGTGCGATTCAATATCGTTGTTGTACTTTTTAGCCGTTGTAAGGTAGCGCTTTGCGTTTTTATCATCGCCACTAAGCGTTGCTATATCACTGGCTGTAATAAGGCCAGCTATTATTGCCGCAGTAGTCGAAGGCGAATAACCTTCTTGCTCTTCCCAGCGTTCTTGTTGGGTTGCCGGTGGTGTAATTTGCGTGTCGTTCCATAAAATTTTAGCAAGGCCGCCATCAACTAAAAAATCAGCTGCTGGTTTTAACATTTTGCTGTACCAACTTTTTAGCTCTTCATCGCTGAGTACATTGGCTTTGTGTAACTTCCAAGCAAGCATTATAGGCATAGCTGTTTGATCTAGTTGTACACCTACCCATTCAAGCTCACCATCTACATGTGTTTTTTGTAAAAACCAGCCTGTATCGCCGTTATTGCCCGGTGTTTTGCTGTTTACTTGTACTTTTTCAAGGTATTCGAATGCTGTTTTTGCGGTGGCGGTATCGCCGAGCGCCATAAATGCCATGGCTACTTGGTAAAAGTCGCGCACCCATACCGCTTTATAACCGGTAGAACCTTCTTTAGCAGATACGGTTTCGCCCCAAGGGTTTGACAATGACGCAATAAGCGCACCGGCATTGGTTTTATCTTCTTGTGCCTTTAAAACCATGGCACTGGTGTATAAAAGCTTACCGTTATCGGCGGTTTGCTCAACCATGATATTAAGTGGTTTAAGGCTTTGTAGGTAATCTTGCCAGCCGAGCGCTTCACCCTTGCCATTGTAGTGATCAAGCACCGCTTGATAGCCTTTTGCTAAGCTTTGCTCGCCTTGCTGTATACTTTGCTGCTGCGTTTTACCAAAGCTAAGTGCTAAATCGAAGGTGGTGTTAGCGCTTATTTCACCAAGCTCTGCCAACATGCTTACGTTACCTGCTGTTTCGCCAGTATTTGTATAATGAGTGTTTAGCGCTTGAGTTGTTTTAAGTGCGTTAATACCATCACTTTCACCCGTAAAGCCTACCGTTTTAGCTTTAAAAGGGGTTGCTGCTTGAAGCGATAAATAGTTATCGTCTTCCCATGCAACAAGCCCTTGCTCAGTCGTTTTAGCAAAGTCACCTAACCCGTTGTTGTTTATGTAAGGGTTTACAACAATATAGGCTTTTAACCCTTCAAGTTCAGTGTTAAACACACTGCGAACAAATAATGTTTGCCCATCAGGGTCGGTAAATATGTGTTTTTCTAGGCTAAAACGCCCTTGTTTATCAGTGCTTGTTACTTTGTATGCAAGCGAAAGTGGGCGCCTTTGCGCATCTTTGTATAAGTAATCTATAGTGACATCTAATTCATCAGCTTCGGTTACAGTAAAGTCTTTACCTGTAACAACAAACTGCATGTCTTTAATTTGCGCTTGGTGGATAAGCCCAAACATAGTTTCGGTGATCATGCCTTTAGCAATTGAAAACCACACCTTAGATACATCGCCCGTTGCAGCTGAATCACTGTATTGGCCTTTTTGGTATTGCTCGTACGATGTACCAATACCGGTTTTACCTGCATAAGCCCAAAATGGCTCTACACCTGGTGCGCCAGGTGCCGATTTCACCTGTGCAGCGGTATTTTTATTATCTGTGCTTGTGTTTTGTGCTCCACAGGCAGTTAAACCTAATGTTAAGAGTGAGGCAGTTATAAGGTTATATTTTTTCATTGTGTGTCCTTAATGTGAATTTTTAACGCGCATTACAGCAATGCCGGCAACAACGAACGAGGCTGCGCCAATTAATAATGCGTAAATAGGCTGATTTGAAAATGCGTGACGCAAAATAAGCCCTAAAATACTGGCGGCAAGTAACTGCGGTATAACAATAAAGAAGTTAAAAATACCCATGTAAACGCCCATTTTGTTACTTGGTAAGGCGTTACTTAACATGGCGTAAGGCAGCGATAATATAGACGCCCACGCAAAGCCCACCCCAATCATAGGTATAAGTAACATCTTAGGGTCTTGAATAAACATAAAGCTTGCAAGGCCTAATGCGCCCAGTAATAAATTAAAACAATGGGCGCCTTTTAACCCCATTTTTTTAACTAAAAACGGAATACACATTGCGGCAATAGCGGCAAAACCATTGTAAGCGGCAAATAAAATACCCACCCAATCTGCACCATCGTTAAATGCTTTAGAAGTTCCATCGCTACTACCATAATGAAAGCTTGTTACCGCGGCGGTGGTGTAAATCCACATGGCAAATAACGTAAACCAACTAAAAAACTGCACCCATGCAAGCTGCTTCATGGCCTCTGGCATAGTAAATACATCTTGTACTACTTGGTAAAAACCACCTTGGGTTTTATTCGCACTTTTAAGCGCCGCTGCAATCCACTGCACAATACCAAACGCTAGTAAACCACCAGCAAGTAGGTAAAGCTCTTTTTCAAGCGATAACCCCATTACTAATGCAAGGGTTGCTAAACCTAACACCACAAAAATAATGGCGCCTTTATTAAAGTTAATATCAACCAGCTTGCTGGTAGTAAGTTGAGCACTTTGCTTTTCAAACTCAGCTAATTGCTCTGGGCTGTACTCTTTTGTACGTGCAACGGTCCAAAGCACAGCCACTAGTAACACAACCCCACCCCAATAAAATGAGTATTTAACAGACTCAGGAATTTGCCCTGGCGCTGCGGTATTGCTTACATCAAACCAATTAGTCATCATCCATGGTAATGCTGAGGCGAGTACCGCACCAATACCAATAAAAAAGCTTTGCAAACCGTAACCGTTAGCGCGCTGTTTTTCTGGCAAGTTATCGCCTACAAGTGCTCTAAACGGTTCCATGGTCACGTTGATTGACGCATCCATAATCCATAACATACCTGCGGCAATCCAAAGTGTAGGCGAGTGCGGCATAATAAATAATGAAAGCGTTGTTAACACCGCCCCTACAAAGAAAAACGGACGACGGCGGCCAAAACGACCCCATGTTTTGTCGCTCCAGTAACCAATAATTGGCTGTACAATTAAACCGGTAAGCGGTGCTGCAACCCATAAAATGGGTATATCATCTACTTGGGCGCCTAATGTTTGAAATATACGGCTCACATTACCGTTTTGCAGAGCAAAACCAAACTGTATACCTAAAAAGCCAAAACACATGTTCCATATTTGCCAAAAGCTTAGATTTGGCTTGTCGCTATTATTTTGATTATTCATTATTAGCCTTATTTGTTAATACTGCGCTGCTAAATGCATCAAGTGTGAGTGTAAATGTGGCGCCTTGCGACCCTGATGTGATCTCGGTGATGTGCTGATCAAGTAAGTCATGCAATTGGGTGTGTTCGCTAGGTGCCACAAGTTGCGCTTTTGATAAGTTAACCGTAATAGTTTGAGGTTGTTTGCTAAAGTTACTTAAAACGTACAGCGTTTGTTGGCCAAGTTTGCGCATAAAGCCAACAACTCGCTCGCTTCCTGTTACGCTAAGCTCGGTCATTTCACCCCCAACCACAGCAGGTAAACTATTAAGTGACATAATGGCTTTATAGTAATCACGAAGTGCCGACTGCTCTTTTGTTAAATTAGCGCCGTCAAACTTGCCGTTATTCATCCACGCTTGATGCGCCGGTACGCCAATGTAATCAAAAATACTGGTGCGTGTAGCTGTGCCAAATCCTGCGTTTTCTGAGCCATCTTCTCCCACATCTTGACCAAAATATAATAACGTGGGTGCGCGGCTCATTAAGTTAGAAACCACCATAGCCGGTTTACCCCACGCAGCGTTACCTGCAAAATCAGGGCTTGCGATACGTTGCTCGTCGTGGTTTTCTAAAAAGTGCAGCATGTGCGCTTCAATATCAGCAACTTGGCTTTGGGCTGCAAAAATAGTATTAGCATCTTGCTTACCCTGCATAATGGCTTTTAGTGTGTCGTAAAAGCCTACTTTGTCGTAAAGGTAGTCCATTTTACCTTGCTGAATATACGCACGGTACATTAGCGGGTTGTACACTTCAGCTAACAAAAAGGCATCGCTTTTTTGCATTTTTATCGACGAATTTAAAAAACTCCAAAACTCTACAGGCACCATTTCGGCCATATCATATCTAAAGCCATCAACGCCTTTATCGAGCCAAAAAAGTGCTATATCTCTAAATTTGTACCAGCTGTTAGGGAGCTCTTTATCTTGCCAAAATGCATAATGAGCACGGTAGTCTTTATTTTTGTATTCACTTGGCAATTGAACAAAGTCGTAGCTGCCATCAGGCTTTACGCCATAATTAACTTTTACTGTTTCGTACCAATCGTTTATATCGGGTTTTGGGGTACGGGCACCATTACCTGTCCATTTAGCGGGCGTTTCATCAAAAAAGCCATCCGCTAGTGGGTGCTCATTACCCCCTAAAACTTTATACTCTGGCGATGTTGGCACCTGAAAAGACTGCCCTGGTACGTAGTAAAAGTTATTATTTTTATCGTACGCTTTAGTGGTGTCGTCTTGCGCGCCAAAGTCTTTAACGCCTTTAGGTTTGCCAAGGGATTGGTAATTTCGTGCTACATGGTTAGGCACTATATCAATAATTACCTTCATACCGTGGTTATGTGTACGCTCAATAAGTGCGCTAAATTCATCCATGCGCTGAGTAATATTAACTGCTAAATCAGGATTTACATCGTAGTAGTCTTTAATAGCATACGGTGAGCCTGCTCTGCCTTTAACTACATCAGGGTCATCTTGAGAAACCCCATAATCAGTGTAATCACCAACTAACGCATGATGAAGCACGCCGGTGTACCAAACATGTGTAGTACCCAACTCTTTTATACCTTTTAAAGCTGCGTCGTTAAAGTCGGCAAATTTGCCTACACCATTTTGCTCTTTAGTGCCCCATGGCGTATTAGACGTGTTGGTATTACCAAATAGGCGGGTAAATACTTGGTATACAACAGGCTTGGTTAATTCGTTTTGTGTTTGTGCTGGCGCTTGTGGTTGCTCGGGTTTGTTACTTTCTGAGCAACCCATAGCAATAAGTGCGCTACACAGTATTGCGGGTACATAAACTGATTTTTTCATTGTGTGTCTTTTTGTCAGTATTGTTATTAACTTTATACTAAAGATTAGTGCAGCAACCATACAGTTGCTGCATACGTATTCAGGTAAACTATTAAGGGGTATTTATAATTAATACCGTTGCACTCATTGCCGGTAAAGCCACTGTGTTACCTAGCAACTGTATTTTGTTAGTAAATAAATTAAGTGCTTTAGTATTTTTTGGTATTACTTCCTGCATATATTCAATATTCTTGGTTAACTCTTTTGTGTTTTTATTCATAAATACCAATACAGTTTGCCCGTCGCTAATACGCGCATAACTATACACACCTTGCTGAGGCGTAAAGTGCACTAATTTGCCTTTATCTAGCGCAGTGCTGTTTTTTCTAAAGTTAAGCAAGGTGCTAATTGTTTTGTGCATGTTCTTTTGCTGCGAGGTAAGCCCTTTACCTGTAAATGCATTACTTGTTTGGCCTTTAAATCCACCCGGGAAATCTATTCTAATATCACCATGGTCTTTACTCGGGGTGTTATCTAATAAAACCTCCGTACCGTAATACATTTGCGCAATACCGCGCGTAGTTAAAAATAGCGTCATGGCCATTTTAGTTTTTGCAGCATCTTGTCCAAGCTCGGTGTATACACGGCTCATATCGTGGTTATCAGCAAATACCATAATGTTATTGGTATCAGGGTATAAAAAGTCATTAGCTAACGACTCATAGACTTTAACCCAGCCCGTATTCCAGCTTTCATCTTCATTTAGCGCTTGAATTACCGACTCCTGCAAAGAAAAGTCCATCACGCTTGGTAGGCTTGATGTATAGCCATCTTGGTTATTTTTACCACGTTGCCAGTAAGAGGCAATTGCAGGGTTTGAGGTCCACTCTTCTCCTACAATATTAAAGTCTGGGTATTCTTGCATTATGGCTTTTGTCCAATCACTCAAAAATGCTTTATCTGAGTAAGAGTAGGTATCAACGCGAATACCGCTTAAATCAGCGTACTCAATCCACCAAATAGCGTTTTGAATTAAATACTCGCTTAACAGTGGTTGGCGCTGATTTAAATCAGGCATGGTTTCTACAAACCAACCATCGTTAAACTGGCGTTTGTCGTACTCACTCGCGTGTGGGTCTTGTATAGTTTGGCGAGCATGGCTTGTAGCGTTTTTACCTTTTTTAAACTCACCATTAAAGTTAATCCAATCTTTGGTAGGTTTATCTTTAACCCATGTATGCTCTGAGCCAAAATGGTTTAATACCATATCCATTACAAGGCCTATGCCTTGCTCTTTTGCTTTTACCGAGAGCGTTTTATATAACTGATTTGAGCCCATACGTGGGTCAACTTTATAAAAATCAGTAATTGCATAACCATGATAAGAGTAATCTGGCATGTTGTTTTCAAGTACTGGCGTTAACCAAAGCTGTGTAACGCCTAAATCGTTTAAATACGGTAATGCGTTTATAACCCCTTGTATATCACCCCCGTGGCGCCCACCCTTGGTGCTAGGGTCTGCGGCTTCTAACATGCTAGGAACGGTATCGTTTTGCTCATCACCATTAGCAAAGCGATCTGGGTTAATTAAATAAAGGGTATCGTTAGATGTAAAGCCATGGCGCTTTGCACTGTTTTTATCACGTGCAAGTAGAGGAAATTCAAAACTTTGGCTCGCTTCACTGCTATTAAACTTAAGCGTTCCTGCTTTAGCAGCATCGGTAACAGTAATATTCAAAAACACATAATTTGGATTATCTGTGCGCGTCACTTTATTTAATTTAACACCATTATATTTTGCTAATTTAATTTGCTCGTTTGCAATATTTTGCTCATGCACCATGATGGTAATCGTGTTTTTATTCATGCCTACCCACCAATTGGCAGGTTCAACGTCAAGTGCATAGCTAATAGTTGGTAGGCTGCACGCACTTGCAAGTAAAAGTGTGTTTAAAAATCGCATCATTAGGCCTTTTTAATTTTTGCTAAAAAATCTTTATGAGAAGGTAATTGTTCTACCGTTGAAGTAATAAGCGTTTTTAATGTAGAAAATAAATCGTTAAGTTGTTCTCTGCTTAATGAGTCAACAATACTATTGTAATCATCGGGTATAAGGCCTTGGCCTATAAACACTTGCTGCCAAGCAACTTCTGCAAATAGTTCGTCGTTTTCACGTACTACTTTGCCTGTGTGTTTAAATAAATTGAGTTTATGAGCTAATGAATTGGGAATATTCATTTGCTTACACTGACGCCAAAACGCCGAGTCTTCTCGCGCTGTTAGTTTGTAATGCAAAATAATAAAATCGCGTATGTGCTCTATTTCTGTCACGCTTTGCTTATTAAACTCTGCAACTAACGCATCGCTAATACCATTATGCGGAAACAGCTTTATTAAACGGGTCACTGCACTTTGTATTAAGTGGATACTGGTTGACTCTAACGGCTCTAAAAAGCCACTGGCGAGTCCAACCGAAACCACATTTTTATGCCACTGCTTTAAGCGCCGTCCTGTTTTAAATTTTATAACGCGTGGCGCTGTAATGGGCTCAGCGGGTAAATTATTTAATAGTAACTGCGTGGCCGACTCATCAGATAAGTATCGGCTGCAATAAACAAGCCCATTACCCACACGGTTTTGCAGCGGAATTTGCCATTGCCAACCTGCGCTATGCGCAATTGAGCGAGTATAGGGTTTTAGCGAATCAGTACCTTGAGATTGCACTGCAACGGCGCTATCACATGGTAAATAATGAGACCAATCCACAAAGCCTGTATTAAGTGTTTGCTCTATTAACAAAGCGCGCTGACCGGTACAGTCTATAAATAAATCGCCGTTAATTTGCGTGCCATTATCAAGAGTTAGGCTTGTAATATTGCCTGAATGCGGACATTGGTTAACCTGCTCAATTTTAGCGTCTATGTGTTTAACGCCACGCGCAGTAGCAAGTGTTTTTAAGTACTCTGCATAGCGTGTTGCATCAAAGTGATACGCATAACTTAAGCCAGGTAATTGCGTGTTAGGTATAGTATTTAATGGTGCAAATTTATGCCGTTTAGCTGCTTGGTAATTTAATGAAAAATCCCATAGGCTATCTTCAGAGCCGGTAATTTTTCCCTTTACCCAAAAGTTGTAAAAATCACAAAAAGGAAAGTCTTTTCCAAATGAGCCAAAAGCATGCATGTAGCTATGAGTGGGTGTTTTCCAATTTTCGAACTCAATACCTAATTTAATAGATGCATTGGTGGCGTTTATAAAATCTTGCTCGTTTATACCCAGTGCGTTATTAAGTTGAATAATAGGCGGAATTGTTGCTTCACCAACGCCTATAGTGCCTATTGTGCTTGATTCAATCAGCGTTATGTCAATTACTTTACCTAACACTTTATTAAGCAAAGCTGCAGCTATCCACCCTGCCGTACCACCGCCTGCAATTACCACGTGTTTTATTGGTTTCATATTATTGTCCACATTTACACATTAAAGCTTTGTTAAGTTTGATAAAATAGCTATAAAAAAGCCCTTGTAAAACAAATTACAAGGGCTCCTATACACAACCTTAATTATAGCTTGTAGCTAAAGCCTAACAAGTAAGTGCGACCGTAATCTTGGTAGTCGCGAACTTGTAGCGCGTTATCGCCAGAAAGCGATGTAAACGGCTCTTCGGTTAAGTTTTGTACCTGGAACTGAATTGATAAACCTTCAAGGCTTTCAACACCGGCTTCACTAAAGTCATACCCAGCTTGTACATCCCAAATTGTTTCACCTAGGATATCTACTTGCTCGGTGTTAAAACCTAAACCGTATACATCACCTTTAAAGGCACTACGTTTGCGCATACTGGTACGTAATTGCATACCATTCATCTCGTAGTAAACCGTTAAACTTTGAATTTTATCTGAGAGACCTGGTAGTTCGTAATCGTTACCGTTTTGATCTTCAATGTCAGACTCAATACCGGTATGGCTTGCAATTAAACCAAAGCCTTCAAGTGACGGGTGGAAAATTTTAAATGGTAACGCTAGTGATAGCTCGTAACCGTACAGGTCGCCGCCGCCACCATTTACTTTACCGCTACCTGTGCCCTCTGATGTTGCAGGAATTTCTCCATTAGATGGATCTGCAACACCCGACATATCAATTGCGTAAGTTCCGTCAAAAATCCACTGCGTTAAATCTTTATAGAAAAATGCAGCAGAGAAGTAACCTTCATCACTAAAGTAGTTTTCATAAGATAAATCGTAGCCTGTTGCTTCTTTAGGCTCTAAATTAGGGTTACCACCTGATACAGACCAAAAGTTGCCGTTTTCATCCGGTGTATCATTATATGATGCGTTAACAGAGGCGTTCATTTCATCTATACGCGCACGTGAGATTGTTTTAGCTGCGCCAAAACGTATTGTTTGCTGCTCATCAATCGCAAGTGATAAATTTAAGCTTGGTAAAACGTGAGAATAATCGTGCCCAATATTTGTAGGTGAAGCAATGACTAAACCTGTATTATCATCTACACCAAAAGCGTTACCTTGAGACGATTGATCTGTATGAACATAGCGCACCCCCACATTACCCGTTAATGGAAGACCATTTACTTCAGCATTAATATTAGCTTGTGCAAATGCTGAGGTAATTTCTTCTTTTACGGTCCAGGATTTAGTTGTATGGCTAGAGTTAGTTAAACTCTCATCGAGTGTTTCATAGTAACCATCATTAACTAAACCATTTACATCGTAGGCTATCATATCGCCTAACCCAATAAAGTCTAGGCCAACACTGCCTAAACGGTATTGCTCTGGCACAGTTAGCATGCCTGGATTATCAAGAGAAAAATCACTTAAAGTTAAAAAGTAACCTTGCGAAGATTTAGACTTTTCACGCTCTTTAAAACCTAAGCCAAATTCAATTGAACTAATGTATTCGTTTTCTAATACTTTAGAAGCTGCTAGCTTAAGTGTTACAAGTTCATCTTCAATGGTAGGTGCATTAATAAAACCGTCTTGAGCCTGGTTTTCATACTCAGTGCCAGTTAATCCATATGCATCATTTAGTGCAGAGCTTGCGCCCCATGAGAGCGGTCCACCTAATTGGATTAAATCATAATCGCTGTAATCTAAGTCATGTGAAAAAGTAGCGCCAGTATTCCCGCCATTAAAGGCATAACCTAGGTTATCTGCAACACCGCGAGAATCACCACGCCCAGTACCTGAATAACTTTCTATACTCCAAATTTTACGGTCAACTTGCGAGTAACTTGCATCAAACTCTACTGACCATGAATCATCAATATCGTATTTAGTGTTAAAGCCAAATGCAGTTAGTTCAGCATCGCGCTCTTGGTAATCGTTACGAACAACAACACGTTGGCCTTGTGTTACAGCACTTGTTATAAATCCACTTTCTGCATCTACTGTAGCACTGCTTGCATCAATACTACCTTGGCCCCAAGCAAAAGGAATTTCAATACCGCGTAAAATTTGCTCATCTGTGAAATCTACATACAACGCATCAAACGTCATATTTAGTTTATCAGTAGGCGCAGCTTCTAATACGATCATTGCTGAATCACGCTCAAGTGTTGATGAACGAACGTAAGGTTTAGCGCCGCCTAAAATTGAATATGAGTTCCCATCTTCAGCAGTAAATTCAGGGTACCCCCATGAATTCCAGCGTTTTTCTTGATTTGGTGAACTCATTGTATTTAAAGCAAATGCAACACCAATAGTGTCATCAGCAAACTGGTCAATGTATGAGAACGTGCCACGGTAACCGTCGTCGTTACCGTCTGGGTTTAATTTATCAAAGCTGGTTTGTTCATACTGTCCATTAACTTGAACAACGCGCTCACCTTTACTTAAAGGTCGAACTGTTTGCATGTTAATAACACCCGCAATACCATCGGCATCTAAACTAGCACTGGGTGTTTTGTAAACGGTAACACCGCTCATAATTTCTGATGGGTAAAGGTCAAACTCTACGCCACGGTTATCGCTAATAGATACCTGTTCACGGCCATTAAACGTAGTACCGCTTTCGTTTTCACCAAAACCACGAATTGATACTCTGCTTGCGCGACCATCTAGGCGCTGCGCCGTTAAACCAGGTAAGCGCGCAATAGACTCAGCAATAGATGAGTCAGGTAGTTTACCTATATCTTCAGCGGAAATAGATTCTACAACCTGTGTAGAAAAGCGTTTTGTGTTGATCGATTCTACAACGCTGCCACGAAAGCCTTTTACTTCGATAACCTCAACGTCATCATTTTTAATTGTATCTTCTTGCGCCGCTACAGAGGTAAAGCTTGCTAAACCTGCAGTTGCTAATGCCAAAGTTAATATACTTGGTTTGAACATAAACATGATGTTTTTCCCGTTACCCATATTGTGATACCCGCTTCTTTATTTGAGTGATAGTCAAACAGGCGAGCTAATTTTGTTGTCAGCATCAATATTAACGCTCGAATTATTTTATTAACAACTTTATGCATACGTATTCAAGACTATGCAATGTATTATAAATTAACAGTTGGTTCACAAAAACAAAGCTAACTTACTGATTTTAAATTTATTATTATGGTGCAACATGATTATTAATGAGTTTTATAAAAATACATATGTTCGCACTATGAATTACCCATGGTACAGCGTGTAAATAGCGTTAAATAAGGCATTTTTAATATTTACATAAGTTATTTTAATAATTTATGTTTTATGAAATTGGTAAGACCATTCATCATTTTCACCAATACCGTGCAAGCCTTTTAAAATAAGCACCAAAACAGACCGCACTATTTTATTCATGAGTAAAAAACATGATTGGTAAAGCTAGCAATAAAAAAACAGCACCTTAAATACACCTCTTTAAAAACGCATTTAAGTAAGTAAATTAGCTGCATACGTATGCAGGCTTTTTACAGAGTAGTCCCCTTCACGTATGCTTTTTGAAAATTTAGCGATTGTTTCAATCGAACTAATAACAATATAAATACTGTGTGGAACGACGGAGAAAAGCATGGCCCAACAGCAGTGGTATAAAGGTGCGGTTATTTATCAGGTTTACCCGCGAAGCTTTCAAGACAGCAATAACGATGGTATTGGTGATCTTAAAGGGATAATTAATCGCATTGATTACATTAAAAGCTTAGGCGTTGACGCTATTTGGATTTCTCCCTTTTTTAAATCCCCAATGAAAGATTTTGGCTATGATATTAGCGATTATCGCGACATAGACCCTATTTTTGGTGACTTAAACGACTTTGACGAATTAATAGATCAAGCACACAAACGCGACATCAAAATTATTATTGACCAAGTGTTAAGCCATACTTCAGACCAACATCAGTGGTTTTTAGACAGCCGCGAAAACCAAAACAATGATAAAGCAGACTGGTATGTATGGGCTGACTCTAAAGACGATGGTACAGCACCTAATAACTGGCTTTCTATTTTTGGTGGCGGTGCATGGCAATGGGAGCCTCGTCGTGGTCAATACTATTTACATAACTTTTTAACCGAACAGCCAGATTTAAACTTTCATAACCCTGATGTAAGAAAAGCTGTGTTAGAAAACGTAGAGTTTTGGCTTAAAAAAGGTGTAGACGGTTTTAGGTTAGACGCTATTAACTTTTGCTACCACGATGCACAATTACGTGACAATCCAGCAAAGCCTAAAGATAAACGCCAAGGCCGTGGCTTTAGTGAAGATAACCCGTATGCGTTTCAGTACCACTATTATAATAACACGCAGCCTGAAAACATTGAGTTTATGCAAGACATACGCGCATTACTTAATAAGTACCCAGGCACTGTGTCGTTAGGTGAAATTTCATCAGAAGATTCATTGGCAACCATGGCAGAGTACACTCAAGGCGGCGATAAGCTGCACATGGGATACAGCTTTGAACTACTTACTGATGATTATTCGAGTGAATACATAAGAAAAACTGTACAAACACTTGAGCAACGTATGCTTGAGGGTTGGCCATGTTGGGCGTTTAGCAACCACGACGTAGAGCGCGTAGCGAGTCGTTGGAGCCAAAATGGTGAGATAAATTCAGCCCAATGTAAAATGCTTACAGCCCTACTTGCTTCATTACGCGGCAGCGTATGTATGTACCAAGGTGAAGAACTTGGCTTAGGTGAAGCCTCTGTTGCTTTTGAAGACTTACAAGACCCGTACGGCATTACTTTTTGGCCAAACTTTAAAGGCCGTGATGGCTGTAGAACGCCGATGCCATGGGATAACAATGGCTCAGAACATGCAGGTTTTAGTAATGCTAAACCTTGGTTACCTGTAGATAGCGCGCACACTCAAAGTGCTGTATCTGTTCAAGATAAAGATTCAGACTCTATACTTAATGCCTACCGTGAGTTTATGGCATGGCGTAAACAGCATGCTGTGTTATTAGAAGGCGACATTGAGTTTATTGATACAACTGAGCCTATTCTCGCTTTTTACAGAACATTAAACGAGCAAACTATGTTATGTGTGTTTAATTTAGCTCAAACCAATCAAACATTTGAGCTAACTAAAGCTGTGACTGATGCGCATGACTCGCTATCTCATTGCAATGCCACTTTAGAGGGTAATACGTTAAGCATAAGCAGCTTTGGGTGCTATTTTGCTTTTGTAAATTAATAGAGCCCTAACATATAGTTTAAAAGCCCGATTTTATCGGGCTTTTTTGTGCGCTTAAAGCTTGGGGGCACTATGGTCGGTATGAAGGCGAAATAGCTGCCACCAAAGCACTAACTTAACCTTTTTAATGTGATAGTGTTTTACTATTTAAATAATCAGTGAGTGCAAATAATACGCCTGAGCTTACAAAAGTAATATGAATAATTACCTTCCAAAATAACTCATCACTTGAGTGAATATTTGAATTAATAAATACCTTTAAAAGCTCAACCGCAGATATAGCTACAATAGCGCTAATAAGTTTCATTTTTAAACCAGAAAAGCCAACCTTCCCCATCCATGATGGCCTATCTTCATGACCCTCAATATTAAGCTTTGAAACAAAGTTTTCATAGCCGCTAAAAATAATAATCAAAAGCAAACCTGCTAATAAGGCCGTATCAACCAGCGTAAGTATACCAACGAGTAATTCTTGATTTGTTGTGCTAAAGGTTGCTATGCCCATTAAATAAAGTTGTTTAAAAAACTTTATAAGTAACAGTATTACTGCAAACAATAAGCCCACAAAAAAAGGCGCGAGTAACCAACGCCCTGCAAATATAAACGATTCTAACCCTTGCTCCACTCTGTGAACTTTACGAGGTACGAGAGGGAAATTTGATTGCTGTTCAGCCATTCATTTTACTTTTTATAAAAAAGCGACCTTATCTTATAAGTTATTACAACACAAATACTTATAATGTAATTTAAGTGTAACTTTCTCATCTTCACGATAAAAATTTTTCGTTATCTTTTATTTCGTTTTCGATTAAAAATCAACTTACCAACAGAATTGTTCTGGATTGGGCACTACTGATTTGTACTTTAATCTCGATTGGTTAAATCAGTCATCACACCATTTATTTAGGAATAAACGAATGAAAAAAGCATTGTTAGCATTATTAGTAGCGCCATTATTTGCAGTATCTGCGACTTACGCGGTAGCAGACGATACGCCAACAGCTTCAGCCGAAATGATAAAAGAGTACACAGAAATGTGTGTTAACTGGGCTAAAGATGACGATGTAAATGATGAGGCTTTAAATGCCTACGTATTAAGATGCGTAAATGATGAGCTTGAATCTGAAGGTTATAAAAAAATATCTTCTGTTAAGGTTTAATACCAATACACTTAGTTGAATGTACTGCTAATAAAGCCGTTGCGAAAACATTTGATACTAATTCGCTGAATTAATTGATCTATTTTAAGGCTAGAAAAACATGTTGTTAGCTATGAAAAAATTCGCTATTTAGTTGTCCTAAGTGTGAGTCTTTAAAACAGGTAGCGACACGTTTAGCCCCGCGAATGATTAAGTATTTTTGCGGATTGGTATAACTAGGTACAAAAAACCGGAATGACACAAGCTGTGCATTCCGGTTTTTTTATGTGCTATAAAAAGGTAAATAAATAACTAAATACTTATTAATCTTCTTTTTTAGCTTTAGGTTTTGCTTTAGGTTTTGCTTTTGCTTTAGCCGGGGCTTTTTTAGCAGCCGCTTTCTTTTTAGGCGCCGCTTTTTTCTTCGCTTCTTCTACCCATTTACCCGCTTCATAATGAGCAGTCCAGCCTGTTGCTTTACCGTCTACTTCAGTCATTACATACTGAGATTTATTTTTACGGCTATAACGCACAACGGCAAGATTGCCATCAGGGTCTTTAGCTGGCGCATCTGCTAAGTAATAAAACTTAGGTGAAATACGATCTCTAAAGCGTTTTAACTCTTCTACCTTAGGTGCGCGTGTTTCACGTGATTTAGGAAACGTATTAGCAGCTAAAAATATACCTGCCGCGCCATCACGCAGTACAAAGTACGCATCAGACTTTTCACATTCGAGCTCAGTGATATGAACAGGATCTTCTTTCGGTGGCGCTGCTTCACCATTTTTGAGTAACTTACGAGTATTTTTACACTCTTCGTTATTACAGCCAAAGTACTTACCAAAACGACCTGATTTAAGCTCCATGTCAGAACCACATTTATCACACTCGATAATGGGCCCATCGTAACCTTTAATCTTGAAAGTACCCTCTTCAACTATATGCCCTTGACATGCAGGGTTGTTACCACATACATGCAGTTTTCGAGTTTCATCGATAAGGTATGAATCCATTGCCGTTTCACAAATTGGGCAACGCTTCATTTGCATTAGCTTTTCAGTTTCTTCATCTTCTACATCAGCAGCAACAGCTTCATCACCCGACACTAAATTCATCGTTGTAGTACAACGCTCTTTAGGCGGTAAGCTATAACCTGTACACCCTAAAAACACACCCGTAGATGCTGTTCGAATACCCATTTTTCTGCCACATGTAGGACAGTCAATATCGGTTTCAACCATTTGATTAAGGCGCATGCCACCTTGCTCTGGCTCATCTTTAGCTATGTTTAACTGAGTAGAAAAATCAGCATAAAATTTATCAAGCACTTGTGTCCAAACGCGCTCGCCTTCAGCGATGTCATCTAAACGACCTTCCATTTTTGCTGTAAAATCAAAGTTCATTAAATCAGTGAAGTTTTCAACTAAACGGTCGGTAACTATTTCACCCATTTTTTCAGCAAAGAAACGACGGTTTTCTACGCGTACATAACCACGATCTTGTATTGTTGAAATGATTGATGCATACGTAGATGGTCGACCAATACCACGCTTTTCGAGCTCTTTAACTAGGCTTGCTTCACTAAAACGCGCTGGCGGCTTAGTAAAGTGTTGCTTAGGGTCAAGTTCAATTAAACTAAGTACTTCGCCTTCTTTAACAGCTGGTAGTGATTGATCTTCTTCATTCTTTTTGCGTACTGCCGGCTGTACTTTTGTCCAACCATCAAAGCGAAGCACTCGCCCTTTTGCTTTAAGTTGAAAATCGTTAGCTGCAACAGTCAATGTTGTTAAGTCGTATTCTGCAGGTACCATTTGGCACGCTACAAATTGGCGCCAAATTAGCTCATAAAGCTTTTTAGCATCCGCATCTACGCCTTCTACATGCCCAGAAAGCACACTTACACTTGAAGGGCGAATCGCTTCATGCGCTTCTTGTGCATTGCCTTTTGAACTGTAATTAATTGGATCTTTTGGTAAATATTTATCACCAAACTCTTGTGTTACATATTCGCGGCACATTTCAACAGCATCTTTAGATAGATTAGTTGAGTCGGTACGCATGTAAGTAATGTAACCACCTTCATACAAGCGCTGAGCAAGCATCATGGTCTTTTTAACACCATAACCTAAACGGGTACTTGCAGCCTGTTGCATAGTTGAAGTAATAAAAGGAGCACTTGGGCGACTCTTACTTGGCTTTTCCTCAACACTTATTACTTTGTATTCGGCACTCTCAAGGCTTTTAACTGCTTCTGTAGCCTGAGCTTCGTTTACAGGCTTAAATGGCTTGCCTGCTTGTTTGGCTACTTCTAAACGTAACTGTGACTCAGCGTTTTTAACATCAGCATGAATATCCCAAAACTCTTCTGGGATAAATGCTTTAATTTCACGCTCGCGCTCTACAAGTAAACGAACTGCAACTGACTGTACTCGACCGGCAGATAGACCACGTGCAACTTTAGCCCACAACAAAGGCGAAACCATAAAACCTACAACACGGTCTAAAAAGCGACGTGTTTGCTGAGCGTAAACCATATCGGTATTTAACTCACCAGGGGTTTCAAAAGCTTGTTGAATCGCATTTTTAGTAATTTCGTTAAAAACTACACGCTTATACTTTTCAGGTTTTCCGCCAATAATTTCTTGAAGGTGCCAGGCTATTGCTTCCCCTTCTCTATCCAAATCCGTTGCGAGGTATATTTGGTCTGCATTTTCAGCCAATTTTTGTAATTCTTGAACAACTTTTTCTTTACCTGGCAATATTTCGTAATGAGGTTTCCATCCTTTTTCTGGATCGATACCCATACGCGCAACTAAATTTGTGTAATCTCGTTGCTGTTTATACGCTGCTTTTTCTTCTGGTTCCATTTTGCGAACTTCTGCTGGCGTTTTAGTTGCCGGCACTTTAGCTTTGCCCGAACCTGAAGTAGGTAAGTCTCGTACATGCCCGATACTGGACTTTACGATAAAATCATTACCTAAATATTTATTAATTGTTTTAGCCTTAGCAGGTGACTCTACAATTACTAGCGATTTGCCCATAGTTGCCTATTTCTAACCAAATATTTAAAATGTGTTTTGCCGGTATAAACGGCGCGAATATTTATAGGTATATCTACAAACACTAATTGTTACAAGCTTTTAATACAAACTTTTCTGTATTTACTGAATAAACGAACAATTTTTGCTGTTAAATTAAACAAACAGGTGTTTTTAGATTATTTGATGTGGAATATATAGAACACAATGAAAAATGCCAACCTAAAGGTTGGCATTTTAAATACTTTATTTATTCTAAGATTTTGGTTCATCCAAAATCGACATCACAGAATATTGAGTTTTAACTCCCCCTGGTGTTTCAAACTCTATGTATAAAAAGCCAGAATCCACATCATCAGGCTCTGCCTCTTTAGTAATATTGACAGTCACTGAATTTGGTACTTTTTGCGCCGTGTTAATAACAGTATAGTTAGTCAATCCCTTCAATACCGCGTTATCAGATGTTACTGCTACAGTGGTACCCGCCGGTAATGGATTGTTGTGAATATCACTGAAAAATATAGTAATCGAAATTGCACTGTATGGCGTTGAGTTGCTGATATCAATAAGGTTTATGTCACACATACCTGCCATATCAGAAGTTTCTAAGCGAATACCATCATTTAAACTACAGTCATTCAATGCCGTTACAGCTCTAACGTAAGGTGTGCTACCTGACATAATTAGCTCAGAACTCGCGCGCACATTTACTGTTTCACGGGTACATGCATTTGCAGCTAGAGCTTCATCACTACATAACAAGCCATTGTATTTACCATCAGCACTGTCATACAGACCATTATCTTGTGCACCTGTGCGCTCCACATACCATTCATCTTCACCACCATTGGAATCAACAGGGTTAGTTGGTGCTGGTAAATTTCCATCAAACACACCATTTTCATTAAAATCTATAAAAGCTTCAGGTAAATCTTGTAAAGTTGAATCAAACTCGTTTTGATTAAATTCACCGTTAGCAGATACATCATTAAATGACTCTTCACCAACAGAATAAGCAAGCAAACTAACACGTCCACCAAGGGGATAATCAATTGGCGCGTCATTAGGCGCATCGGCTAATGCAATAGGAACGCCCTTACTATCTAAATAACTAATTAAGTTACCATCTACGTCTAGTTGTGACTCTCTAATACCTAAAGTACAAGGTGCTGGTTGTCCAAAGTAACGATCGCATTTGTCTGCAACAGAGTTATTATAAATGCTGTAATGGTATGGAATTGGGTTTTGGCTACGCCACTGCGCTTTGCACACTCCGTCTATGGTGCGACAAAGTAATAAAGGTGTAAATTGTTGCTCATCAATAGTGCCTACCGCCCCCCCTTCACTGGCAATATAAATTGCCGTATTATCTGGTACAAAATTATTAAAATGATCGGCTGCAAATACGGTTAAGTCTGTAGTCACTCCAGCTTCGTTTAATGACTCAGTATTAAACGTTTGCACTGCAAGTGTAAAACTGTCTTGATCTGGTACGCCTGTAGTAATAGTAATATCATTAGATACAATAGAGATCACACTGTTTTGTGAGGTATCACTACTGTCAATTTGATGAGATGCAATAACAGATAAAATACCAGCAGCTTTTCCTGAGCGGACGTTTACAGTCACTAACCCTTCATTATTGGTGAATTGAAATACGCTATCTAATAGCGCGCCACCGGGATTTTGTGAAAGTGAAAAATCAATTTGCTCTTGACCTACTGGATTTCCATTTACATCAAGAAGTTTAAAGGTGAGCTCTGAATTTTCAGTCAAGTTTTGACCGCCAGTTCCTTTAATAGCTAATACTTGATTAGTCACTCCCATAAACGCGATTGAGCCTGTCTCAGCCGCAGCTACGTTTATGTTTATGGTCTTTGTTGCAACATTACCACCAGTAACCACAGTGGCGGTAATCGTATCAATACCATTGCAGCCATTAGCTTTATAAGTTGCACTTGCTGTACCACCAATACTAGTTACTATGTTATCGATAGTGGCCCTGGGAGTCGATTCTTCTGCGCAGGCAGAAGTAAATTGCACCTCCAACGGTGTCGTAAATGCATTATTACTACCGTCTACAATCTGAGCTGTTACAATAGTGGTAGAGCCAGCAGATAGCACATCACTCGTGGCAATACTTGCACTTAAATTTACATTTACTTGAACAGCGTTAATTTCAAATAAAGCACTCGCAACTCCGCCCTGTGCTGTTAATTCAACTTGACCCACACCTGAGCTACTGCCAGGCAATAAATTCAAAATAGCAACACCAAACTCATCAGTTTTAGCCGTTAAACTTTCAGGTAATAAAATGCCTAGTGTGGTTGTCGCCTGAACTAGTACATTACTTGCTGGAGTATTACTGCCAGGTTGTGTGATTTTGGCGTAAACGATGGCTTGCTGCCCAAGTAAATTACTATTTTGTGAACAACTCGATGGATCAAGCTCAAAAGAGTCTCTATCTATATTTAACCAGCTATCAGGACAGTTCTGTAAGATTTTAATGTCAATATTTGCCGCAGAGTCATCAGATTGCGGCTCATCTCCTGCGGTATAAAAACCTAGTTTACTGCTAATATCTTCATACGATGCTACAATGGTGCCAGCACCCTCAATACTACCAGCCTCCAGCTCAATAGTCGCTATCCCATTAGTATCGGTTAGAGCACTGCCCGTTGCGGGAATAAATGAACCTAGCGTGGTTGTAAAACTAATCTCCTGACGTTGCACAGGCAGCCCATCAGAATCTAAAACAATTGCTGTTATTTCCAATGGTGAATCAGCTGTAACAATACGGTCTTCAAAAGTAATTTCAATATTCGCTGACTGTACGATAGCCTCATCAGCAGCTTCCCCTGTATCACCATCTAGTGTACCGCTGCCTTTTTCTAGTGACCCACCGCCACCACAAGCTGTGAGTAAAAAACTAAGCAATAAAATGCCGAGCAGTCGCATTAAAGGCATGAACCTCTCCCTAGGGTTGTTATTATATGTAAGATTAATTTTCACTTAATATTAACCTATAACTTAGTCTAAAATCTCAGTTTTCTATTACTTTTTTGTGTAAAAAAAATTTAAATAAATACTAATTTTTTCTGTAGTAAATATTTCCTTGCTGGTAGTCTATGGCAAATTTATAAAATGTAGATCAGGGAATATGTCAAAAGTCCGTTCAATGAGTTTAACCACTCGCATCATGATTGGTATGGCGCTTGGGGTTGCAGTAGGTTTTATATTTCAGGCTATATTAGCTGGTGAAGACGATTATCTAATACCACTTGGGTTATTCTCTTTGCCAATTAAAGCCTTTTTTGTAGATGGTATTTTTCATGTTGGTGGTCAAATATTCATAGCTAGCTTAAAAATGCTAGTGGTTCCGCTTGTATTTGTATCGCTTGTTTGTGGTACATGTAGTTTAAGTGATCCTAAAAAATTAGGCCGCTTAGGCGGTAAATCTATTGGTTTGTATTTATTAACCACTGCGGTTGCAATTACAGTTGCTATCACTCTTGCTTTATTATTCAGCCCAGGTGAAGGGATTAGCCTTCCATCGAATGCAACTTACGATGCTAAAGAAGCACCGACCCTTGCCCGTGTAATTATAGATATGTTCCCTACTAACCCGTTTGAAGCAATGGCTAAAGGTAATATGCTTCAGGTCATAGTGTTTGCACTATTATTTGGTGTAGCAATGGCACTAAGTGGTAAAACAGGTAAACGCGTAGCAAGTGTATTTGAAGACTTAAATACAGTTATTTTAAAACTTGTAACATTATTAATGAATATAGCACCTTACGGTGTATTCTTCTTAATGGCGAAACTATTTACAACAATTGAACTTAACTTAATTGTTAGCTTAGCTAAATATTTTGGTGTGGTTGTACTCGCCTTGTTATTACATGCGCTGGTAAATTACACATTACTGTTAAAAATCCTGACAGGTTTAAATCCACTGACCTTCTTAGCAAAAATGAAGCACACGTGTTTATTTGCATTTAGTACCTCAAGCTCTAGTGCAACTATGCCTATCACGCTTGAAACAGCAACAAAAAAACTAGGTGCAAACAACTCGGTGGCATCGTTTACCATACCGCTAGGCGCTACTATCAACATGGATGGCACCGCTATTATGCAGGGTGTAGCCACTGTGTTTATTGCTCAAGTGTTTAGTGTTGATTTAACTATTTCTGATTATTTAATGGTTATATTAACGGCAACACTTGCCTCTGTAGGTACTGCGGGCGTGCCCGGTGTTGGTTTAATTATGCTAGCAATGGTGCTCAACCAAGTAGGACTTCCAGTAGAGGGGATTGCAATAATTATCGGCGTAGATCGCTTACTTGATATGACACGCACTGCGGTTAATGTTACCGGTGATTGTATGGTCACTTGTGTGGTTGCTAAATCTGAAGGCGAGCTTGATGAGAGCATCTTCAACGACCCAAATGCCGCTAAAGACTTAGAAGATTATCACAAATCTATCGACTCGTAATATCGAGTAATATAGTGATAAAAAAACCTTGATGTTTTGCATCAAGGTTTTTTTTGATTATTAATAATTAAGGATTCATCGACTTAAATTTAGAAAGTAAGCTTACCCCAACCTTGTTTACACCACTGCTTAATCCAAGTGCCAGTTTATCGCTTAGTCCCTTTTTAACTTTATATTTTACTTTATATATTTGACGCTCAGATTGCTGTTCTAATAAAGCATCATCACTGGTTTTAATAACATCTACCAAACCTTTATCAATTGCTTGCGTTGCAAACCAATGCTCACCTGTAGCCACTAAATCAATATTTAGGCTTGGGCGCTGCGTGCTTACAAAGGTTTTAAATAAACCATGGGTTTCTTCAATTTCGTCGCGAAACTTTTCACGTGCTTTATCTGTGTTTTCACCAAATAATGTGAGAGTACGTTTAAATTCACCTGCTGTAATTTGTTCAAACTCTACGTCATTTTTCTTTAATATTTTATTAAAGTTAGGAATTTGTGCAATCACCCCAATCGAACCTACAATTGCAAATGGCGCTGCAAGTATTTCATCAGCTACACATGCCATCATATAACCGCCGCTTGCTGCTACTTTATCAATTGCTACACTTAAAGGAATACCCGCGCTTTTAATTCTCTGTAACTGAGATGCAGCAAGTCCATAGCCATGAACAACCCCACCACCACTTTCTAAACGCACTAATACTTTATCTGTTTTAGGATCCGCAATCGAAATAATAGCAGTCACTTCCTCTCGTAAACTTTCTACTTCGTGCGCGTCCATACTACCGGTAAAATCGACTACATATAAACGAGGCTTTGGATCATCACTGACTGTTTTTTTACTCTGCGCTTTTAATTGCTTTTGATGCGCTTTTAACTCTTTTTTAGACAATGTATTGTGCAAAAAACTTTCCTTGAGCTCGTTAAGTTTTTCAGATACATCTTCAATTTCAATCTCACCATTTTTCGCTTTTGGCTTAACGGCGGAAGCAACTATAAGCATTAACACAACGGCAATTGCGATAACAAATGTCACTGTTTTGGCAAAAAACAAACCGTATTCGTATAAAAATTCCAACTGGTTTCTCCATTAATAAATTTAAGTTAATTTATCATGCTTTTAACCAAAAAAAAGCCACTATACAGTGGCTTTTATAAGTTAACGTTTAAAGTAGTAGATTAATCAGTAACAACGTCACTATTTGTTACTAATAACATACGACCGCGTGTTGCTAAGTAAACAGCAACCTGCATCTGCATTTCTGCATTTGCAGCCGCGCTTCCCTCTACAGTAGCGGCCTCTGCAGCATCTTGAGCTGGCGTTAATATAGAAGCGTGGTGCCCTTTAGTAAATTTAACTAAATAGCTTGCTGGTGTTTCGCTTGATGGCTGAGTTGTACTTACAGTCTCTAGACCCATAAAAGTGGCCAGTGGAATTGTGCCCGAAATAGGGTTATTTGCAGCCATTGGTGGTATAACTTGGTCAGGCTTATTATCCTCGCCATCACCTACAACAACATTTGTATAAACAGGTGTGCCTAAAGCTTTAACCGCTGCCGCATAATTTGTTGGGTCACCGCTATCAAGGGCTGTTTGTGCTGCAAATGCAAACTGAGTAAAGACATCTTGAATATTAGTAAGCTTGCTTGTTTCGCCAGCTGTAGTTAAATAAGCTACATACTCGTCATAACCACACGTTAAATACGCTTCCATATCTGGTAAAAATGTACCACAGTTTGATACAGCATCAGCTTGTAAATACGCGTTAAACTCATCAGCCTCTGTTGTACCAGCTTGAGATAACACTGAACCTTGAATAAATGGGCCAAATGCCGCCGACTCAAGTAAAAAACTAGCTATACCGCCACCGCCACTGGCAAGTGCAATAGTGTTGACGTTAAATAATGGATCAAGCGTTTCTTCCATAGGCGCGTTTGCTTGAGCAATAAATGCAGGCGCAACTATAGATCCTAGTGAATGCCCTACGTAAGTTACATCTTTACTGTTAATCGTCCCATCATTAATAAAGTTCAAGCCTAAACGTAAACCTAACAAATCAGCGACAGATTGACGCAGGCTATCGCGAGCAACTAGTAACGAACTTAAGTTCATGTAACTAAGAACAGAGCCTGTGGTTGCATTGAAGTCGTCTCCAACCTGTTTAGCAGAGTTAAGCCCATCATCACCAACATCTATTCCACGCTCACCGTGGCGAGGATGATCAATTGCAACGGTAGCAAAACCCTGGATTGAAAGCTGCGCAGTTAAAGCAAGCATACTTTCTTTATTTGTCGTAATGCCATGTTGCATAATAACAACAGGCCAGCCACCTTCTGGGATACTTTCAAGCTCAGGTAGACCATAAGTTGAACGATAAACATTTATATCAGCTAAAATTGGCTTTGTGATTTGTACAGGTATGGTCTCATAGCTTTGAGCTAATGGAACGGGGTTATATTTAGTTAAATGCCGAGTAATATCAATTTTTGGATAATCATGTAGTTGAGCATTTATTTGCTGACAAACGTCTTCATAGGGCCCTTCGACAAACATAGTTGCATCAATTTCTTCTTGCTTACCTTCATCTCGTAATTTTTGATCTGCGGCTAATTGATTTAATACTGCAACGGGACTTGAACACATAGCTTTCCAGTATGTGTCATTCAAAGCGCTTATTTCTGTACCTGTAGGTGTTCCTAAATACATAGGTAATGTAATGTTACCTTTTAAATACTGAACACCAGAAAAAGCAGCTGATACTGGCACACCACCTGCTGCAAAAACTTGCTGAACATTTACTACATCTTGTTCAGGTACATTAACCATTGGTGTTGGCAATGCATCGTTTTGCAAACTAGCTGCAAGTAAGTTTTTAATGGTACCAAGTACAGGCCCTGCTGATTGAATCGTCATCGCAGAAGAAAAGATAATATCGTCTTTGGTAATATCACCAGAACTAACCACTACATTTTCATAACTATTTACAGCCGCTTGAAGACCCAGCTGAGCATCTGTTATTAAAGGAGCTTCTTCACTTACTAAAGCATAGGTAGAAGAAGGTTGAATAGAGCGCCCTAATGAATCTTTAAGCCCCGTAGTTAAAACATTTATATAAGAGCTGCCTGGTGAAAATGGTTTAAGCGGTATAACAGCAACGCCATTACCAGAGGCCTGAGTTATAAAATCTACACCAAAGGTAAGTTCACCTACTAATTTACAGGCTGTACCAGCGGTAACTACAGAGCATTCTGCATCCGTTAAACTTGCGCCCATTACCACTTCAAAAATTCTTAACGTACCAGGGCTTGCAGCTGATGCTTCATCAAGTGATACATCACTTGGAAATGTTAAATCAATTTTATAAGGAACCTGAGAGGACCAACCATCTAAAGCCCCCAGAGCTAGTTGAGGGTCTGAGTACGCAGCGCGAGATATAGATACATTATCATCATCTAGCTCCCCAGGAATATTAAGTGTACCGTCTTGAGTACCGCTCATTAATAAGTCATTAGGGACAGATAAAACGCCATTTGCAGGGTCGAAAGTAACTGTTGCATTGGGGACTATAGTTGCACTGTCATTCTTAACATCTTCTAACGTTTCTCCGCCGCCACAACCTGCTAATGCAGCTGTAACAGAGAGTGAGAGTAGCATTTTTTTCATATTGTTGGCTCCGC
The DNA here is from genome assembly GCF_018101025.1 of Pseudoalteromonas sp. MMG006. Classification (NCBI taxonomy): domain Bacteria; kingdom Pseudomonadati; phylum Pseudomonadota; class Gammaproteobacteria; order Alteromonadales; family Pseudoalteromonadaceae; genus Pseudoalteromonas; species Pseudoalteromonas sp. MMG006. Next base: position 166,383 of record NZ_JAGJEJ010000005.1, read on the forward strand.
ACAAATCTTATTTTTATAGTGTGTGTTTTAAGTGTGTTAAAGTTAAAATAATGTAACCGATTTATTAATGAGACATTAGACCAGTTAAACTTAACGTAAAGTATCTATTTTCGCCACCTAAATTTACAATAAATTCGATTACTTCAGGTTTTGCTATGTTAAAATCATAAAAATTTTATGAATTGGTAATTTTATGCACACTTATCAAGCAGCTGAAAACGCATTACAAGACAAAGTTATTTTGATCACAGGCGCTGGCGATGGTATTGGCCGAGTAGCCGCAATAACCTATGCAAAACATGGCGCAACTGTAATTTTATTAGGGAAAACAACTAATAAACTCGAGTGTGTTTACGATGAAATAGTAAATGCTGGTTACCCACAGCCCGCTATAGTCCCACTGGATCTTAAAGGGGCGACTAAGCAAAACTATCGTGACTTAGCTGCCACTATAGAAAGTCAATTTGGACGCCTTGATGGATTACTTAATAATGCCGGAATTTTAGGGTCTCTTGGGCCACTTGAGCATTTTTGTTCGTCTACTTTTGAAAACATAATGAAAGTAAATGTAACCGCACAAGCAATGATCACTAAAGCGCTTTTCCCTGTACTTCGTAAATCAAAAAGTGCCTCTGTCGTTTTTACATCTTCAGGGGTGGGACGAAAAGGCCGTGAATTTTGGGGGCCATATGCTATTTCAAAATTTGCTGTAGAGGGCATGATGCAAACATGGGCGTGCGAAGTCGGTAAAACATCTATTCGTGTAAACTGTATCAACCCAGGTGCCACCAGAACGTCTATGCGTGCTGCAGCTTACCCAGGCGAAGACAGAGACAAACTTGCCACGCCGGAAGATTTAATGCCAACCTATTTATATTTAATGAGTGATGACTCATCATCAGTAAATGGCGAATCACTTGATGCGCAACCTAAAAAATAAAATATATTTTTAATTATCAAAAAAGCCGCATTATTTGCGGCTTTTTTGGTAGTAAATACTCGGTAATTACTTACGTTTAGTTTGCTTAACACGTTGATTGTGTTTTTTTACAGCTTTGCGTATTTGATTGATTTTAGCACGCTTGTCTTTACGCTTTTCAGGCATAACTGACAATTTAGTCTGGGTTTCTCTACCAAGTTTAACTGTTTTACGTAAATAGTTAACTGTTTCAAGGTCTAACTCATTCCAGCCACCTTGAGGTACGCGCTTATCAAGCTCTAATTTACCGTAACGAATACGAATAAGGCGAGATACTTCAACATCTTGAGACTGCCATAAACGACGAACTTCGCGGTTACGTCCTTCATTAAGTGTAACGTTAAACCAGCGGTTGATACCTTCGCCGCCCATTGGTTTTACACTTAAAAACTTAGCGGGACCATCTTCTAGCTCAACACCACGAGTAAGGTTTTTAACTGTTTCATTTGTGACTTCACCAAATACTCGAGCAGAGTATTCACGCTCTACTTCGTAGCTTGGGTGCATCAAACGATTTGCCAGCTCGCCATCATTAGTAAATAACATTAAGCCTGCGGTATTAATATCTAATCGTCCAACCGCAATCCAGCGCTCACCGTCAATACGAGGTAAGCGATCGAATACAGTACGACGGCCTTCAGGATCTTTACGTGTACTTAACTCACCTTCTGGTTTGTTGTACATAATGACACGACAGATACGATCTGCTTTCTCTTCAATTTTTACAGTATGACCGTCAACTCGAATTAAATCGGTTTCTTCAACACGGTCGCCTAGCTTAGCTACTTTGCCGTTAACACTAACGCGATTAGCATCAATGTATTTTTCCATTTCACGGCGTGAGCCCACGCCTGCACGGGCTAAGACTTTTTGTAACTTTTCACCTTGTATACTCATTCGGATGGTTCTCTCACAGAAGGATCGCTCATTAACTGATTAATTTTGCTTTGCTGATCTGACGGCAAAGCAGGTAAATTATCTAAACCTGTTAACGAAAAATAATCTAAAAATTGCTTAGTAGTTGCATATAATGCTGGTTTACCTGGTACTTCTTTATGCCCTACCACTTTAACCCACTCTCTTTCAAGTAAAGTTTTTATAATATTCGAACCCGTTGCTACCCCTCTTACTTGCTCAATTTCGCCACGCGTAATGGGCTGCCTGTAAGCGATAAGAGATAGCGTTTCAAGTAATGCACGTGAATACTTAGGCGCTCGTTCCTGCCATAAGTTATTTAGCCAAGGGCTTAAACTACTACAAGCCTGAAACCGATAACCACTTCCTACTTCAACTAAGCGTATACCACGGGTTTGAAAATGTATTTGTATTGTATCAATAGCGTCATTTATACGCGCCATAGAAATGGCTAAATCAGCCAGCACAACATCTTTAAGCTGGCGTTTGCTTAGAGGTTTACTAGCTACAAATATCGCCGCTTCAATGATTTCAACTAATTGTTCATCACTTATACGCCGACTAGCCATACACCTATTACCAAATAAAAATACACAGCCAACTATTATGACAGAAGTAGAGCAAACTAGGAAAATATATCTGCCTTTTAACTAAATTAAATGCACAAAAAAGCCAGCAATTAGTGCTGGCTTGTTCTACTTAACTTACATAGATAATATTAGCTATGTCTAAGTACTTTAAGGGCATCATCTTCGGCTACGGCTTTACCGTATTTTTTAATGTAACCTTTAAACTCACCTCTGCTGATGCGTTTATCGTTATTGCCGTCCATATAACCGAAATGATTTGAAATATCGTCATCGTCAGCTTCTTCTACTGAAATGTACCCATTTTTATCATTATCTAAACTCTTAAAATCGTTTTCAATTTTATCAAATTTAGCTATTTTAGCTTTAAATGCTGACTCACTAACTTCACTGTCAGTGGCTACCTTACCGGTATTTAATTGCATGTAGGTGTTAAATTCTTTACGACTGATCTCATTATCCATATTGGTATCAATATTTGAAAAGTGGCCCCAAATGTTGTCATCATCTGCCTCTACTTTTGAAATATAACCATCACTGTCGTTATCTAAACTTGCGAAATCGCTGTCGATTTTTTCTAACCCTTGGTTAGATGCACAAGCCGCTAAGCTCAAAGATGCTAAAATAGTTGTTGCTAGTGTTAACTTTTTCATAAGACGTATCCTTGTAGTTAGTAAATGTCACTTTAACTAATACAAGTCCAATGCCAAAATAAATAACACAATAAATATCAAGCACTTAATATTTTTTAGCTCACTTTATATACTCTAATCAATCACTTAGCTTTGCAATGATTGCAGCTTACCTTGTAATTTTTGCAAAAAAATACCCGGTATTAACCAGGCACTTTTTATAAAGCTAATATATTGCTTAAAAATTAAATAGCAGCGTTTTGGTAACGCTTAACAAACTCAGTTACGTTTTGACCGTTACATTTTAAAGAGTTTAAGTTACCAATCTTTTGACGTACTGGCGCTAACCCTTTTTTAAGTGCAGTCATACATAACTGTGTTTCTTGCTGTGCATCTTTAGCAAACATTTCAACTTTGTCTTGTGATGATGCACTAACAGTTGTTTTTTTAGCGATATTGCGAATGTCTTCACCGTTACACAAAATACTCTTAGAAAAACGAGATAAATAAACGCCATGTTGCGCAGCTTCTTTACGGGCAACACTAAAGCCTTCATTAGCACTTAATACACATAATTTAGACTCAAGTTTGTTGTCTTGACTAAAGTAAGTATTGCTTTGTGCACAAACAGTTGCAGATGCAAATAAAGCGCTGGCTAAAAGTAGTTGTGTTTTCATGAGAGATCCTATTTGAACGAGTTAAATAAGTAATTTTTGCGCATTATATATTCAAAAAAACTTATATCAATTGAAATTATTATTTATTTAAATAATTAATATTGCATTTACAATGTTTAAACTTTAGCCACCACTTGATCAACATTTGTGCAGCTATTAACTCAATTTAGTCATGTGATGTACGCGTATTTACTGATACAATTTAGACCATTAAATAGAACCAATTTTAAGGTAAATTTTATGAAAGTGATTTCTTTCAATATCAATGGTCTGCGTGCTCGTCTTCATCAATTACAAGCAATAATAGATAAACACCAACCAGACGTTATTGGCTTGCAAGAGATTAAAGTTCATGATGAAGCATTCCCATTAGAAGATGTTCAAAAAATGGGATACCACGTTTATTTTCATGGTCAAAAAGCACATTACGGTGTAGCTATGTTATGCAAAAAAGAGCCTAAATCGGTCTTAAAAGGCTTTGCTACAGATACTGATGAATCACAAAAACGCATGATAAGCGTAACTATTGAACAAGACAATGGCCGTGACCTAACCGTGATGAATGGTTATTTTCCACAAGGTGATAACATTAATCACGAAACTAAATTTCCTTATAAACGTCAATTTTATAAAGATTTAATGACTCACCTAGAAACTAACCACACACCAGAGCAAGACGTAATTGTAATGGGCGACATAAACATCTCCCCTACCGATCTAGATATTGGCATTGGGGATGTAAACGCTAAGCGCTGGTTAAAAACTGGTAAATGTTCTTTTCAACCAGAGGAGCGCGAGTGGTTAGCAACATTATTAAATTGGGGCTTTACAGATACCTTTAGAGAGCAAAACCCAGACACAAACGATCAATACTCATGGTTTGACTATCGTTCAAAAGGCTTTGTAGATAACCGTGGCCTTCGTATCGACGTAGTACTTGCTACTAAAGACCTTGCTGCACGATGCATAGATACAGGTATTGATTATGAGCTACGCGGTATTGAAAAGCCCTCTGATCACGCACCTATTTGGTCTACATTTAAATAGTTTTGATGCTTAGCTTTACTTTACAAGGGCTATTTTGGGCCCTTGTTATTATTATTGCTTTACTAAGCTTTGATAAAAAAACATACAAAGCACTTTACACTACATCCGCGCGGCAAACGGGTGTGCTTGCATGCGCTTTAGTATTTGCCGTGCTTTGGCGTATAAAAGCCGGTATTTTAACAGGCCTCGATTTACACATTTTAGGCGTTACTGCAGCGACCTTAATTTTAGGGTGGCGATTAGCTATTTTAAGCTCTCTGCTAGCCAGCGTATTATTAACTGCCGTTGGTCAAATCGAGCTTAATCTGTTACCCATGCAAATACTTATTGGCGCATTTATACCTATATTATTGAGCTACCTTGGCTTTTTAATCAGTTACCAATATTTACCCCGCCATTTTTTTGTTTATATATTTGTTTGTGCATTTATAACAGCTGGGTTTATTGCCTGTATAAAAATAAGCTTAGGTGCATTATTTTATCTGACAATAGGCCAATACAATTGGCAAGAACTGGCTGATAACTACGTTTATTTGAGTGCTATAATTTGGTTCCCTGAAGCAATGCTCAATGGTATGGCTATTACTATTATGATCACTTACCGCCCACACTGGGTTAAGACTTTTTACGATAAGGACTACCTAGACTCATGAGTCTACAATATCAATGCCCACTGTGTAACCAAGCACTTATAAAAACAGACTCTACGCTTCGCTGTACTAATAATCACAGTTTTGATTTTGCAAAAGAAGGTTATGTTAATTTGCTACCGGTTCAGCAAAAAAATTCAAAACAACCAGGCGATTCTCTAGAAATGGTGCAAGCTAGACGTGCATTTTTGGAAACAGGTCATTACCGCTTTTTACAGCAAAGCCTTAGTAATACAATTAGTAAGATATGCGCTACTACTGTTGTAGATTTAGGTTGTGGTGAAGGGTTTTATACTCAAGCCATAGCAAATAAAACAAATGCGCAGGTATACGGCGTTGATATTTCAAAGTCTGCGGTTAAATATGCCGCTAAACGCTACCCTAACTGCCATTTTAGCGTGGCTTCTATAAGCCAAGCCCCCTTTAAAAATGAATTTGCTGATGTGCTTGTTAGTGTTTTTGCTCCTTTATTTGAGCAAGAGCTGGCACGCCTAGCAAATAAAAACACAACTTTAGTGGTTGCAAGCCCAGGTCCTTGGCATTTAAAAGAACTAAAATCGTACATTTATTCAAATATAAATGAACACACAGAAATAACAACGCCAGAAGGCTTTGAAAAATCAGCACAATCGCTTTTAACCGAAACCGTTACACTCGGTGTAGCCGACATTAAAAACTTAATTATGATGACTCCGTTTGCATGGAAGTTTAGACCCGAGCACTGGACAGCGCTCGAGGAAAAAGGTGAGCACAAGGTCACCTTATCGTTTTACATAACTCAGTTTATTAAAACTGCTCTTTAGTGAACGCCCTATCCATTTTTTCAAACATATCTTTAAGTAAGCTAGCAAGCTCCATGTAACGGGGCTTGTTTTCACTAAGTTGAACTTGATAACCGTTTTCTACCATTTTTGTATAAAGCTCGGTGTACCACTTATGCATTGCGGGTTCTAAAGGTGTTTGAGCTCGTTTACCTAGCCAAAATATACCTTGTAAAGGCAGTGATATAAAAAATAATGCGCTAGCAATTGCCTGTGGTAAAAAGTCAGGGCCTAAGTAGTTAAGTTGAAAAAACAAAGTAAGCATAGCTAAGATTGGCATCACAGTTATGGCAAGTTCAGTGGCTTTTATTACCCTAAATTCTAAAAATAAAGGTGCAAGCTCTTTGCGCATAGGCCAGTTTTTAGCATACAAACGACCCGTTTGTAGTTGTGACATCACACTTTTTTGCATCATGACTCCTCACAGATACCGCTTTTAAAAATAAGTTTAGTACTCAGCATTTCCAAAGTGTAACACAAAATAAGGACGTTACACTTTATCAGTAAAAACACTTAATTTTGCTGTTAAATCACCCAAAATACTAAACTAAATTGCTGAACTAAGTTAAAATAGGCAACGCTAAAATAAAATGTTTAGCCTTTATCAGCTCAAGTGTAGCGCCTAATACTTAACGCTCACTTACTAATTTGTTTATGGAAATTAAATCTATGCCAACAACTTCCCCTAAGTCACAACATGTTTTAGTACTAAATTGTGGTAGCTCTAGCTTAAAGTTTGCCATTATTGATGCAAACGACGGGCACGAAATAATTTCGGGCCTCGCAGAGCGCTTAGGTGCTGACGCGCCGTCTATTAAATATAAATATAATGGCGCCAAAACAGTAATTGAGCTGGGAGCAAATCAAGCACATGCTGAGGCAATAAATACGCTTGTAACCTTAATAAAAGATCACAAACTAGATGAGCACCTAATCGCTGTAGGCCATCGGGTAGTTCATGGTGGTGAGCACTTTACAAAATCAGTTCTAATTGATGATGCTGTAATTGAAGGTATTACTAAAGCATCATCTTTGGCTCCTTTGCATGGTCATGCTAACTTGTTAGGAATTTCTTCAGCACAAAATTCCTTTACAGGCCTACCTCAAGTAGCCGTATTTGATACCGCTTTTCATCAAACCATGGATGAAGTTGCTTACTTATATGCATTACCTTATAAGCTTTATACCGACTACGGTGTAAGACGTTACGGCATGCATGGTACAAGCCATTATTACGTAGCAGGCCAAACAGCTAAATTATTAAACCAGCCTATTGAGCAAAGTAATTTTATTAGCGCTCATCTAGGTAATGGTTGCTCTGTTTGCGCAATTAAAAACGGAGAAAGTGTTGATACAAGCATGGGCTTAACACCACTGGCAGGCATAGTTATGGGTACTCGTAGTGGTGATATTGACCCTGGTTTATTTAATTTTTTAACAACCCAACTAGATTATAACGCAAAACAAATTGATAACTTATTAAACCAAGAAAGTGGCCTTTTAGGTATTAGTGAGCTTTCTAATGACTGCCGTACAATTGAAGAAGCCGCAGTTGCAGGACATAAAAAAGCACAATTAGCGCTTGATATTTTTTGTTACCGTTTAGCTAAACAAATTGCGGCTTACATGGTGCCATTGCAACGCCTAGATGCACTTATCTTTACTGGTGGTATAGGTGAAAACTCCGATATTATTCGAGCAAATGTTATCAAACAACTTGGCTACTTAGGCCTTAACTGTGACGAGCAATCAAACTTAAATGCACGCTTTGGCAACCAAGGTATTATAAGTGCATCTGATAAGATGCCAAAAGCAATAGTAATGCCGACAAACGAAGAGTGGGTTATTGCTTTAGATGCCGCAAATATTGTTAAGGAGCTATAATTATGGCACGTAGAATAATGCTTATACCCGTGTCTACCGGTGTCGGCTTAACATCAGTATCTGTTGGGTTAGTGCGCGCTCTGGAGCAAAAAACGGTTAAAGTTAATTTCTTTAAACCAATCGCACAACCACGAACTGGTGAAACCGGCCCAGAAAAATCAACACAAGTTGTTATACAAGGCTCATCAATATCGCCTCCAACACCCTTTGCATTAAGTTACGCTGAGCAAATGATTGGCGACGGTAAGGGCGATGATTTACTTGAAGAAATTGTAGAACGATTTGAAAGTAAAATTAATGACGACGAAGTCGCTATCATTGAAGGTATGGTCCCTACGCGTAGGCAACCTTATGCAGGTCGCGTAAACCGCGAAATAGCGCAAACTCTCGGTGCCGACATTGTTTTTGTACTTACCCCTGGCAACTACAATATAACGCAAATAGAAGATCGTCTTGAAATAGCTGCTGGTTATTATGGTGGTATAGATCACCCACGTGTTCTTGGTTGTATTTTTAATAAAGTAAATGCCCCACTTGACGAGGAAGGCCGCGCACGTGCAGATTTAGTTGATGCCTACAAACCTGACGAATTAGATAACGAGCTAAACCGCTTAGCTTCTTTACCAATTTTTAGAAAAAACCCGTTTATGTTACTTGGCGCCATTCCGTGGGACTTTGACCTAGTAGCACCTCGCGTTAAAGATTTAAGCGCATATTTAAAAGCAACCATTATTAACGAAGGTGACATGCTGCATCGTCGTCTGCGTCGAATTACATTTTGTGCACGAACAGTGTCAAACATTTTGAATCACTTTACGCCTGGCGCATTATTAGTAACACCAGGCGATCGCTCAGATATACTTGTAGCTGCCTGTTTATCGGCCATGAATGGCACCAAAATTGGCGCAATATTACTAACCGGTGGCTTTGAACCTGAAGCGCGCATAATGGCACTGTGCGAACAAGCTATGCAAACAGGCTTACCAATACTTGCAACCGAAGCCGATACATGGCGTACATCATTGCTACTTCATAACTTTAATATGGAAGTACCGAGTGATGATGACCAACGAATTGAAAAAGTAAAAGATCACAATGCGCAGTTTATCGATTCAGACTGGTTAGATACACTCGCTAAAAACGTTGGTAAAACACGTAAGCTGTCACCACCAGCATTTCGTTACTTATTAACAGATAAAGCCCGCCAAGCAGGTAAAACAGTCGTACTACCTGAAGGTAACGAACCACGCACAATAAAAGCGGCTGCTATTTGTGGCCAGCGCGGTATTGCTAAAACTATATTGCTAGGTGATCGCGATGAAATTATGCGTATAGCAGAGCAACAAGGTATAGAATTAAACGAACATGTAAGCATTGTTGAACCTAAAAGTATTATTAGCGAGTATATTGAACCTATGGTCGAGATACGCAAAGGTAAAGGTTTAACAGCCGTTGTGGCTCAGGAGCAACTGCAAGATAACGTAGTGCTAGGTACTATGATGCTAGAGCAAGGTAAAGTAGATGGCTTAGTATCGGGTGCAGTAAACACCACTGCTAATACTATTCGCCCGCCACTTCAGCTTATTAAAACAGCCCCGGGATCATCGCTCGTATCCTCTGTATTTTTTATGCTACTGCCTGACCAAGTTCTTGTTTATGGAGACTGTGCAATAAATCCAGATCCAAATGCTGAGCAACTTGCTGATATAGCAATTCAATCAGCCGACTCAGCCGCCGCGTTTGGAATTGAGCCGCGTGTAGCTATGATAAGTTACAGTACTGGCACATCTGGTACTGGTGCCGATGTAGAAAAAGTACGTGAGGCGACCAAAATAGCGCAGCAAAAACGCCCTGATTTGATTATTGATGGCCCCCTTCAGTACGACGCCGCAATTATGGAAAACGTTGCGCTTAAAAAAGCACCAAATAGCCCAGTTGCAGGTAAAGCAACCGTATTTATATTCCCAGATCTAAATACTGGTAATACAACCTATAAAGCCGTACAACGTAGTGCCGATTTAATAAGTATCGGCCCTATGCTTCAAGGTATGCGTAAGCCAGTTAACGATTTAAGCCGCGGCGCATTAGTTGACGATATTGTTTACACTATTGCACTAACGGCTATTCAAGCAGCCCAAGCTGAAGCTTTAATTACGCAATAATCTAAACGAGTGCTTTTTATAGCCTAGCTATTATTTATTTAATAATTAATGAGTTAGGCTATTTATACCTACCAATTCCCATACTTATCCACAGAAATTGTGGGTAAGTTTTTAATCTTTATTAAAGCCTGTCTACAAACCGCTATTTTAGTCACTGATACACCTTTAATTTAAATCCAATAATCTATACTATAAAGCTATCAATATGGCTGTATCGCAGGCGTTTAATGTCAAAACAAACATTACAATTACACAGCACGCTTTTATCTATTCACAGTTTAGACGTTGATGCCAACATACCTTCGGCACTGTTAAAACAGCCTTTATTTTTTATTTCTAAAACTCACGATGAGCTATCGATTGTTTGCCCTAGTGAATTTGAAATCCAAAGCTTAGATACAGAGCCTGACTGGCAAGCACTCGAAGTAGTTGGCCCATTAGGCTTTTCGCTCACAGGTATAATGGCTAATATATCAGGCGTACTCGCCAGCGCTAAAGTTTCTATTTTTTCAATATCTACTTACGATACAGATTATATTTTGGTAAAAAAACAAACAGCCTCAAAAGCACTTAAAGCGTTAAAAAGTGATGGCTACAATGTGGTAGCAGATTAGCCAATGAAAGCACAGCAAATCGACTATTTAGCCGTTAATAAAACACCTAATAATGCAATTTCTATTATCAGCCCATTTACTGGTAAAGTAGCCATGCTTGATAGCCATCCCGAACCGTTTTTTAAATATGGCACGCTTGGCCCTGGCATTATGGTGAGCCTTACCAGCCATAAAATTTTAGCCCCTTTTGATGGCACATTACTTCAAGTAAAAAACGCAGGTACTGAGTTTATTTTGCAGGCTAAAAATGGCCTAAAAGTGTTAATAAACTTAACTATTGCTGGCTCACCGCCTATTACTCATACCCATATAGCCCAGCTTAACGGTAGTGAAATACATAAAGGTCAGCGCCTTGCGTATTTTGACCTGCGAAAGCTTGATACCCCCATGCTGGCAAGTTTAATATTACTCAACGGCCATACTTTAGGTACATTTCATTACTCGCATACGCATGTGAATGCGGGTGCAGATCCCCTATTAACTATTATCAAAAAGAAGTAGATTTATGATCACTCTATACGGCATAAGCAATTGCGACACGATAAAAAAAGCTAAAAAATACTTAGCAGATAATAATATTGAGTTTACTTTTCATGACTATCGAAAAGATGGCGTAAACACTCAACTGGTTAGCACGTTTGCAGACAAACTAGACTGGGAGCAGCTAGTTAATAAACGCGGCACCACGTACCGCGCATTATCTGATGAGCAAAAACAAAGTCTGACTAAAGAGTCTGCAATAGAGCTACTTGTTGAGCAGCCAGCAATGATCAAACGCCCTGTACTTGTAAACAATAGTAGCTACCATTTAGGCTTTAAAGCTGCTCAATATGATGAGATTTTTAAATAATGACACACGATGTAATTGCACTTGCACAAGCACTTATTCAGCGTGAATCAGTAACACCTGAAGATGCTGGCTGCCAACAAATGATGAACGATCGCCTAAAGGCGGTTGGCTTTAATATTGAATCATTATTTTTTACTGACACGCTAAATACATGGGCACGTAAAGGCACTCAGTCACCGCATTTTTGCTTTGCAGGACATACCGATGTTGTACCTACAGGCCCAGCACAAAATTGGCAACATCCACCGTTTTCGGGTTTGGTAAAAGATGGTTTGTTACATGGTCGCGGCGCCGCTGACATGAAAGGCTCTCTTGCAGCAATGCTCGTTGCAACAGAGCGTTTTATTGCTAAAAACCCAGATCACAAAGGCTCTATTTCATTTTTAATAACCTCAGACGAAGAAGGTCCATTTATAAATGGCACAACTCGCGTAATAGATACGTTAGAAGCGCGCGGTGAAAAAATCGACATGTGTCTAGTTGGTGAGCCATCATCACGCGATGTATTAGGAGATGTAGTTAAAAACGGTCGTCGTGGTTCTCTAACCGGCTTTTTAAAAGTAAAAGGTATACAAGGCCATGTTGCCTACCCACACTTAGCACAAAACCCTATTCACTTATCATCTGAAGCCATTACTGAGCTTAGCCAAACAGTGTGGGATGAGGGTAATGAGTTTTTCCCAGCGACTAGCTTTCAAGTATCAAACATAAATGGCGGCACTGGTGCAGGTAATGTAATACCAGGTGAACTTGAAATACAATTTAACTTTAGATTTAGTACCGAAGTAACGCATGAGCAATTACAAGCACGCGTAAACGCAATATTACAAAAGCACAAATTAAACTACGAGCTAAGCTGGATAGTGAATGGTCTGCCATTTATAACTGAGCACGGCCCGCTCGTGGATGCCACTGTTAGTGCTATTAAATCTGTCACAGGGCTTACTACCAACTTAGAAACCACCGGTGGGACATCTGATGGACGCTTTATAGCGCAAACAGGCGCAAAAGTTATTGAGCTTGGACCGCGTAACGCCACAATTCATAAAGTGGATGAATGTGTAAGTACAGATGACTTAATCGCACTTGCCGATATTTACGAACAAATCCTCGAAAACCTTTTAACATAATGGCTTTAAGCAACTTAATAGCCTGTGAGTGTATCACTGGGCAAAGTGATACACATTTAATCGAGATTCAAGGCCATCGCTTACATAGCGAAATTATTGATGATTTTTTAGCGCTACAAAATGCAGCTAAAAATGCAGGTTTTGATTTAACAATTGCCTCAAGCTTTAGAGATTTTGATCGCCAATCGATGATTTGGAACAATAAATTTTCAGGTAGTCGCCCTGTTTATAATAAGCAGCAACAGCCCGTAGATTTAACCAAATTAACGGATATAAATAAGTGTATTGCTATAATGCGCTACTCTGCCCTGCCCGGTGCAAGTAGACATCATTTAGGCACCGATCTCGATATATTTGATAAAGCGGCGGTAAATGACGATTACATATTACAGCTAACTCCAAATGAGTATGAGCAAGGCGGCCCATTCGCCCCTTTGAGCAATTGGCTTAACAATAACTTAGCTAAATTTGGTTTTTATCGCCCTTATAAACATGATTTAGACGGGGTTGCGCCTGAGCTTTGGCATATTAGCCATATTAAACAGTCACAATTAATGGTTGATGCGCTTAGCGAGAAAATACTTTACGAGTGTATTAATAACAGTGAGTTACTTGGTAAGTCAGCTATTTTAGCCAACCTACCTGCGCTTTATAAACGTTTTATAAGTAACGTAAGCCCGCCATAATGTGGGTTTACTTAATTACTGAGCCTTGTGTTTATTTAATATAAAGACCAGCACAGCCCCTAGTATTAGTGAGCTTGCTATTACAAATTCAACCGTTAATTGCTCAGACAAAAACAGCACCCCAGCTACAGCTGCAAGTACCGGTACACATAATTGCACCACAGCGGCTTGTGTACTTTTAAGCAGCGGCATAGCTACATACCAAATACTATAACCAACACCTGATGCTATCGCACCTGACGCACATGCTAGTAACACTCCTTCAATGCTCACCGTTTTTATATAGCTCATACCCACTAGCAATAAAATAGGCACAGCCACTAAGCTTCTAACAAAATTAAACCCAGTAGTACGAAGCGGCGATACACATACTTTACCGCGTATGCTGTAAATACCCCACGCTACGCCACTTAATGCCATAAGGGATGCGCCTAAAACTGAAGGCACAGCGGCTGATGGCAGCATTAAATACACAAAACCACCCAACGCCACAATAAATGCTGCCCATTGCAATGCACTTAATTGCTCTTTTTTATAAATTCCCCAGCCAATCATCGTTAACTGCACCGCTGAGAATAAAATAAGTGCACCAGTGCCAGTATCTAGCTCTACGTATGCTATTGAAAAACACAGCGCATAAACTAATAAACTAATACTGCTTCGCCAGCTCCCTCTATCATTTAAAATTTCATAGTTAAATGCACCTTTACGTTTTAAATTGTAACTATAAACCCCCATTATAATCCCTAGGCAGGCAGCACCGCTCAATAGGCGAATAATAGTAAAGTTCCACGGGTCTATGTAACCTTGCGCGAGCGCCATACGGCAAAACAAAGAATTTGCGGCAAACGCAATTAAAGCAATAAGTGTATATAAAGTGGCTTTCAAAAAAATTCCTTAAAACAAAGATATTAGCCTTTTTAAAGCAATCGAATTAATTTCATAAATCAAACTTAGAAGGCGATTCATTTAAACAGGATTAGCCTTGTGGTGCAAAGAATGTATGTTTTTATATAATTAGGTTAAGCATTTAGAAACTTAATACAAAATTAATAACCGCCGTTCGTAGCACTAAGTTTTACGCTTAAGGTTATATTTTAATAAAACCTAGTTCATGTTAATCCTGCCACTCAGCAATTGATTTAGTATTTGTATGAAGCAATGTGTTGAATATAAAAATTCACGTATTGTTCACCAACATTACTCTACGATTTCTTACAATGTTTCGTACATATAACTAAAAAAAACATGTTAATGTGTGAAAGTAAATTTAGAGGAGTGCTCAGTGCGCCGCAGTATAATTTTAAGCTTTTGTTGTATTTTAAGTGGTTGTAGCACAATGGGTTTTAACGACCTATTTAACGACTACGCCACCCAAATGACACCTGTAAGACATGCGATCGAAAATAATAATCTCGAAGAAGCACAATCGCTCATTGCTAAAAATAGCACTACGCACAGCAGCTACTTATTAAACCAATTAGAACAAGCGCGTTTAAACGACCTAGCTAATGCCCCATCAAACGCTCAAGCCAAGTTCGAAACTGTGTATACACAAATGCAAAATAAGCGAGAAGCTGCAAAAGTTCAGTTAAGTGCAGGGCTTGAGCAAAGTAATGCATTATTTACTAATGACTCAGCCATTACATATGTGCCGCCCGCTTACGAAATGAGCATGTTACATAGTTTTAAAGCATTAAATTATGTTTATAAAAATGATATTGAAGGCGCACTTGTAGAAGTACGCCGAGCTAACAAAGTGCAAGTAGACGCTTTAGAAGAAAACCAAACAAACGTAGACTCAACAGTAAAAGAAGCGCAGCAACATTACCCAAGCATGAGTAACGTTACACGAGACGTTAAAAATGGCTTTCAAAATGCGTACACATTTTATTTATCGGCCTTGCTTTATCAAAGCGCTAAACAATATGACGATGCTTATATAGATTACAAAAAAGCATTAGCTATACAGCCAAACAATATCTATTTACAGCGTGATGTAATGCGCCTTGCAAAAAAACAAGGGTTCGATCAAGACTTAACTGAATTTAAAAAGCGCTATAGCGATGTATCAAGCATACTTGCAAGTCAAGGCGAGGTAGTTGTGCTATTTGAACAAGGCTTAGTGCCTAAACAAGATGAATTTAAATTACGCCTACCAATATATACATCCGGTGGCGATGCGCGTTTTTATAGCCTGGCAATGCCAGTATATAAAGATAGTGCCTACGTGCGTGGTGTAAATAATATCAACATAGACTCACAAAGTTTAGAACTAAGCCCATTAGTACATATAGAAGCACTTGCAGCAAAAACGTTAGAAGAACAAATACCTGCAAAAGTAGCACGCCAAGTACTGCGCCTAGTCGCTAAAGAAAAAGTCAGAGCTGAGCTTGCCCGCAGCGCAGGTGACGTAGGAAATATACTGGCCAATATTTATAATCTAGCGTCTGAGCAAGCCGACACTCGCAGCTGGCTTACACTTCCTAATCAAATAAGTGTAGCTCGCAGTAGCGTTAATGCAGGCGAGCACTCAGTAAATATAGGTAATCATCCGCCTATAAACTTTACCGTTAGTAAGCAAGGGTTAACGTTAATTTACCTAACCTCTATTAATAACTACTTTAACTATCATGTAGTCCAACTCTAGGAGTCATCATGAAATACATAGTGCCACTATTTGCAGTCTTAATGCTAAGTGCATGTGCAATCCAACCTGTTACATCAGGAATATCAGTTGAACAAAGCAAAAACAATTTTAACGAGCAGTTGCGTGTTGATAACCCTGATTTAGGTAACAAACTGGCTATTACTGATGTAAAAACGCGTCAAACTAACCAGTTAACCGACGTGGTAGTCACACTTTCTAGCCAATACAAAAAGTCACAATATTTACAGTACCAATTTAATTGGTTTGATAAAGACGGCTTTATAATTAAAGGCAATCACTCGCCTTGGCAAGCACTTACCCTATTTGGTTTTGCAAAAACTCAATTACCGGGCTTAGCGCCAAGCACTGATGCGGTTACGTTCTCTTTAGCTGTTAGAGAAGTATCTACCGAATCACAAGAATTTAAAGATTAGAGGAAACAATAATGATTAATACAAAATTTAAAACAGTATCTACTTATGCTTTAGTGGGTTTAAGCGCGTTAGTATTAAGCGGCTGTGCAAATAAAGCAGTGGTAAGTTACGGCGATGCACAAGCTGTAGAAACAACCGATATTAACTTTGGCTCTACCGATTTACAAAAAGTTGCCAGCCAAATGACCGACTCATTATTAAGCTCGCCGGTTGTTGGCACAATGACCGCTAACAAGCGCCCTGTTGTATTTGTAGAGCGTATTAAAAACAAAACCAGCGAGCACATTGATACAGAATCAATCACCGATTCAATCTCTACGCAAATGCTTCGCAGCGGTAAGTTTCGTTTTGTAGATATGACGCGTGTTGAGTCAGTACGTGAGCAACTTAATTTTCAAAACGAAGATGCGCTTGTTAACCCATCAACAGCCGTTGCCTTTGGTAAGCAAATTGGTGCGCAATACATGTTATACGGAAACCTATCGAGCATTGTTAAGTCAAACGCTGATAAATCGGATGTTTATTACAAGTTTACAATGCGCTTAATGGATATGGAAAGCGGCCTTGTAGAATGGGCTGACGAAACTGAAATTCGTAAAACTAAAGAAAAATCGACATTTGGTTGGTAGTTACTAGGCCTTTACGGGCTAATAAGCCCATAAAGGCTACCAATAGGAGATTATTATGAAAGCTATAACATTAATAATGTGTGCCCTACTTAGTGTGAGCGCCCCAACTTTTGCTCAATATGAGCGAAATAAAGCAGTACCTGTTCAACAGGTTTTATTTGGTGATGTAAAATCGGTGCGTAATATTACCGAACAAGAACTCATACAAGATAAAAACAACGGTTGGAAAACCTTTGGCGGCGCGTTACTAGGTGGCGTAATAGGTAATCAGTTTGGTGGCGGAAGTGGGCGCACAGTGGCAACTATTTTAGGCTCAGTTATTGGCGGAAGTGTTGCACATAATAAGCAACAGCAAAGCCATTATCAGCAAAATAATTTTGTTGAACTGTTAATACAAGTCGAAAATGGCGACCAGTTTATGGTAGTTCAAGATCAAGACCAGTCAATGCGTTTTAGCAGAGGCGACAATGTGCGATTAGTCTATTTAAGTGATAACACCGTACGGGTAGATAAAGCGTACTAGTCTAAATATCTATAAATAAAAAACGAGCCCAATTTGGCTCGTTTTTTATGCATTATATTAATTACACTTGTCGATAATCTTTAAAAAAACGCTTCATTTTAATCATTGCATCCGACAAGTCATCTTTGCTTGGTAAAAACACTAATCTAAAGTGATCAGGTTCAGGCCAATTAAATGCCCTACCGTGAACAAGTAATATTTTTTCGGCTTTTAGCAGATCGTACATCATTTTTTCGTCGTCTTTAACGTTAAAATGCTCTGTATCTACTTTAGCAAATGCATACAATGCACCTTTGGGTTTTTTACAGCTAATACCTTCAATTGCATTTAAACCGCGCCAAGCAATATCTCTTTGCTCGTATAAACGCCCGCCTGGATCTATTAGGCTATCAATTGATTGCACGCCGCCCAACGCTTGTTGAATTGCGTATTGCGCCGGTACATTGGCACATAAACGCATAGATGATAGTATTTCTAAGCCTTTTCTCAAATCATCCATAACCGAAGTACGTCCGCTTAAAACCATCCAGCCCATTCTAAGACCCGCTGCACGATACGTTTTAGCTAAGCCATTAAAAGTAATAATTGGCACATCATCGCAAAGTGATCCAATAGACGTATGCGTTATACCATCGTATAAAATTTTCTCGTAAATCTCATCACTTAACAGTAATAGCTTGTGCTCACGTGCAATATCTATCAGCTGCATGAGTAAATCGTCGCTGTAAACTGCACCTGTCGGGTTATTAGGGTTAATTAGCACTAGAGCTTTTGTTTTAGATGTAATTTTACTTTTTATGTCTGCTATATCCGGAAACCAATCTTGCTCTTCATCACACAGGTAGTGCACTGGGTTACCACCAGATAACGTCACCGATGCAGTCCAAAGAGGATAGTCAGGTGCAGGAATAAGCACTTCGTCGCCATTATTTAATAGCGCTTGGGTGATCATTTGAATAAGCTCGCTTACGCCATTGCCAATGTAAATGTTATCTACATCTAAATTGTGTAAGCCACGTTGTTGATAATGCTGATAAACGGCCACGCGAGCTGAATAGAGGCCTTTAGAGTCACAGTATCCTTGGGCTGAATATAAATTGCGAATAATATCGCGGTGCATATCTTCTGGCATATCAAAGCCAAAAGCGGCCGGATTACCTATATTCAGTTTTAATACTTTTTGTCCTTCGTCTTCCATTTTTTTAGCTTGTGCTAAAACCGGCCCACGAATGTCATAACATACACCTTCTAATTTGTGACTCTTTTTAATTTCAGACATTATTACCTCTTTAGGGCGTTTTAGCTTTATGGATTAAATTCGTTCAATCTAGGGGTGTTTTAATCACGCGGGATTTGTAACCTAGTGGGCTCGCTAACGGCTCCTGCGTTACCCTACTGGCTTACATCTATGTAAGAATAAGTAAAAAATGAGTAACAAAAAGAAAATAGCCCTAGGAAGACCCCTCTGGGCAATGCGTGTTTGAATTTTATATGTCGTTATCGCCTATTTGTGTGGAAAATCCCACGACATAGGCTCTGCCTAACCTCAAAACCAAACACACGCTGCAAATTCAATCCCGAAAGATCAACGTACCCTAGTGAGTATTTAGACTAACCTAGCAAAGGCGTAAAATGCCAGTCAATTTAGACGCTTAATACTGAAATAAATTCACGTTTAAGCTGTATGTATTAACGAGATGCTAACCATTCTTGTAATTTAACTTGCGAGCCTTTAACTTGCTCCATTAATGAGCTTGAAGCATCAGTAGCTTGCGCTAAATCGTCAACAGTTAAGCTTTGTTCAATAATACGAGAAACTTCAGCTAAACTTGATGCGCCAAACTGTGCAGCGTTAGACTTTAAACTGTGAGAGTTACGAATAGCCGCTTCTTTATCTTGGCCAATAGTTGCCATAACATCTGTACCTAAACGTTCAAATTCTGCACAGCAAAAATCAAGCGTATCCGGAAATTGTTCACCTAATAACGATTCCATACTTTCTAATGCAGATTCATCAATACTAATTTGTGTCATATTTTAAGCCCTTAAAAACTATCCGTGTTAAATCTATGTCAATACTATTACTGTATATTGATGCGTAAAAAAAACCAACTTAATTACCTCATAAATGTATAATTATGAGGATCATACTGAAAAAAGTTTATTAAATGGCACGCACTCTTTGTAATAATTGTAGTTTTTCTATCTCAACCTGTATTTGTAATGCTATTGAGCAAGTTAATAACCGCGTGAGCGTTATTATTCTACAACACCCTAGTGAAGAAAAAATAGCGAAGAATACCGCTAAGTTACTTAATTTAAGTCTTAGCGATTGCCAAATAATCAAAGGTGAAAATAATAGCGACTTTGTTATATTAAAAAGCCTGCCTTTAGAAACAACAGTTTTACTTTACCCTAATGAGCTTGCTATAAATTTAGATGAGAAAGCTCAAAGCACAAAGTTAAACAATATCACTCATTTAGTCGTAATAGATGGTACATGGAAAAAAGCCTACAAAATATTTCAGCTCACCACTTTATTAAACCAATTTAAAACAGTCAGCTTTAAACAATTGCCTAAAAACCGATACGTAATTCGCAAAGCCCCACGCGCTGATAGCCTCTCAACACTGGAAGCCGTTGCTCATAGTTTATTTTTAATAGAGCAGTTAAACCCTGCCCCACTTTATAATTTATTGGATGAATTAATACAAAAACAAACCCAACACATGCCTGAGCATGTAAAAGCACGTTACCAATATTAAGCGACATAAACTTAAATGCGTAATTACCCCAATAGATTAAAACGAGGCTTTACTCGCCAAGGCCCTGACTATCGTTTTGATGACCAAGTCGACTTTAGCGACATAAGAAACACGTTTGGATTTAGATCGATGGTAGTAGGTAAATGGGTAACCAAAGAAGAGCGCTTTATTAGTGCTAATTTAATTTACGATGCCCTCGCGGATCTTGCGCAAATATTGCATTTACCGCCCAAAGCAATTGGCCTTCGCGGTAAACTTAATTTTGCATTTGGCCACGGCGGGCAAAAAGGTGTGCAAGCACATTATAATGCCGCCGACCAAACGCTTGCTCTTGCAAAAAATGCCGGTGGCGGCGCATTAGCCCATGAATGGTTTCATGCATTTGATCATCATATAAGCGAGCATTTATTTGCAGCAAAACCTCGCTTTGGTTTTGCATCAAAGCTTTGGCTTTCAAACACACCTAACTTAGCTCACCCACTTAATAGTGCGCTTAACGACTTTTACAAAAACGTATTTTTAGATTTAAATGGGGAAGATGCGAATGAATTTGTACAAATGTGCATAAAACACGACCAAGCGCATAACATGAACTACATGAGCATGCCTGAGGAATTAGCAGCGCGCTGCTTTGAAGCCTGCATAGATGCCCACAGCACTATTCAAAATAGCTTTTTGGTCAGTGGCTTAAAAAGCAGTAATTTAATATACCCAAATGCTCAGCATATTAATAAAACAAATAAAGCGCTTAACCATTATTTTGAACTACTGGGCTATGCGCTTCATAAAATTGACGAGTAATGTCTATATTAGGCGGTTATTTATCATCACTAATACGGCTTGCTACCGCACTGCTTTGATCTTTATATTTTGCATCTTTACGAATGTTGTATGGGTTTTCGCACGGGCCTGAGAGCATTTCAAAACTCATTGCACCAATTTTCATCATTGGGCGCAGCGCTAGTGGTAGCTTACCTGAGTTATAAAATTCTAAAACAATATTACCGCTCCAGCCCGGGTCGATTCTGTGCGCTGTTACGTGCACCATTAAACCTAAGCGGGCAAGCGATGAACGCCCGTCTAACCAGCCTACTATATCGGCAGGTAACGTTACTTTTTCATGGGTAATGGCCAGCGCAAGCTCGCCTGGGTGCAAAAAGAAAGCTTCGCCATCGGCAAGCTCTATCTCTTCACTCATTATTGATTCCATGGCTTTATTTAGTTGATCTTTAGGGCCGCTTAAGTCTACGTACGCTGCATTGTGTGCGTTAAAAGTTCTAAACTTATTCCCCAAACGTAAGTCTGCTGTAACACCCGAAATCATTTCGCTCGTTGGCGCAGGCTCAATAACAATACGGCCGTCATTTAAGTATTCTTTAATATGTGTGTCTGAAAGTCTCATTTTTAATCTTCTGTAATCACAATTTCAATCGCATTGTGGTGCTGTTGATAGTAAAGCGTGCTGGCCATTAGCCTCGCTGCTGCGCTGTATGTTTTACTTATTGCGGCGTTGTTATCGCTAGCAATAAGTTTACCTTGCTCAGAATATTCACGAATATCTGTCGCTAGTGGTATATGGCTTAGTATTGGAACGCCATGTTTGTGAGCAAGCTTTTCTGCGCCGTCTTTGCCAAATACATGGTTTGCTTCACCACAGTGAATACAAATGTAATGGCTCATGTTTTCAATTAAGCCTAGCACCGGTACGTTTACTTTATTAAACATAGCTATGCCCTTTTGCGCATCGGCTAGGGCTAAATCTTGTGGGGTCGTTACAATCACAGTACCACTTGAAGGCACCTTTTGGCTCATTGTCAATTGTATATCACCCGTGCCCGGTGGCATATCTACAATTAAATAATCAAGTTCACCCCAGTCAGTTTCGTTTAATAATTGGCTAAGTGCGCCCGATGCCATTGGCCCTCGCCACACTGTTGCGTCATCACTTGGCACTAAAAAACCGATTGATTGGGCTTTGATACCATTGGCGTCAAATGGCTGTAGTAGTTTGTTATCTTTGGTTTGTGGCCTTGCACCCACAAGCCCTAAAAGCATAGGAATAGACGGCCCATAAATATCAGCGTCTAAAATTCCTACTTTTGCGCCTTCATTTTTAAGCGCACCAGCTAAATTTACCGCAGTGGTTGATTTACCCACACCACCTTTACCCGAGGCAATAAGCACAATGTGTTTAATGGCTTTAAATTTGGCAGGCTCTTTAATGCTAACCACAGATTCAATGACCACGGGCACGCTTAAGCTTTCACTTACATGCTGCTCAACAAGGGGCATTTCTGATTGCGCTGCAAATGGCAGTGTAAGTTTTATAAGTATTGATTTATCGTCGTTTTGAGAAACAGAATCAATGAAGCTTTCATCAATACCCACGGCAAAAGCCGCGCTACGATACGCCGCTAAGGCAGTAATAATCGGTTGTTTTTGCACCGATTTAGAAGAGAATAGTTTCGACAGTCCAAACATAGCAATTAAATAGCGTTTCTTTGATGAAAAGTGCCACGGAATTATGTAACATTCAGGGCATTAACACCAGTCAATTAATAAAAATCCATAAGCTGTGCGCACTCTTGTCCTATAGCTTGTAGATAAATTACTGATAATCTCCATTTTCACTATTAAAATGATGAGTTATCCTCAATTCGGAATGATTATGACGCAGCGAAAGATCCTGATTACCAGCGCATTACCTTATGCTAATGGCCCTACTCACTTAGGCCATTTATTGGAATACATTCAAACTGATATTTGGTCACGTTTTCAAAAGCTACAAGGCCATGAAGCATATTATGTTTGTGCCGACGATGCTCACGGCACGCCAATTATGCTAAATGCGCAAAAGCAAGGGATCACGCCTGAAGAAATGGTTAAAAATGTAAGCATTGAACGCCAGCGCGACTTTGCCGACTTCAACATTAAGTTTGATAACTACCACAGCACGCACAGCCAAGAAAACAAAGAGTTTAGCGAACTTATTTATAACCGCCTAAACGATGCCGGTCATATTAAAAAGCACACTATTTCGCAATTGTTCGACCCTGAAAAAGGCATATTTTTACCCGATCGCTTTGTAACCGGAACTTGCCCAACGTGTAAGTCTGAAAACCAAAATGGCGACAGCTGTGATTCGTGTGGTGCAACTTACAGCCCAACAGAGCTAATCAACCCACGCTCTGTTATGTCGGGTGCTGAGCCTATTTTAAAAGATTCAGAGCATTACTTTTTTGACTTACCCGCATTTGAAGGCATGTTAAAAGAGTGGTTACACTCAGGTACTATTCAACAAGAAATGGCTAACAAGCTAGACGAATGGTTCACTGATGGCCTGCAGCAGTGGGATATTAGCCGTGATGCGCCTTACTTTGGTTTTGAAATTCCAAATGCACCAGGCAAGTACTTCTACGTTTGGCTAGATGCGCCAATTGGTTACATGGCAAGCTTTAAAAACCTGTGCGACACAAAAGGCATCGACTTTGATGCGTTTTGGGCTGAAGGTTCAGACGCAGAGCTATATCACTTTATTGGTAAAGACATTATTTACTTCCACAGTTTATTTTGGCCAGCAATGCTAGAAGGCGCTAATTTTAGAAAGCCAACTAACGTATTCGCTCATGGTTTTGTAACCGTAAATGGTGAAAAAATGTCTAAATCTAAGGGTACGTTTATTAAAGCGCGTACTTATTTAGATAACCTAAACCCAGAATATTTACGCTATTACTACGCAGCTAAATTAAACAGCGGTATTATTGACCTTGATTTAAACCTAGAAGATTTTGCACAACGTGTAAACTCAGACCTAGTAGGTAAAGTGGTAAACATAGCGAGCCGTTGTGCCGGCTTTATTACTAAAAAGTTTGATGGCAAGCTAAGTAGCACCATTATGCAGCCAGAACTACTTGAAGAGTTTCAAGCAGCGGCACCTAGTATCACAGCTCATTATGAGAAGCGTGAATACAGCCGTGCAATTCGTGAAATTATGGCCCTTGCCGACAAAGCAAACCAATTCATTGATGCAGCAGCGCCATGGGTACTTATTAAAGACGAAGCAAAACAACAAGAAGCACACGAAGTATGTTCGCTTGGACTTAACTTATTCCGCGTGTTAATTACTTATTTAAAACCTGTATTACCAGGTATGGCTGCAAATGTAGAAGCCTTTTTAAATGACGACCTAGCATGGGATGGTGTTCAAAATGCACTAGTAAACCACCCTATTAATAAGTTTAAGCCGTTAATGCAACGCGTAGAAATGGATAAAGTAAATAAAATGGTTGAAGAATCAAAAGAAAGCCTAGAGTCAAAAGTAACGATTGACCCAAATAGCCCACTTGCAAAAGAGCCAATTAGCGATGAAATTGAGTTTGATGACTTTGCAAAAGTAGATTTACGCGTAGCTAAAATTGCAAAAGCAGAGCACGTTGAAGGCGCCGACAAACTACTTAAGCTAACACTTGATTTAGGTGGCGAAACTCGCCAAGTGTTTGCAGGTATTAAATCAGCTTACGCACCAGAGGATATCGAAGGTAAGCTTACAGTAATGGTTGCAAACCTTAAGCCACGTAAAATGCGTTTTGGTATGTCTGAGGGCATGGTACTAGCCGCAGGCCCTGGCGGTAAAGAAATCTACATTCTTAACCCAGACGATGGCTCAGAGCCTGGTATGCGTGTAATGTAATTTAATACTTAAAATAAACCGCTGATATCAGCGGTTTTTTTATAATTAAAAAGCGTCTATACGTATAACTTTTCATTAAATAATGTGAATTAAAATTATGAGCCAAATTTTGGATAACAACAGAGCAAAAATAAGCAACTAAATAAAGCTGCATAATTTACTTGTCATACTTCGCCAATAGCAGCAAAACGATATATCCCCATTAATTGATTGTTTAGAATCACATCATACTTGGCTATAAGAAAGAAATAGCAAAGGCATATACCTCTTATAAAAACGCACTTATTGGTGCAGGTACAATAATAAATACCACCCTTGCCCAGCAAGCTATTGATGCTGGCACGCAGTTTATCGTAACGCTAAATACCAACAAATCGGTTGTCGAACTCGCCCTCCAGCATGGGTTACCCGTACTAATGGGCGCGCTCACACCTACCGATGTAGCAAATGCAATTGAATATAACGCTGATATTATTAAAGTATTTCCTGCTGGCAGTATGGGCGTTGGTTACTTTAAAGCATTAACAGGCCCATTTTCAGAGGCAAAACTAATGCCTGTTGGCGGTGTTAATTTAGATAATTTATCACAATGGTTTGAAGCAGACGCTTGCGGCGCTGCAGTCAGTGGCGATTTTTGTAAGGTATTAAATACTGAACAAGAACGTAGTGACCTTACCAAACTTGTAAAAAAATATATAAGTAAACTGCCTAAATAGGCAGTTATACTTTAACTATAAAATTAATCGTCTTTTTTAATTGAGCTTTTTCAATACGCGGTCTTTTCTTGGTAGGTAATAGTTATCGTAATCAAGAGACACTATAACGCGCTCTGCTTTTCCTAATAACTCATCACGCGGAATTAAACCAATTACACGCGAGTCAGCGCTATTATCGCGGTTATCACCCATTGCTAAGTAATAATCATCAGGAATTGTAATTGCATCAAACCCCGATAAACGTGAAGGAATATTTGCCACTCTTATCGAATGCTCTAGCCCGTTTAAATTTTCAATTTTATCAAGCGAGTCTATGTTACTTCGCTGATCTGCATAATTAAGCTTTTGACCATTAATAATGAGCTCATTGTTTTCAAGTGCGACCGTATCGCCAGGTATGCCTATTACGCGCTTAATTAACCGATTATCAGCTGCTTGTGAGTCAAATACAATAATATCGCCAGTTTGTGGGTCTGCTAATTTTAATAGTTTAATATGAGTGAACGGCACACGAATGTCGTAAGCCATTTTATCTGTTAAAATTCTGTCGCCTTCTTGAATAGTCGGCTTCATTGAGCCTGTAGGTACTTCGTACCAATCAGCTACGGCACTTCTAAATACACTCATCAGTGCAATGAAGACGATGAGAGAACGGTTATTTTTCCAAAACTTATAAACGAGTTTCATATCTATTCCCTTTACTTGAACAAGTCTCTAATTGAGTAAGTCATTATATGACTTAATTACTTCGCTACAGTTCAATTAAGGATGTAACAAAACATGTTTACACCTAATTTTAAATGATCGATTAAATTTAAGGCCCGTAACAGTTAATGAAACCAACGAGCATTAACTTAAAGGAAATTAACATGTTTAAGAAAATTACTATGCATTATTGTTCACCACTGCAAGCTTTGGATTTTCTACAATGGCTTATGCTGATCATCATGGTATGAAAAAAGATGTTGTCGAAGTAGCCGTAGAAAATGGCTCGTTCACTACTCTTGTTGCTGCTGTTAAAGCCGCAGGCTTAGTTGAAACACTGCAAGGTAAAGGACCGTTTACTATATTTGCACCAACGGATGCTGCATTTTCTAAGTTACCTGAAGGCACAGTCGAAATGCTACTCAAGCCTGAAAACAAAGATAAGCTAACGGCGGTACTAACTTACCACGTAGTGTCTGGAAAAGTGATGGCGGCCGATGTAATGAAGGTAGATAGTGCGAAAACACTACAAGGCCAATCCGTTATGGTTAAAGCCAACAGCATGGGCGTAATGATAAATGACGCCAAAGTTGTAAAAGCTGATGTAAAAGCAAGCAACGGCGTGATCCATGTAATCGACACCGTACTTCTGCCAAAAGAGTAAGTGTATAGAATCAACCAAATAAAAAGCATAAGCGAACACTTATGCTTTTGTCTATTATAGTACAACAAGTTATTGATTTAGTTTTTCTTTAGCTTCTTTTACTTTTTCAAAATCTAATCCAAGTTCGTCAGTTGCCTCTTTAATAAGATGCGGTTGAGTCATTACCACGGCCATTAATTGCTGTAACTTCTCAGGTGGAATACCAAGCTCTTGTACTAATGCCATTGCCATCATTGGATTTTGAGTAAAGGCTTCAAACAATGCTTTTACTTTTTCGTCGCTTACATTGTGCTCTTTAAGTATTGCTAGTATTGGGTTCATTTTTAACCTTGTGTGTTTTATACATATTTTATATTTACTAAATTATATTAGCTGAGCCATGCATTAACAACGTCAACACACGTCTCAGTGTTACATCTCACGGTTATTCTACAAGTAATACCACTTTACCCGCGTTTTCATTACGCTCTAATATAGCGTGCGCTTCATTTGCATCGTTCCAAGGGAGCGTTTTATACACGTTAAAGTCGTATTTTTTAGCGGCAATATCATTATAAAAACGTGCCACTAAGTCATCGCGCACTTTGCGCTTAAACTCAATACTGCGATTTCTAAGCGTTGAGGCATGAAAGGAAATACGCTTTTGTAAAAGTGCCGCAAAATCAACCTCTGCAAAGCGCCCATCTAAAAAGGCAAGCATAACAATTTGACAATCCATCGCTGCAATGGCGGCATTTTTATTTAAGTAACTACCTGAAACAGGATCTACAATTACATTAGCTGTTAACTCATTTGCTTTCATATATTCTACAAAGTCAGTGGTTTTGTAGTTAATTGCATGATCAGCACCGAGTTCTTTTGCGTGTTGGCATTTATCATCTGTGCCTGCGGTGATCACCACCGTAGCTCCAGCACTTTTAGCCATTTGAATAGCTGCACCGCCTACACCACTTGCCCCTGCATGTATTAGCGCTGTTTGGCCTTTTCGTAATTTACCAAGTTCAAACATGGCACCAAAAGCAGTTAAATACACTTCACTAATGGCTGCCCCTTCAACCATGGTTAGCTCATCGGGTAATTCCATTAATTGTTTGGCATCTACAGCAACATATTCACTATAAGCACCACCTGCGCATAAGCTAAAAATGCGTTTATTTAACCAGCTTTTGTCAACTTCGCTACCAAGCTCAACTACTGTGCCTGCGCACTCTAAACCTAAAATGGGGCTATCGCCCTCTGGCGCCGGATATTTACCTTGGCGCTGCATACAATCTGCACGGTTAACACCTATTGCGGCAACTTTAACTAATACTTCATGGCTTTTTAAAACCGGTTCGTCGGTTTCACTCAATGCAAGGGTGCCACCCTCATGAGAAATATATTTCATTGTTGCTCCGTATTAAGTTTTATCATAATAGTTAAGACATGGGGTTAGTTATTTTTATTTAAACCGCCAACTTTGTTTATACGGGTACACATCGGGCAAGTAACCTGCTTTTATTTGCTGTTGGCAACCTTGCCAAAATTCAGCTAAAAACAAATTACTGTGCAAATTATTAAAATGGTTAAACGCAGCGTCATTTGCGCTAAAAAACACCTTAAATTGACTCGGGAATATATCATTTTCTGCTATATCAAAGTAAGTATTACTGCTTAACTCCTCAAGCGCATTTTGAGCATTTGGCACGTCCCTAAAGTGACAATCGGTAAGTGGGCATATTTCATCATAATCGTAAAATACAACACGCCCCCAACGGGTTACACCAAAGTTTTTCATAAGCATATCGCCAGGAAATATATTGGCAGCGGCAAGGTCTTTAATCGCTTTACCGTAGTCGTCCATAACTTGCTGTAATGCTTTGTTATTACAACTATTGATATACAAGTTAAGTGGCGTCATTTTGCGCTCAACATACACGTGCTTTAAAATAAGTGCCTTGCCGGATATAACCATACTGCTGCCAATTTGCGTTTTCATTTGGTTAAGTAGCTCGTCGCTAAAGCGGCTTAGGTCAAACGCTAAATATCTAAACTCATGCGTGTCTACCAGACGACCTACCCGGTCGGCTTGTTTTACAAAATTGTACTTGTCTTTCACTTGCGCTTTAGTAGCTGTTTTTGGCGCGCTAAATTTGTCTTTTATTACTTTATAAACGTAGTCAAGCCCTTCAATAGTAAATACCAGCATAACCATACCAGGGGTGCCAGGCGCTGTTATGTATTTAAAAGTAACAGGGCTATTTTTAGTGGTATCAACCTTGTAACGGTAAAACTCTGTTTTAGCATGCTTAATAAAACCAATCGCATTAAATAATTCAAAGCGTTTTTTATGGGCCATAAGCACACTTAAGTAATCCACATAACGCGCGGGTTGGTCGGTATCCACCATAAAATAGGTGCGGGCAAAACCAAACAGCAAACTAAGCTGATCAGCACCCATCATTACGGCATCAAGCTTTAGCCCTTTACTGGTATTTAAAATAGCGATGGCAAACGGCATATTGTCGCCATTTTTAGCAATACAGCGCCCTATTAAATAACAGGCTTTATTTCTAAAAAATAATGAGTTGGCGTATTCAATATACCCGTCGTTTAAATTTATAAGTTCGTACACCTGTTTGCATTGCTGCTTTGCACCTGCCATTAACGTTGTTTGTAATGCCTGTAAATCAGCGTCTAAATTACTAAAAGGCACTCTAAATGCTTGGCGGGTAATAAGTATTTTAACCGCATGGTTAAACCCATCTTTAAATGATATTCGGCTAACTAAATTTTCGTACGAGCGTGGCTCGCTTCTGTACTTTGCCTTTAATACAAACAAATGTACGGTACGAATTTTTTTATCATCCCAAATAGCACCAAAAGTAGAATTAAAAAAGGTATGCGCGATGGGTTTGTTTTCATGATTTTGTACCATATCGCCGTATATATTTTTCGCCAATTGCCACGTTTGCGGGCAATTAAGCTCGCTGTAAGCAATAACCCGCACCGCATTACTCACATTTTTCACTTCACGTTCGTACACTTGTAAGCGCTCTCGCATGGCAGTTTGTACATCGTGATATTTTTGTTGTTCAAACCTGCTTTGCGCACCCAGTGTTATATTTAAAAATTGCGCAAACATCGCTTCAAAGCCTGCAAAAACAGCGCGAGCCAACTTAGTGGCTATAACTTGTTGTAGCGCATTATCTGGTTGAGTAGTTGACGTTTTTTGCATATTTACATTACTTTTATTTTTACCACTTATAGCGGTTATTTTTATTAATTGTTTACACCTTAGCAAGCAGGCTTTAATTTAGGTAATTAATAAAGCATATAAATAAAATTGATCATATGAATATACGTAACGTCGATCTCAACTTATTAGTGTACTTAAACGTACTCATTGATGAAAAAAGTGTTTCAAAAGCTGCAAATAAACTCGCGCTAACACAACCAGCCATGAGTAACGCACTTAAACGATTGCGTGATTTATTTGACGACCCGCTACTTGTGCGTGCCGCAGGATCAATGACGCCAACAGCTAAAGCACTTAGCTTAAAACCAGAGATAGAATCGCTTTTAAAAATGGCCGAAGCTATTACGCAGCCTAGTGAGCAATTTAACCCTGCTACCGCTGAGGTTACCTTTAGAATAATGGCAAACGACTACATTGAGTCGAGTTTAATTGCCCCTTTTATTACCGAGCAGCTTAGTAAAAACCCCGGCGTTAACTTTGATGTACTCGGCCCAAGCGATGTAAACCTGCAAGATATGGAAAAAGGCACTATCGATTTAGCTATAAATCGTTTTAACGGCCTACCACGCTCGTTTCATCAAGCCAGTGTATGGCGCGATAATTACTGCTGTTTAACACATCCTAAAAATACGTTTTTACAACACTCTAGCCTTGATGATTACCTACAAAAAGAACACATTTGGGTAAACCGAGCAGGCTGGGGGCCTGAGGCTGCCGTTACTAATAAATCAGGAAAGCAAAAGTTAGGCTGGGTAGATGAAGCACTGTGGCAGTTAGAGCAAACTCGCAAAATACGGGTATTTACACGCCATTACATGATTGCAAGTTTGCTATGCCAATCAGAGCAACTTATTGCCACCTTACCGCGCAGGCAAGCTAAGTTATTAACAACCCACACCAACTTAGTGATAAGCCCTGTGCCATTTCAAATAGTCCCTATAGAGGTAAAAATGATCTGGAGCCCACTACTTCATCATGCACCTGCACACCAATGGTTACGTCGTGAACTGCTCGAGTTTGCTAAAACGGTAGAAGATAGGTAATTTATTAACGCCTCATTAGGCACAGAAACTTTCAATATTGTGCATGATGTTAACGGCTTACTTTTAGTTGAAGAATGTAATGATAAACAAACTTAATAATAAGAATACCGAGACAGTTAATATAATATTTGCTGTATTTCAAAAATCCTATGCAATTGAGGCTAAATTGATAGGTGCGCTTAACTTTCCTCCTTTAGCACGTAATGCCGAAGATATTAAAAAGTCAGAAACAACCTTTTATGGCTTCACCGAAAATGAATGTTTAGCAGCCGTTATTGAAGTAAATATAAACAATGAGTGTTTAGATATTTGTAGTTTAACCGTTGATCCTAGTTATTTTAAAAAAGGTATCGCAAGTAAGCTAATAAATTATGTTTTAGCAATGGGTGATATTTCTCGTGCAAGAGTTGAGACTGCGGTTGCTAATACTCCCGCAATAAATTTATATAAAAAGCATGGTTTTGTGGAATTCAAAAGATGGACTCCTTCACATGGTATCGAAAAGCTGGCTATGTCGGTAATTACTTGAAGCAGTACTTTAAAATAGGTAATAAAAATGGATAGTACATCTATAATTGCATGGAGTGTTTTATTTGGCGGCATAGGCATTGGCTACCTTACTTACGGACGAAGAAAAAAAGCCGTAGTGCCACTTTGTATTGGTTTATCATTATTGGTATTTCCGTACTTTATGAGTAGTGTTAGCAGTTATTAATTGTGGGTAGTATTTTAGTAGCTATTCCCTATTTTATTAAAATTTAACATTGCTGTCGCTAAAGCTAAATAAAATGAATGCTCAAATAAAAAAGCGCCATGGTATTCAACTTTGGGAAAATACCATGGCGCTTTTGAAATCGTAGAAATAGGAGTGAACCCTACCCTTTATGTTTAGCAACCTTGATGCCAACCTAACTAAAAGAAAAAAGACATTTGAAATCATAAAGCTAACACAGCTATGTTTTTTCTTATTATTTAACATGTACCAGTTTTGTGCATTTTAATAGGTTTTTGCACCACTTTAATTACATATGCTAAGTGAAGTTAAACCTGCCTTTACTTAGTTACAATTTTAATATTGATAAAATCAATATCAGTTATTGAAAACAACAATTTCATTAATATTACTCTTGGCGCTAAAGTGAAGTTAAGCCAACAAACTAAGAGTAATCATTATGACAACATCAAGCTTCACACAACAAGACGGGTTATTTATAGATACTAATTTACATCAGTTTATTACCCAGCAGTTATGCACTAAAACCAATACCACAGACGCATACCAAGCGCTGGCTACATTAGTTGATGAGTTTGGTTGTAAATGCCGTAAAACAAAACATCAACCCGATGATATTTTAGAAGTAGATACTCTATTAAACGCGTACCAGCTTCATGATCACCCTCGCTGTCATGTAGATGCGCAAACAACTGAAGCAGTTTTAGATGAATATTGCTGCCAAGTTCCAGCAATTATTGTTGTAGCCTTAATAGATACGCTTAGCGGTACACAGTGCGATGAGCCAAATGCACACGATATTTACCACCGTGCAGCGCAGTTAACTAATCGTCCTTGCGTACATAGAGTAAAAACTGCATCAGCAGCTTAATAATGGAAGTGCTTAAAAGTGCTCGATAACCTTTTGTGCGAAGTCTGAGCAGCTTAAGGTTGTCGAGTTATGAGCATCGCTTGCAACCTCTTGGCGCGCTTGCGCTAAATCAAATGTTAGCTCTGCATTTTTAAACGCACTCTCTAATGCGTTTTCAATAAGTAATGCACTTTTATCCCACCCCATAAACTTAAGCATTAAAACCGCACTTAAAATACTGCTACTAGGGTTTGCTTTATTTTGCCCTGCTATTCTCTCAAACGTGCCATGAGTTGGTTCAAAAAATGCCACATCGTTATTAAGGTTTGCTGCGGGCATAATTCCTACTCCCCCAACTTGTGCACTGAGCATATCGGCTAAAAAGTCACCATTTTGATTTGTTGTTGCTACCACATCAAATTGCTCGGGGTTCATTAAACATTGTTGCAGCATATTATCGGCTATCACTTCTTTAATTATTAAAGGCGATTTATTTGCTCTGGCTATTTCAAGCCAACGGCCGTTTTCATGTGCAGTGGCATTAAACTCACTTTGTGCCAACGCAAAACCCCAACGTTTAAATGCGCCATCGGTAAATTTAAGTACATTTCCTTTATGCACAAGTGTTAGCGATTCGCTGTTATTTTTAAGCGCGTAATTAATTGCATACCGAACAAGGCGCTCAGCGCCCTCTTTAGATATATTTTTTATACCTATGCCACACTCTTGTGAAAACCTTAGGCGTGTTACGCCCATTTCTTCGCATAAAAAATCCAGCATTTTTTCGCTTTCTACGCTGCCTGCTTGCCACTCTATTCCTGAATATACATCTTCACTGCTATCACGCAACACGGTAATGTTAGTTAAAAAAGGATTTTTTAAAGGTGATGGCAACGCACTAAAGCCTTTAATAGTGCGCATATTTACAAATAGATCCATCTCGTGTCTAAGCGCTACATTTAATGAGCGAAAACCTCCGCCAAGTGGTGTAGTTAACGGTCCTTTAATTGCTATTTTGCAGGCTCGCACGGCGTTAATGGTTTCTTGAGGGAACCAATCCCCATCATATAATTTTGCAGCTTGCTCGCCGTTGTATACTTGCATCCAGTGAATTTTTCGAGCATTGCCATAACAGTGCTCTATGGCATTATTAACAACGTGCTGCATTGCAGGTGTTACCTCTTGCCCTACACCATCGCCATTAATGTAAGCAATTATAGGATTTACAGGAACATGCCACTGGCCTTTAGCATCTATAGTTATATTTTTTCCGTGCTCTGGAATTCTAATATGCTGATAAGCCATGGTTAATACCTATACCAAAAATAGTGTTAGCTGATTAAAGCATGCCTGATAGAACATGTATGTAACTTGCTTTTTATAATTGATATTAGTTAAAAAAATAGCAAATTAAATGTGCTTATTTCAGTAAATAACGGGTCTTAATATCGAGCATAAATTTAATTTAAAGGAGGTATAAATGAAGTTACTTTGGCTATGTTTGTTCTTAATGTGTTCTTTTAAAACCTTTGCTATTGATGTGGTTATTCATAATTTAGACTCCCTTACAACTAATGGGCAAGAAACAGTAGCTACATGGATAGACCAGAGCCTTGCAAAAACGCAAAATACGCTAGGTCCATTAAAGCAAACCACTCTACCTATATATTTAAAGCCGCAATACTTTGCTTTTGAACCGGTGCCGTGGGCCAGTGTAAAACGTAATAACCCCGATGGGCTTGAGCTGCATATTGACCGCTATGCAAACTTAAATGCATTTACAAAAGATTGGACGCTATACCATGAGCTTTCGCACTTATATTTGCCATTACTACCTTACACTGGTTTTTGGTTAAGTGAAGGATTTGCCAGTTACATGCAAAACGTAATAATGCGTGATAGCGGTGTAATTAGCCAAGGACAGTTTGTTCAGCGCCTAAACGCAGGGTTTGAGCGAGCGCGCTTACAAACTAAAACAAAGCAACAACCCCTTAATGAGCTTTCAAGTGATATGTGGAGGCAACGTGCACAACAACGCGTTTATTGGACCGGGGCAGCTTTTTTTGTAGAAGCTGATTTAGCCTTGCAAAAGCAAGGACTAAGCCTAGCGAGTGTTATAAAGCGGTATCAAGCATGTTGTAGAACCGCTCGTTCAAGCGCAAAAACATTTATAAAAGAGCTTGATAAGCTCTCGCGAAGCAGTGTTTTTACCACGCTTTATGCCAAATACAATACACGTACCGATTTTCCTGCGGTGACAAAAGCGCAGCTTAATAAGCTTTAGCGCTATTTATATAATGGGTGTACTCATCAAATGCTGTTGCGTTGAAGTTTACTGAGTATTGGTTCATAAAGCCGTGTAAAAATGGCGTCTTAGTACACTTAACACCTGCTTTTAACGCTAAAAAATTAATAACGTCATCAACATTAAAGTGGAGCTCATGCTGCGGGAATATAAATTCACATGGTATCGTTGCTTGGATATCTAAATTATTTCTAATTTGCGATGGGTAAAAGCCAATGAGCTTTTTAAGATGTGGATTGCCTGTTAATAACTGTGCTCGCCATGCTGCACTTGCGCCGGCACTAAATGCAATACACACAGTGGGAGAATCGAGCTCGTCAAATACATTTTTAACTTTAGCTGCGTAATTATCATGGCCACTATTTTTTATAAATTTATCATAATAATATTGTTCAGTATCATATGGTTGCACTTCGTCATCGTAGGGCTCTATAATCACTGTTTTAGCCATTATCGCATCTGATAACTTGGTTAAAGCGGGTGTTAATCCAAAAATATCGCTGACTATTATGTAATTCATACTTACCTTTTTATAGTTAAAAGCATCGCTTATAAGCAGTTGATAAAGTTAAGTATAAATAATTATTAAATAAATAGCTTGCACACATTTTTTATTTGGGGTACCTTTCCTCTCTGGTTTTAAAAAACCACCGCGGTTAACCTTTTTACCCTGATCCAGTAAGCCCCGCAAAACGTATATTTGAAAGCTAAGTTATTGTACGGCGAGAACCCCTTAAAAATACCGAGATGATTTATGAATCATCGCAAAAGTGTCATAAAGATCGTCAACACTGTAATGAAGCTAAACACAACATCGTTAATTTATTGACTGCAATTTGCTATAAAAATATAGCGCAGAATAAATAACAAGAATAAAGTGAGTTTTATTATGTCTTATAAATATAATGGGTCTATGATCCAAATCGCACATCCAGTGCAATCAATTTCTGTAAATAAACATCGTGTTATCTTTAGTGATACACAAGGTTTAAAAAATGCATTATTTCAAAAAGCGAGTGATGCACGTCAATTTGTTAAGTGGCTAAAAGCTAGCTAAACAATATATAACTTGAATTGCCTCTTATTATTGCAATTATTGATAAAAATTATGCCAGCCTTGTTGCTGGCATTTTACTTTTTAACACTTTGATGCCTACAATAGAGCTATAATAATAATTACTGGTAG
The DNA here is from genome assembly GCF_018101025.1 of Pseudoalteromonas sp. MMG006. NCBI lineage: Bacteria > Pseudomonadati > Pseudomonadota > Gammaproteobacteria > Alteromonadales > Pseudoalteromonadaceae > Pseudoalteromonas > Pseudoalteromonas sp. MMG006. The sequence goes on from NZ_JAGJEJ010000005.1 coordinate 203,148, forward strand.
CTGCTGTAATGCGCCGTGTATTTTTAAGCTTATTACTATTTTTTTGTTTAACCTCAATCAGTAATGCTAGAACTATTAATTGGTTAGCACACGACTTTGCACCCTATTATATTTTAAATGGCCAATCCCAACATCAAGGCCGTGATGAAAGTATTATTACTCTGCTCGAAAAACAGCTCCCCAATATTACTTTTAACCGTATGATCATCCCCTCTGGTAAAGTAGTTCAAGAGCTATCTAATACTTCACATAACGCTTGCGCGTTGTCTCTTTATAAAAATAAGTTTAGAAAACAGCATATTTACTTTACTGATGAGAGTTCGACGACAGGTTTATCTCCTTCTATTGCTATGCACACACGTTTAGCAAATGCGTTAGAGCTTAAAGATGCGAACGAGGTGTCTTTACTTGAACTAATACAAGATAAAAAGCTCACGCTTGGTGTGTCTATGAGCCGCTCTTACGGTAAAGAAATAGATACTGTTATAAACAGTACACCAGACATAGACCTAGTTATACGCCCTACTCGCGATAGCTTAGCAAGCTTAACGTACATGCTTAATTTAAAAAGAATTGATATTTTATTAGGTTACCCAAGCGAGCATTACTACTTAGCTAAATCGATGCATTTTGATAAAAACCTCACACAGCGCCCACTTAAAGAAGCGCCCGCTTTAAGTTATGGATATATTGGCTGTACTAAGAATGCACAAGGTGCTGAGGATATAAAAATACTTAACGAACAACTTAAAAAAATTAAACACACCAAGCAATATAACGAATTACTTATGCGCTGGCTGCCAGAGCACTTAAAACCTTTATTTCAACAAAGAATGTCACTAGCAAAAAAGTAACGCCCTTAATAACTGAGCTTTCACTTGAAGGTTATTTAAAGCACTACTTATGGAGGCTATATAGTAGCGTTTTCGCTTAAACTTACATAAATTAAGCTTTGTGGATTAACCTGCAAACACGTTATAAGCCCTTCTTTTATCAGCTCAAGCATAGCTATAAAACTAACTACTACACCGCTTCTGCCTTCACTTAGGGTAAATAGTTCATTAAATACAACAGCAGAATCAGCTTTAGATAGTTGCTGTAGTATTTGACTCATTCGTTCACGGGTTGATAGTACTTCAGCTGTTATTTGGTGATGCTCAAATGTTTTAGCTCGTGCCATTACATCGCTAAGTGCAAGCATTAAATCTTTAAGTTCAAGCTCTGGTAAGGATGGGCTATTATCACTTGCGGTTGGCATTGCGGCATGCGCAATAAAAATATCACGGCCAACACGGGGGATCTCATCTAGGTTTTCGGCGGCTGTTTTAAACTGCTCATATTCTTGCAGGCGTTTAATAAGCTCAGCACGGGGATCTTCTTCCTCTTCAAGTTCTTCGTGAACAGGTAATAGTAACCGCGATTTTATTTGTGCAAGCAGCGCCGCCATAACTAAATACTCGCCAGCGAGTTCTAGTTGAAATTCGCTCATCATTTCAACATAGCTTACATACTGTTCAGTGATGCTAAAAATAGAGAGCTCAAGCACATCTAGCTTATGCTTTTTAATTAAATACAGTAGTAAATCGAGTGGACCTTCAAACGTTTCTAAAATGATTTCAAGCGCATCAGGGGGAATGTACAAGTCTTCGGGTTTATCAACCACCGCTTTACCATGCAAAAAAGCCAGTGGCAGCTTTTGCTGCACTGGCTCAAGTTCATTCGATACACCGTTATTTTCGGGCTTGTCACTCAACAGTGTTTACTCAAACGGGCTAGTATCGCCACAGCCAACACGTAGTATTTTTATATCGTCTTCTGATAAATCAATTACTGTTGTTGCTTGTTCAGCTAAATAGCCACCGTGAATAATTAAATCGACGTGTTTATCTAAGCGCTCTAAAATTTCATCAGGATCTGATTCTGTAAACTCTTGCCCTGGTAAAATAAGTGAACACGACATAAGTGGCTCACCTAGTTCAGCAAGTAACGCACAGGCAATTGGGTGCTCAATAACACGCATACCTATGGTTTTCTTCTTTTCGTTTAATAAACGCTTTGGGACTTCTTTTGTACCTTTAAAAATAAAGGTATATGGCCCTGGCGTATTATTTTTAATTAATCTAAACAGTTGGTTATCTACTCTTGCATACGTAGCAAGCTCTGATAAGTCTCTGCAAACAAGTGTAAAGTTATCGTTTTTTTCAATGCCACGAATGCGCTCTATACGCTCTTTAGCTTGTTTGTTTCCTAGGTTACAGCCTATGGCATAACCAGAATCTGTTGGGTATACAACTACGCCGCCTTTTTTAATAATATCAACGGCTTGGTTAATAAGTCGTGGCTGCGGGTTATCAGGATGAATATGAAATAATTGACTCATGTTAATGCCCTTCTTGTCCTTCCCATGCTTGCCAAACACCTTGGCAGTCTTTAGGTAAGTATAAGTTTTTGCCAAGCTCTAAATAGCTTGTCGGAAAATGAAAATCAGACCCTTGCGAGCAGAGTAAATCGTACTCTCTGCTCAGTTCACCTAAAAATTGTCGTTCGCTAGGAGCTTGTTGAGGCTGTGCAACTTCCATTGCATCACCACCAACACTTTTATACTCGGTTAATAATTTACGCAACCATTTATTAGACATTTGATAACGCCCAGGATGTGCCACTACTGCAATACCTCCCGCTGAATGAATTGCTTCAATGGCGGTTTGCATATTGCACCAGTTGCTTGGCACATAGCCGGTTTTACCGCGACCTAAATATTTTTTAAATACACCCGGAAAGTTTTTAGCTACACCACGCTCTATAAGCGCGCGTGCAAAGTGCGCACGAGTAATTTGCGCGTCTTGTGCAAGCTCTTTGGCTTGCTCATAAATGCCATCAAAACCGTTTTTTGTAAGCCTTGCGCCTATTTCTAGCGCTCTGACTTCACGCTTTTGCTGCTGCTGCGTTAACAATGAAGTAAGGTCAAAATTATCAATATCAACATTTAACCCCACTATATGTATTTCGAAGCTTTCCCATTTGGTCGAAATTTCTACCCCGGTAATTAATGATAAAGGCAAATTTTCGGTTTTAATAAATTCTTGAGCGGGCTTAATAGCAGCCACAGTATCGTGATCGGTAATAGCAAACACATCTATATTTTTATCAACGGCGCGGGTAAGTAATTCTTCAACCGTTAACTGCCCGTCTGAATGCGTGGTGTGGCTATGTAAATCGTATTTTATCAAAAGAAAACTGCTTAAAATTAAGGGTTAATGGCGTTTATGTAAGTATAACAAGTTTTTTGACTAAATTGTTTTAAATAAACACTTGACACAAAAGCACTAGATACGTTTTACTGTAGCCACTTTCAGACACATTAAGAATTAATAAAAATGATCAATTCAATTCAAAACACTATTTGGTGGTGGCACTCATAATTATTGGGTGATGAATTGTCGTGTCTAGCAAAAATTCAAAACCCGCATTATGCGGGTTTTTTTATAACTAAATTTTACGTAATTATATTTTTTATTTTGAGGCAAAAAAACATGAATAACGGTCTTACTCTTTCACATCGTTGGTGGTGGCGCCTGATATAGCGGGACGGTAATGATCTGTTTGTAATTTAGATATCGTTATTCAAACCCCGCACTGCTAACGCATTGCGGGGTTTAATTTTTTGAGGGAATGAGGTTTGATTTTTAGTCATATAACTACCACACCAGGCGAAGTAACTAGCATTACACAAGTTCGCGACTACATAAGTAGTCCACTTGCACTGTATGCTGCACTTGATAAGCCTAATTCGCTGCTGCTTGAGTCAGCTGAGATTGATTCTAAAGACAGTGTTAAAAGTTTAATATTAGTTGACAGCGCCCTGCGTATTGTATGTAAGGGTAAAACGGTAACTGTTAGCGCACAATCTAATAACGGCAAACAATTATTAAGCTACTTACAAGCAAATGTTAAACGCTGTGATTCACAATTGAACGACACAACGCTTACACTTAACTACCAAGACACTAGCAGCGATATAGACGAGGCAAGTAAGCTTGTTGCCGATAATGCATTCAGCGCTCTTCGTACCTGTATTAACAGTATTCAAAGCACCACAGAAAATCCATTTTCGGTATTTTTAGGCGGTGTATTTGCCTACGATATGGTGGCAAATTTTGAGCAGTTAAGCGATGTACCTGATGGCGAAAACACCTGCCCTGATTACGTATTTTACCTAGCCGAAACCTTAGTTGTTATTGATCATCAAAAACAAACCACTGAGCTTATTGGTAATGTATTTAATGGCCCAGATGTTCATGCAAATTGCTTTGAAGTAGGTAAAGAACTTGAACGGTTAAATACCCTTTGCGACAACGCGGCAGAATTTAGCGCAGACTTGCAAACTGGCGAATGCGAAGTAAACGTAGATATAAGCGATGAAACTTACTGCGAGCAAGTGGTTAAACTTAAAAAGAATATTGTCGATGGTGACATTTTTCAAGTAGTGCCTTCACGTACTTTTTCATTGCCCTGCCCTGATTCACTGCATGCTTACAGCCAGCTTAAAAAGCAAAATCCAAGCCCATACATGTTTTACATGCGCGATGAAGAGTTTGCTTTATTTGGCGCCTCTCCGGAGTCGGCGCTTAAGTACGATGTAAGTAATCAACAAGTTGAAGTGTATCCAATAGCAGGTACCCGAGCGCGTGGTAAATTTGCAAACGGACAAATAAACCCAGACTTAGATAGCCGTATTGAACTTGAACTAAGAAACGATCAAAAAGAGCGTGCTGAGCATTTAATGCTTGTTGATTTAGCCCGTAACGATGTTGCACGTATTAGTGTTGCAGGTACTCGTTTTGCAAAAGAGCTATTAAAAGTAGACCGATATTCACAAGTAATGCATTTAGTGTCACGTGTGGTAGGTACATTAAAACCTGAACTTGACGCACTACATGCTTATCAAGCGTGTATGAACATGGGCACGCTGGTAGGCGCTCCTAAAGTACGTGCCGCAGAGCTTGTACGCCAAACCGAAGGCAAACGCCGTGGAAGCTACGGTGGCGCAGTAGGTTATTTAACCGGCGATGGCGCAATGGATAGCTGTATTGTTATTCGCTCTGCGTTTGTAAAAAACAATACAGCGTATGTACAAGCTGGCGCAGGTGTCGTGTTTGACTCAGACCCGCAATCAGAAGCAAATGAAACCCGCGCAAAAGCTCAAGCGGTTATTACCGCCATAAAATCTACTTATAAGGCGGTATAAAATGAGTAATGCAAATCCACTTAAAATATACTTTTTAGATAATTTTGATTCGTTTAGCTACAACCTTGTTGATGAACTAACCATGCTAGGGTGTAAGCTTGTTGTATACAGAAACAACATAAGCGCTGACGTTATTTTTAACAAAATGCGCCAAGAGTCTGGCCAAGTATTATTAGTTCTATCACCAGGGCCTGGTACACCAAGCGATGCAGGCTGTTTAATGGGGCTAATTGAACTTGCTAAAGGTCAATTCCCTATGCTTGGTATTTGTTTAGGGCAGCAAGCTTTAACACAAAGTTATGGCGGAGTAATCGGTCACGCTGGCAAAACCGTACATGGTAAGTCATCAATCATTGATTTAAACGCACACCCTGTATTTGATGGCATGGGAAGTACAATGCCTGTAGCGCGTTATCATTCGCTAATGGCAACTGAAGTACCTAAAAATATTGAAGTAATAGCACAATTTGAAGACATACCTATGGCTATTTACCATCATGAAGACAGTGCATTGGGCTATCAGTTTCATCCTGAATCAATACTTACGCCAAATGGTGCGATGCTACTTCAGCAAAGTGTCGCGTATTTAACACGCGCAAATTAATAGAGGACATTATGAGTACACAACGACAAGAGCCCATAAATGTTCAATATGCTATTGAGCAGCTTATTAAAAATCAATCACTAAGCTATGAGCAGTCAAAAGCATTATTTGATGAAATAATGCAAGGCAACATGAGCGAAATAGAGCTAACAGCTTTACTTATTAGCCTTAAAATAAAAGGCGAAGTGAGCGATGAAATTGCCGGCGCTGCCGCATCGATGCGTGAAAACGCGGTTACTTTTAATACAACCAGCTCACAACTTGCTGATAGCTGTGGTACCGGTGGCGATGGCTCAAATACAATTAATATAAGCACTACCGCTGCAATTGTTGCAGCGGCCGCAGGTATTAATATGGTAAAGCATGGTAATCGCAGTGTATCGAGTAATTCAGGCTCAGCCGATTTACTCAAAGCACTGGGTATTAATATTGATATGAGCCCAGAACAAGCTGCAAGATGCCTTGAGCAAACACACTTTACCTTTTTATTTTCACCGCATTATCACAGCGGCGTACGTCATGCGATGGGCGTACGTACAGCACTTAAAACACGTACAATTTTTAATATTTTAGGCCCACTTGCTAACCCTGCGGCGCCTGATGTGCAATTACTAGGTGTGTACGATGAGTCGTTATGTATGCCTATGGCGCAAACACTTAAAACATTAGGCACTAAGCGCGCAATGATCGTGCATGGCTCAGGTACCGACGAAATCGCCCTGCACGGCCCAACCAATGTAGTTGAGATCAATGATGGCGAAATAACGCAGTACACATTGAACCCAAGCGACTTTGACCTTGCAAACTATTCACTTGAACAACTAGCCGGTGAAGGCCCACAATACAACGCAAATGCAAGCCTCGCCATATTGCAGGGTAAAGGCACAGACGCACATAATGCGGCTATTGTGGTTAACGTAGCTGCCCTTTTATACCTAACAGGTAAAGCAGAAACGTTAAAAGAAGGGGCACAACAAGTACAAACACTACTTAGTTCAGGCAAGGCCATGGACACATTAAATGCAATTATTGAGGTAAGTCATGGCTAATGTATTAGACAAAATTGTTGCTGATAAAAAATTAGAGCTTATTGAACGCAAAGCAGCCCGCCCGCTTGAAAGCTTTAAGCATCTAGTAGAGCCTACTAGTCGCAGCTTTTATGAAGCGCTGGCGGCGCCAGGTACACAGTTTATTTTAGAGTGCAAAAAAGCATCTCCATCAAAAGGGTTAATACGCGAGCCGTTTGATTTAACAGAGATCACCTCTGTTTATAAAAAATACGCTACCTGTATGAGCGTGCTTACAGACGCAAAATACTTTCAAGGTAGCTTTGATTATTTAGAATTTGTACGTAGCCAAGTAGAGCAACCACTTATTTGTAAAGACTTTTTTATTGATGAGTACCAAGTGTATATGGCGCGAATTTATGGCGGTGATGCTATTTTGTTAATGCTCTCAGTACTTGATGATGAGCAATATAAAGCCCTACACGCAGTAGCGGACTCGCTTAATATGTCGGTATTAACCGAAGTAAGTAACGAAGAAGAAGTACACCGCGCCCTTGCGCTCGATGCACAAATTATAGGTATTAATAACCGTGACCTACGTGATTTAAGCACTGACTTAGCCACAACCGAAAAACTGCGTAAACTCATTCCTGCAGATAAAGTGGTTATTTCAGAGTCTGGTATTTATACCCATCAAGATGTTAAACGCCTAGCACCGCTATGCGATGGTTTTTTAATTGGCAGCTCCCTAATGGCCGAGCGCGATTTAGAGCAAGCCTGTAAAAAAGTGATACTTGGTGATAACAAAGTTTGTGGTTTAACACGCAGCCAAGACGCACAAGCAGCTTATAACAGTGGTGCTGTATATGGTGGGCTTATTTTTCACCCTAAATCACCACGGTATGTAGATTTAGACTGTGCTATTGAGCTTACCCAAAGCGCTCCGCTAAACTTTGTAGGTGTATTTGTAAATGCACCCATTGAGCAAGTAGCTCAATACGCAAGTGTGTTAAAATTAGCGGCAGTTCAACTACATGGACAAGAAAGTGACGATTATATTGCCACTTTGCGTACACAACTTCCTAACGGGTGTGAAATTTGGAAAGCACAAGCAATTAAAGATGCATTACCAACACCTTTAAATGGCGTAGAACGCCACCTTTACGATACCCACAGCGATACACAAGCTGGTGGTACAGGTAAAGCATTCGATTGGTCGGTGCTTCGCGATGCAACCACACCGTTTATGCTAGCGGGTGGCTTAAATCCAGAAAATATTAAAGACGCGCTTTTTCAAGGTGCCCTTGGCCTTGACCTAAACTCAGGCGTTGAAGAATCTGCGGGTAAAAAGTGCCCTAACAAATTACAAAATGCTTTTACAAGCATCAGAAATTATTGAGGTTAAAATGCAAAATCCAGCTTATTTTGGCGAGTTTGGCGGTATGTTTGTACCCGAGCTACTTGTCCCTGCGCTTAAGCAGTTAGAAAACGAATTTAACAAAGCACAAAAAGATCCTGAGTTTCAGGAAGAATTTACTAAGTTACTAAACGAGTATGCAGGGCGCCCTACGCCGCTTACTTTAACGCGTAATTTAATTAAAAATCCTAAAGTTAAACTTTACCTAAAACGCGAAGATTTATTACACGGTGGCGCACACAAAACTAACCAAGTACTTGGTCAAGCGTTGCTAACTAAACGTATGGGTAAAAAAGAAGTGATTGCAGAAACCGGCGCTGGTCAACATGGTGTTGCAACAGCTCTTGCGTGTGCATTACTTGGCTTAAAATGCCGAATTTATATGGGCGCTAAAGATGTAGAGCGCCAACAGCCAAACGTATTTAGAATGAAATTAATGGGCGCAGAGGTTATTCCTGTAACAGCGGGCTCAGGTACATTAAAAGATGCGGTAAACGAAGCACTACGTGACTGGTCTGCAAATTATCAAGAGGCACATTACTTACTTGGTACTGCTGCGGGCCCTCACCCATTCCCAACAATTGTACGAGAGTATCAAAAAATTATTGGTGAAGAAGCTAAACAGCAAATACTAAAAGCTGAAGGTCGCTTACCCGATGCGGTACTTGCATGTGTTGGCGGTGGCTCTAATGCTATTGGTATGTTTACAGACTTTATCGACGAGCCAAGTGTAAAACTCATTGGTGTAGAGCCTGCTGGTAAAGGGTTAGATACCCACGAGCACGGCGCTACCATATGTAAAGGCACCAAAGGTATATTACACGGTACGTATACTTACATTATGCAAAACGACGATGGGCAAATAGAAGAGTCATACTCGGTATCTGCCGGTCTTGATTACCCAGCAGTTGGCCCACAGCACGCGTTTTTACACGAAACAGGTCGTGCTCAATATGTTGGTATTACCGATACAGAAGCACTTGATGCGTTTCAAGCGCTTGCTAAAAACGAAGGTATTATTCCGGCACTTGAATCAAGCCATGCCCTTGCTTATGCACTTAAATACGCAGAAGAGCAAACAGAAGAAAGCATTTTAGTGGTTAACTTAAGTGGCCGTGGCGACAAAGACTTAACGCACGTACACACTGTTTTATCACAAGGAGGTCAACTATGAGCCAGTTAAATACAGATCGTTACGGTAAAACATTTGCCGCCCTGAATGAGCAAAAACAAGGTGCATTTGTACCCTTTGTTACTATTGGTGACCCAGGCAAAGAGCAAAGTATTGCGATTATTAAAAGCCTAATTGACGGTGGCGCTGATGCACTTGAGCTTGGCATTCCGTTTTCAGATCCAATCGCTGATGGCCCTGTTATTCAAAAAGCGAATATTCGCGCGCTTGATGTAAATATTAACACCCAAGATTGCTTTGATATTATTAAAGAAATACGCGATTACAATGCAGATATTCCTATCGGTTTATTACTGTACTCTAACCTTGTGTTTAAGCGCGGCCTTGAAGCATTTTATAAAGATGCAAAAGCAGCAGGCGTAGACTCTATTTTAGTTGCTGACGTGCCACTACATGAGTCTAAAATGTTTAGAAAAGCCGCTATGGCAAACGGTGTAGACCCAATATTTATTGCTACACCCAATGCCGATGACGATACACTGCGCCAGTGCGCGTCTTACGGGCGTGGGTACACGTATTTACTGTCGCGTGCAGGTGTTACCGGTACTGATACTAAAGCGCAAATGCCAGCGGGCAACATTGTAACTAAATTAAAAGAATACCATGCAGCCCCTGCTTTATTGGGCTTTGGTATTTCAACACCCGATGATGTAAAAGCAGCGCTAAATGCAGGCGCAGCCGGTGCAATTTCAGGCTCTGCCGTTGTTAAAATTATTGAGGCTAATCTTAATGATTTAGATGCAATGACTACGCAGTTAAAAGCGTTTGTAAGTGAAATGAAAGCCGCAACTACCTCATAACGGACATTTAATATCGTGACCCCTAGTAATTGAGTAATTCAATTACTAGGGGATTTTTGTGTTTAATTACTATCGATTTTTTAAAATTGAACTTAATAAATTGTTCAAAGAATATTGCTCACTCATACTAGGAAAGCATTAATATGTCTATGCAGACACTATTAAGCATTAGTCACAAATTTAATATGAGGACAATTTCACGCATTGCCAACAATCTTACTCTAGTGGTTTCAACTTGATCGCAATAATAGTAATGATGGTAAACCACTGGTTACTGAGTCACGCTTGTGCTTTTTTACAATTATGAAAGTTTATAATAAGAAAAGTATATCTCACCTAACCCCTCATTAAAGCCAGACTTCTCGTGTATTAGTATTAGTCTACTTATAAATAACTATCAAAAATGACGAAAAACCTCGGAAGGGTTAAGCTTATTTACCTGCCGACAAAGCTATTTATAAAGTTGATCGTCTTTGCTCAGATAAAAAGCACGCTTTTTGTTAAAGCACACAGAAACTACGATCTGGGTCCGTCAAAGTATCGAACTTAGACTTTTGCGGCCTATTAGAAATTAGTCTTATTTTGTAGCGACGCTTCCAATTTCAGCCTTTTTTTATGCCTAAAATATAGTTACACTTTTAAGATAATTAATAAATTAAGCAATGTATGAGAAACCAGCTATACCAATTAAGTGAAAACGATATAGCATTTCCACACCCTGAATATGCTCTCACCTCTCCTGATGGGTTACTGGCAATAGGCGGCGATTTATCCGTTGCGCGTTTAAGTAATGCCTATAAAAATGGTATTTTTCCGTGGTTTAGCGAAGACGAGCCCATAATGTGGTGGTCGCCGAGCGAGCGCGGCATCATAGAGCTTAATGAATTTCATATAAGTAAGAGCCTGCGAAAGCATTTAAAAAAGCACCCCGTTAAAGTTACTGTTAATAATGCATTTGCTGAGGTCATTGAAGCGTGCTGTGAGCAACGCATTGATACCGATGGCACTTGGATCACTCAAGTTATGATTGACGCTTACAACGATGCACATGAGGCCGGTATTGCACACAGTATTGAAATTTGGCGTGATGGAGAACTAGCAGGCGGCCTTTATGGCATTATGCAAAATGGTATATTTTGTGGCGAGTCGATGTTTCATCATCAAACCAACTGCTCAAAGCTTGCAGTGTGGGCGTTGGTTAATTGGTTAAAACGCCATAATGCACATTTTATAGATTGCCAACTAGAAAACCCTTATTTAACTTCTTTAGGTGCAAAAGTGATCCCCCGCTCAGAATTTTTGACTAGACTCAAAAAAGCACACACTTATTGTGTTGATCACACTATGTGGGAACCACAGGAGCTTAACGCAATTTATGAATGAACATCTTCCGGCGCGCGTTGGCTTAAGCCAAGAGTTTGCTTGTAGCTATCTACCCGATCGCCAAGAACAGCTTTTGGTGATTTTAGACCCGAGCTGTTATACAACCGATAAATTTGAACAACTATTAGCGTTAGGCTTTCGACGCAGCGGTAACCAAATTTATCGTCCGCACTGCCCTATTTGTAGCGAGTGCAATTCAGTACGAGTATTGGCGCAACAATTTATTCCATCAAAATCGCAAAAACGTAAACAAAACAAAGCAAAATCAGCATTTGAAGTTAAATATTCAAGTGTTGAGCGCGAGCAATACTATCCGCTTTACAGTAAATATATAAGCTTACGCCATAGCGATGGCTCTATGTATCCTCCTGATAAAATGCAGTTCCAAAGTTTTTTATCATGCAGCTGGCTAGAGATCACATTTATAGAGTTATGGCATCAAGATACGTTAGTAGCTGTTGCGGTAACTGATTGTATGACCAACGCTATATCGGCTATTTATACGTTTTTTGACCCCGACTTTGAGCACTATAGTTTAGGCTCGGTAATGATTTTACAGCAGCTTAAATTTGCTAAAGAACAAAATAAGGAATTCGTCTATTTGGGCTACCAAATAGACGAATGCGATAAAATGAAGTACAAAACTCAGTTTTTGCCCGCACAAAAACAGGTTAATGATGAGTGGTTGGCTATTTAATTTGCAAAAATTCCCCCTGCGCCTTTACTTATTGGCGTATTTTGGGCAAAATCTGCAGCGTTTAACTATTAAAGAGGTGTTACGCTAAACATGGCGAAAGAAGACGTAATCGAAATGCAAGGGACAGTCCTTGATACTTTACCAAATACAATGTTCCGAGTTGAGCTAGAAAATGGTCACGTAGTTGTGGCTCATATTTCAGGTAAAATGCGCAAAAACTATATCCGTATTTTAACCGGCGATAAAGTAACGGTAGAAATGACTCCTTACGATTTATCGAAAGGTCGTATCGTATTCCGTGCTCGCTAAGTAAGTGCGTAAACGAGATTTAGTTTTTGGCTAGTGTATAACTAGCTTTAAGCGTTTATTAAATGTAATTGATGGTACTTACTAGCAATTACATTTAATAAACAAAAAACCCAGCTTTTGCTGGGTTTTTTGTTGCCTGTAAAAAGTCAAAAAAATAGCTCGCTGCAAGCGAGCTATTTTATTTTTACAAAGCTAATTACGCTGGTGTTAAATTACTTTCGTAATCAAAGCGTATTTTTTTATCTTTAACAGACACTTTAACTGTGCCGCCATCAATAAGTTGACCAAATAAGATTTCGTTGGCCAGTGGTTTTTTAAGCTCTTCTTGAAGAACGCGTGCCATAGGTCGCGCTCCCATTGCTTTATCGTAGCCTTTGTCTGCAAGCCATTCGCGCGCTTTAGATGTAAGTTCTAGGTTAACTGACTTCTTGTCTAATTGCGTTTGCAGTTCGACAACAAATTTATCAACAACTTGTAAAATAACGTCTTTTTCAAGGTGGTTAAACCAAATAATGTTATCTAAGCGGTTTCTAAATTCTGGCGAGAATACTTTATTAATTTCGCCCATTGCATCGTGCGTATGGTCTTGCTCACTAAAGCCAATAGATTTGCGCGTAGTTTCTTGCACGCCAGCATTGGTAGTCATTACTACAACAACATTTCTAAAGTCTGCTTTACGACCGTTGTTGTCGGTTAACGTACCGTGATCCATTACTTGTAGCAAGATATTGTAAATATCAGGATGTGCTTTTTCAATTTCATCCAAAAGTACAACAGCATATGGGTTTTTAATTACAGCTTCGGTTAATAACCCGCCTTGCTCAAAGCCTACGTAGCCTGGTGGCGCACCAATTAAACGACTCACCGCATGGCGCTCAACGTACTCTGACATATCAAAACGAATAAACTCAACACCCATACATTTAGCTAGCTGTTTAGTGACTTCAGTTTTACCTACACCCGTTGGGCCTGCAAATAAGAATGAACCTACTGGCTTATCTTCGTTCGCAAGTCCTGAGCGAGATAATCGAATAGCTGATGTAAGTGCATCAATAGATTGATCTTGCCCGTATACAAGCATTTTAAGATTGCGATCAAGGTTTTTAAGCGTTTCTTTATCTGTTGATGAAACATTTTGCGGTGGAATACGTGCCATTTTAGATATAATCAGCTCAATATCTGATACACCAATGGTTTTTTTACGCTTCGAACTTGGCTGCAAACGCTGATTAGCACCCGCCTCGTCAATTACATCAATAGCTTTGTCGGGTAAGTGACGTTCATTAATGTATTTAGCACTTAATTCAGCGGCTGCTTTAAGGGCTTTTTGGGTATAACGAATACCATGATGCTCTTCGTAACGCTCTTTTAATCCGTTAAGAATTTTGGTGGTATCGGCAACACTTGGCTCAAGTACATCAATTTTTTGAAAGCGACGAACCAAGGCACGGTCTTTCTCAAAAATATTTTTATATTCATTGTATGTAGTAGAGCCCATACAACGTAATTGCCCACTAGAAAGTAATGGTTTTAATAAGTTTGATGCATCCATTACACCGCCAGAGGCTGCACCTGCACCAATAATCGTGTGTATTTCATCAATAAACAAAATCGAGCCAGGTTTTGCTTGCAGCTCTTTTAATAAACTTTTAAAGCGTTTTTCAAAATCCCCTCGGTATTTGGTGCCCGCCAATAATGCGCCCATATCAAGCGAGTACACAACTGCATCAGCAATTACTTCAGGTACTTGCTCGTTAACAATACGATACGCCAAGCCTTCAGCAATGGCTGTTTTACCAACCCCTGCTTCACCCACAAGTAGTGGGTTATTCTTTTTACGACGACACAATACTTGTACCGTGCGCTCTACTTCACTATCGCGACCGATTAATGGATCAATGTTTCCATCACGGGCTTGTGCGTTTAAATTAGTAGTAAAGCTATCTAATTTGCTTGCTTCTTCATTTTGTACTTCTTGCACTTCTTCATGAATGTCATCGGTGTCGTCACCTAACTCATCATCTGCTTTTGAAATACCATGAGAAATAAAGTTAACAATATCCAAGCGAGAAATATCACTCTTTTTAAGTAAATATACAGCTTGGCTTTCTTGCTCCGAAAAAATAGCGACCAAGACATTTACGCCTGTTACTTCATTTTTTCCTGATGATTGAACATGAAAAACTGCGCGTTGTAGAACTCGTTGAAAGCCCAGTGTAGGCTGAGTTTCTCGCTCTTCTTCTAAATCTGGAATTACCGGCGTTGTTTCGTCGATAAACTCTAATAATTCAGTTTTTAAGCCTGAAATATCTACACCGCACGCGTTTAAAGCTTCCCCCGCTGACGGGTTATCTAAAAGCGCAAGTAAAAGGTGCTCTACGGTCATAAACTCATGACGGCGAGTGCGCGCTTCACGAAACGCGGCATTTAAGGTTAGTTCTAAGTCTTTGTTTAGCATTGGCAACCCCTTACTGAGATAATAATTTTATACCACAACAATCGGATGTTTGATCACCCTAATTGGTATTTATACCAATTGCATTAAATTAGTGGCCTATTATAGCGATGAGGAAATAACTTAGTAACAGGGCAAAAATTACAAATATAGTTGCTCTATATGAATAATTTTTAACGAAGTTAATAAGTAATTTAATCCGCTAAAATGGTCATTTTTTTAATAAAACTGGTATCTACTCCTGCTCACAACTACAAAGCAGTGGATGCTCGTTATCCCGCGAGTAGCGGTTAACTTGTTCAGCTTTGGTATGGGCTACGTCGAGGCTGTAAACCCCGCATATACCTTTACCTTTTTCATGAATTTGAAGCATCACGTCGGTTGCTCTATCGCTATCCATATTAAAAAACGTCATCAGAACTTCTATTACAAAGTCCATTGGCGTGTAGTCGTCGTTATTTAAAACAACTTTGTATTTTCGCGGTGGCTGAAGCTTTTGCTTTTCACTATCACGAACTGTGTCTATTACACCTGAATCTTTCATACCACTCATAATTAAATATAGTCTTGTCTTTGGAACTCAAGCAAACTTGAATAAAAAATAAATAAAATGTTAAAAAATAACTTCAAACACTTGACTGGTTGGCTAAATAAACTACAGTCAAATGTAGATTGATTAAACCTTAGTCAGTCTAGCAAATTATATAGTTTAGAATAACTAAATTAGTCAACTTATAGAAGGATGTAGAAGTATGGCTTGTGGTAAAGTCAAATGGTTCAACAACGCCAAAGGTTTTGGTTTCATCGTAGAAGACGGCTGCGAGAATGATATTTTCGCTCATTACTCAACGATTGTAATGGACGGTTATAAGACACTTAAAGCTGGTCAAGATGTAACATTCGAATTAGAACAAGGTCCTAAAGGCCTTCATGCTAAAAATATTGCCCCTAACGGTGACATTTTAGAGTGATTGCAACTTTGTTCCACTAAAAGCGAGTGACCTAATTTAGATCCTCGCTTAATCCTTCAAAACACTTCTTTGCTTCTACCGCTATTTATTGCCTCATTTCGCGTAATTTCAACCCTTTTCCTTGAATTTATTTTATATACCCCAATGTTCTAACACAGAGCTATTTATATACTTGTTGGCAAGTTCAAAACCTAGCCCTTTTTAGCCAAGCTTGTTACACTCTTGGTGCTAAAAACAACGTATTAACATCGCAATTGCTTAAGTGTTTTTGTATTAGGAACTTCCTATGCTAAAGGCTAATACCACTCAAACCAATTTAGTGGTTAAGTGTAGTGTTATTCGTTGAATTATAAACAGGAACCCAGTTCGTCAGGTGTGATTATTCTGCTTTATTAAAAGGCAATACTGAGTATTAACACCTAACAAACTATTCATTATTTGAAAGTTGATACGGCTTCTCAAGTTTAATGAGTTCCTTTGCATTGTTGAATAAGGCCTTTGGCCTACTATCTAGGAATGATGATGACATCAAAAATTATCTATACAAAAACGGACGAAGCTCCGGCACTAGCAACTTACTCGTTGTTACCAATTATCCAAGCCTATACCAATGCGGCAGGTGTTGAAGTTGAAACTCGCGATATTTCACTAGCAGGTCGTGTAATTGCAAACTTCCCTGACTACCTAACTGAAGAGCAACGCATTAATGATGCACTTGCAGAGCTTGGCGAATTAGCAAAAACACCTGAAGCTAACATCATCAAATTACCAAACATCAGTGCATCCGTTCCACAGCTTCGCGCAGTAATTAAAGAACTACAAGCTAAAGGTTATGCGTTACCTGATTACCCTTCTGAGCCTAAAAACGATGAAGAAAAAGCAATTCAAGCAACTTACGATAAAATCAAAGGTAGTGCAGTAAACCCTGTATTACGTGAAGGTAACTCTGATCGTCGCGCGCCTGGTTCTGTTAAAGAATATGCACGTAACAACCCTCATTCAATGGGTGCGTGGAGCAAAGATTCGCAGTCGTACGTTGCAAGCATGAACGAAGGCGATTTCTTTGGTTCAGAGCAATCTGTAACTGTAGACACTGCAACTGATGTTCGTATTGAACATGTAGCTACTAACGGCGACATCACTGTACTTAAGCAAAGCACTCCACTTTTAGCTGGTGAAGTTATTGATGCATCACGCATCAGCGCTTCTAAGCTTCAAGCGTTCTTAGCAGCAGAAATTGATGCAGCTAAAGAAAAAGGCGTTTTATTCTCGCTTCATATGAAAGCGACAATGATGAAAGTGTCTGATCCAATTATTTTTGGTCACGCTGTTAAGGTATTCTACAAAGATGTATTTGCTAAACACGGTGAGCTTTTTGAAGAGCTAGGCGTTGATGTAAATAATGGTTTAGGCGACGTATACGCTAAAATTCAAACATTAGATGACGCTAAGCGCGAAGAAATTGAAGCAGACATTCAAGCTGTTTACGCAGATCGCCCTGCCATTGCTATGGTTGATTCTGACCGTGGCATAACAAACTTACACGTACCAAGTGATGTGATCATTGACGCGTCTATGCCTGCAGCTATCCGTTCAAGCGGTCAAATGTGGAATAACGACGGTAAATTACAAGACACAAGCTTTGTAATTCCAGATCGTTGTTACTCAGGTGTTTACCAAGCAACTATTGATTTTTGTAAAGAAAACGGCGCATTTGATCCAACAACTATGGGTAGCGTTCCAAACGTTGGCCTTATGGCTCAAAAAGCTGAAGAGTACGGTTCGCACGATAAAACGTTTGAAGCAAAAGCTGACGGTTCTATCCGTGTTGTTGATGCAAATGGCGCTACTTTACTTGAGCACACTGTTGAGCAAGGCGATATTTGGAGAATGTGTCAGGTTAAAGATGCACCAATCCAAGACTGGGTTAAACTTGCTGTAAACCGTGCACGTGCAACTGGCGTTCCGGCAATTTTTTGGTTAGACGAAAACCGTGCTCACGATGCACAACTAATCAAAAAAGTGAACAAATACCTACCAGATCACGACACTGCTGGCCTAGATATTCAAATTTTAGCACCGCTTGAAGCAACACTTTTCTCTTTAGCGCGTATTAAAGAAGGTAAAGACACTATTTCTGTAACAGGTAACGTACTACGTGATTACCTAACAGATTTATTCCCAATTTTAGAGTTGGGTACAAGTGCTAAAATGCTTTCAATTGTTCCACTTATGAACGGTGGTGGCTTATTTGAAACTGGCGCGGGTGGTTCTGCACCTAAGCACGTTCAGCAATTCGAAAAAGAAAATCACTTACGTTGGGATTCTTTAGGTGAGTTTTTAGCACTTGCTGCATCACTTGAACACTTAAGTGTGACTGCTGGTAACAAAAAAGCACAAGTGCTTGCAGATACACTAGATAAAGCAACAGGTACTTTCCTTGCAGAAAACAAGTCGCCTTCACGTAAAGTAAAAGAAATTGATAACCGTGGTTCTCATTTCTTCTTATCTTTATTCTGGGCCCAAGAGCTTGCTAAGCAAGACGAAGACAGTGAGCTTAAAGCGCAGTTCACTCAAATTGCTAGCGATTTAGAGACACAAAAAGATCAAATCGTAAACGAGCTTAATGAAGCGCAAGGCCCTGCTGTAGACTTATCTGGTTACTTCCAACCAAATGATGATGCTGCATTTAAAGCAATGCGCCCAAGTGCTACATTCAATGAAATTTTATCTAAATTAGTATAACTTTAGATTGAATTAAAAAACCGCTTACTTTTAAAGTAAGCGGTTTTTTTTATGTCTTCATTTTATATAAAAAGGCCGCTACTTTAACGTTAAAGTAGCGGCCTTTAATAATTAACCTGAATTTTGGATAATTAAAGCTATGTTAATTATTTTGTATAAGCGCGTGGCATTGTTGAATCTGTAGTATAGCGGTCACGTAGCTTATCTTGACGAGACCGTGTAGAAACTTCTTCACCGTTAATAATCATTTTGCTTACATGGCTGCTTAGCTCAAATGGGTCGTTACTCCATACAACCACATCGGCAGCTTTACCTACTTCCAGGCTACCTGCATTTATGCCAAATACGTCGGCTACATTGGATGTAACAGCGTTTAATGCACCTTGTTGGCTCATGCCATACGAAACTGCATTACCGGCATCAAAACGAAGCTGGTAAATATTATGGCTGGCATCGCCGCCTACAGTCAAAATAACCTTTACTCCGGCTTTTTCAAGCACGGCTGCGTTATCTAAACTTGCATGAAGTGAGTCAAAGCTTGAAGGTAAGCTATCCATTGCACTAATAATTACTGGCACTTGTGCTTGAGCTAGCTTCTCTTTTACTACAACTGCATCTTGTGCACCATTGAGTACTAAATTAATGCCAAACTGTTTTTTAACTTTAAGAAGCTCGATAATATCTGCCGCACGCGATACACCGACGACAAGTGGCATATCGCCGCTAAGTACTTTAGCCATTACTTTATCTTCGGTACTTGGCTTACTGTCGTCATCTTTTTTAGACTTTTTAGAAGCTTTAGTTTGGTGCTCTTCAAGCTTATTAATCAGTGTTTGTAATGTAAAAGCACGAGAGCCTTTTCTGCGTTCACCTAAATAAACAATTAAAGCGGCTTGTTTTTGGATGTCACTATCAAAACTACCACTTAAATCAACAACGCTTGCAAGGCCTGAAAAAATACTGTCGCCACCGTGAGGAGTTATTACATCGCGTGTAACCCCGCCCTTACGCGCGTAAGGTATTAAGCTTGAATGCGCGTTATAAGCAAGACTTACATCAAAACCAATACCCGCTTTTTCTTCCCCTGCATCGCGAGAGCCTGCAACTGCACTCACTTCAACAAGGCCAAGCTGATTAATACTTGAAATAAAACCAGGTGTTACAATTTGACCTTTTACATCAATAACTTTATCTGCTTGCACTTGTGTTGGATTAATGGCAGTAATTTTTCCGTTATCCATTACTATGCTCGCGTTTTGTAAAACGCCTTGCTCGGTCGATGTATGCAGTGTTGCATTTACAATAGCAAGCGATTGGGCACTTGCCGCACCTGAAGCTAATAATCCAGCAGCAACCAGGGATAGCGAAAACGAACGTGATAAATTTTTCATTCTGGGCTCCTTATTGTTGGCCTAACATAAAATCACTTTGTGCTTGGAATGCGCTATCGTTTCTATCATAAACTTTTGCACCATCAACAAACACTTGCTCTGCTTTTGCGTAAACACTAAATGGGCTATGATTCCAAATAACTACATCACCTTGTTTACCGGCTTCAAGCGACCCAGTTTTATCTGCAATGCCTAAAGATTTAGCAGCATTAGACGTGATCCATTTAATGGCATGCTGCTCAGAAATATCAAAACCATTTTCGTTTGCACGGTACATTACTTTACCGGCTTCTTGGTTTAAGCGTTGAATGGTTGTATCAGAATCAGAGTGCACAACCGCACATGAGTTTTTAACCGCATCTACAATCGCTACGTTTTCTTGAACCATGTCGTACGCTTCCATTTTAAAGCCCCACCAATCAGGCCAAAGTGCAGCACACGAACCGTTATCAGCTAGAAGGTCGGCAATTTTGTACGCCTCTACGCCGTGGTGGAATGTACCCGCGTGGTAGTTAAATTCTTTAGAAAGGTCAATCATCATGGCCATTTCTTCAGCTTTGTAACAATGGTTGTGAATTAATACTTCACCTTCAAGCACCGCTCGAAGAGTATCGTGCTTAATGTCGCGAACGGGTGCTTCTGGGTTTAAGCCAGCTTCGTAATCAGCGTCGTATTTGTCCCATGCGCGCTTATACTCTTGCGCTTCTGCCCATGCAATACGGTAACCGGCCATGTTACCCATACGGGTTGAAGGTAATGTACCTTGACGACCATAAACACGTTTAGGGTTTTCACCACACGCCATTTTCAAACCATTTGGCGCTTCAGGGAATTTCATTGCCTGCATGGTATGTGCGGGTACGTTTTTAAGCGTAACGCCTCGGCCACCAAATAAGTTAGCTGAGCCTGGTAAAATTTGTAATGAGGTAATACCGCCTTCACGAGCGCGGTTAAAGCCAGGGTCTTGTGGCCACACAGAATGCTCAACCCATACCTCAGCAGTATTTGGGCTCGTCATTTCGTTACCATCTTGATGCGACTCAACTGATGGGCTTGGGTAGGCGCCTAGATGAGAGTGAACATCTATAATACCTGGAGTTACCCATTTGCCCATTGCATCAATTGTCGTGTCTGCATTAGCAGATAAGTCTTTACCTACTTGCTGAACTTTACCATCAACAAGTAAAACATCAGTTTCATCTAAACGCTCACCCGTACCGGTAAGTACAGTAGCATTTGTGATTAATGTACTACTAGCTACTGGTTTGTAAGTACTTGGGTAAGGGTTTTTATTAATTGTTATTTTTGGATCTTGTGGGCCATTTTCTTGGCAACCAACAAGTGCAGCAGCTAAACCAACTGCTAACAATGAGGGAGCAAATTTTTGCATGTTGTTAGGTTCTCCTGTTTTTTTGCTACTTTAGCTAAAGCTAAGGTATAAAGCTAAAAAAACAGGTAAAAAAGCGATTAATTGAGTTAAATGACTGTAATTATTTTTTTATATAATTGTTATACAGCTTTTCAAGCGCACCTTCGGTTGTAAGTGACGGATCTTTGCTTATAAAGTGTTTAACGGTACGAGTTACAAAATCTGAATTTTGCTTATGTTGCTTTGAAAAATCTTTAATTAATGTATTACCGTCTTTCGCTGCGGTTACTTTATCGTGACGATGACGATATTGGCTTAACGCTTTATTAAAGTCGCCGTTGTAATCTTCTACTAAAATTTTATAAAAATCACTTTTTTGTACTTGAAGACTATTTATGCAGTAGTTTAACGCTTCTTTAAAGTCAGTAAAAATCATGCCTTCTACATCAAACTCTTTAGTTTTTTCACGTACAGTTACGCGCGCTTCTTCTGTGGCATAACTAAAGCCCGTAAACGCTAGGCGCTCTGATGCTTCTTTACCTAATTTCATACCCGCTTGAATGCTATGGGCAAATTCGTCGCTCATTTCGCCAAGTTCGTTTTCTTCCCACATATTGTATACGCGCAGCGCTTTTGCATATTTGCTTGAGAGCTTTTTTTTAAGCTTAGTAAAGCGCTCATCTATGCTCATAAGCCTTTCGTTATGTAATAGTGCATGGCACTCATAACATGCTGCAATTGATACAAAATCGGATTCTTCGCCCAAATCTATAATGCTTTGTAGCATATGCAGCGGCGGGCAATGGTCTCGCTCTGTTGCTTCGCATCCACAATAAAAACATTGATTAAAATGCTTGTGCTCACATGCATACGCTTGCTGATAATAGCTTGCTAACGTTTTGCTCACTGGTGCTCCTAATAAATACGCGCTAATAAAACATCACAAATAATGGGGGCGATAATAGCAGGCTGAAAAAATAAGTTATACCAATTGCATTAAATTAGTGGCCTATTATTTCGTTATGAAAATAGCGCAATAATAAGGCAAAATTATGACGTGTAGATATTCTACACGAATCATTTTTAACGCAGTGAGTGCGCTATTTAATACGATAGAATGATTATGTTATTAATAAAATTGGTCGCTATAAAATAATTTTACTTAAGTATGTCAAAAAACACATTTTAAAAAGTATATATTCAAGCGCCTACGTAAAGTGTGTATTTTTCACATACATGCTTACACCTTGTTGCGTTTGGTTAACAGCTTTTTAGATTAAATAGCTCAATAATAAAGCTGAACCACAAACAATGAGGAATAATTATGAATACGTTAAAAGCTAGTTTATGTACAACGTTGGTAGTTGGCGCAACACTATTAGTAACCCCTGCTTCAGCAGTTCAATTTGAAGCTGCTGATTCATCAGCTGGTACACAAGCATGTATGGCTGTAGCGGCTAATAAAGCGCATGTACTACGTAAAACATCACGTAATTTAAATATTAACAAAGCGGCTATAAGCAAAAAGCTTAAGTGCAATAACTTATCAATGGGTGACTTTGTCACATTATATAATTTAGATAAAAGCGCTAACTATTTAAATATTGATACCAGTACCCGTACGTCAATTAAAGATATAGCAAAAACATTTAACCCTGAAAAAGTAATTATTACAGGGCCAAAATAGTATGGCGTTAATGCAAAACTAAGCCTGTTTATAATCAGGCTTAGTTTTATTATATAACAGCTGCAATTAAACCAAATAAGCCACCAAATACACCGCCCCACACCACTAACCAACCTAAGTGCTCACGGATCATGGTTTGAATTATTTCTTTCACCATTTTAGGTGTTAACTCATCTAAACGCTCATCCACTAATTTAAGTACCGTAGCGTGTAAGCTTTGTGCGCTATTACCTTGTGAGAGTGTTTGGTTTACTAATGCTTTAAAGTTGTCAGTTTGAGAAATCTCACTAAGCGACAATTGCATTTTTTCTATAAACTTTTCTCGCATTGGCTCAATGGCGGCTTTGCCACCAAACATACCTAACATGCTGCCAAACTGAGACTGCTCTATGACCTCCAATAAATTGTCAAATGCAGGGTTTAAATCAACGTTACTAATAATGGGTGCAAAGTCGATATTTGGCTGTGCTTTATTGAGCAGATTATTGATTTTTTGCTCTGAAAAAAACTCAGTTAATATTAAATCGCGAATTGCTACTTTAAAGCTCTCAAATTTAAGCGCTATAACACCAGAGCCGTATAAAAAAGGGACTTTTTCAAATAGCATATGAATAGCTAATAAATTTGTAACCGCACCAGAGAGGGCAAATAAGCCAACCGACAACACAATTGCTTGGTCAAAAAAGTAACCCGCTACTACGCACACGCCAGCAAGTAAATTGGTGATAAAACTCTTATTCATTAGTGCTCCATTAGCATTTTTTATATCGTTAATTTTACAACGATTAGTTTGTTAAATTAATACTTTTTTGCCATAGTTTAAATACCTGTTTAAAAGGCGAGCAATAACTATGTGGAAAACTGTAAACGAGCATATTAGCCAAGCCATTCATTATGACTTTAAACACACTTATAAACGCCAATTGCAAAGTACAAATACCGATAAACTCTTTCATTTAACCAATGGTACTCATAATTATTTAGTTAAAATAGCGCTTAAAAGCGAGCTTGAACGCCTCGAAAGCGAAGCAGTAGGCCTTAAACTTCTTACACAAAACAGTATTTTTATGGTGCCTGATTGTATTGTAACAGGTGCTAACATTGAGTTTTCGTTTATTGTGCTCGAATGGCTCGTACTCGATAAGCAGCCACATACGCGCTGGGATGATATGGGAAAGCACCTTGCAATGCTGCATCAAAAGCATCCTCAAGCTATGTATGGCTTTGATGTAGATAACTATTTAGCCACTACTGTGCAACCAAATAGATGGCATAAAAAGTGGGATGTATTTTACGCAGAAGAGCGCATTGGCTGGCAATTACAACTCCTCGCTGAAAAAAACATAAACCTAGTTGAACCTGAGCGCATAATAAATTTAGTTAAAGAGCAGCTGCATAATCATCATATAGAGCCCTCTCTTTTACATGGTGATTTTTGGCGTGGGAATATGGGGTTTATTAAAAATATACCCACTTTATTTAATCCTGCTTGCTATTACGGTGACCGCGAGGTTGATATGGCAATGAGCGAATTATTTGCGCCACTACCTAACGACTTCTATAACGCCTATAACAAGCACTACCCGCTTTCTCCAAACTACGAAAAACGCAAACTCATATACCAGTTATACTCTATTTTAAATCACGCTAATATATTTGCAGGCCACTATCTTACTGAAGCAAAACAACATATCGATAGACTGCTTAGTTAAACTATTTAAAGCAGTAAAATAAGTGTCATAAGCTGCATTTCAGCGCTATATTTAATGAGTAAGTAGAGGTTCATCTGTCAGCGATTAAGTTGGACCTAACTTAATAATTTATAGCGGGAGTGATTATGAAAGACTTTTTATCACAACGTATCACCTGCCCACATTGCGGCAATCACATACATTTAGATATAGACGCAAGTATGGGCGATCAAGACTACATTGAAGAGTGCAGCGCTTGCTGTAACCCTATCCATTTAAACATGCATATTGACCATGTGAATAAAAAGCTAGAGTTACATATAGACAGTGATGACGAACAAATATTCTAGCCTTGGTGGCGTAAGTAGTTTTCGACCGTATTAATAATGGTATAGGTTTGCTGATCGACCTCAATGTTTAGCTTATCGCCTACTTGCGCTGACCCTAGATTAGTAATGGCCAGTGTTTCAGGGATCAGGTGTAACCAAAAACCGTGTTCATCTACCTCACCAACAGTTAGGCTTGCGCCATTAATGGCTACAAATCCTTTGTAGATCACATATTTTTGCCATTTTTTAGGTAAGCTAAGCTGAATTTTACAGTTACTTTGCACTTTAATTATTTGGCTTATTTGTGCCGCACAGTGGATATGCCCCGACACTATATGCCCACCAAGCTCAGTACCAAACGTTACAGAACGCTCATAATTAACTAAGCTCCCTAACTCCAACTCGCCTAAGTTTGTAAGCGCCAGCGTTTCGTCAATCACATCAAAGTGAACTTGCGCCACTACATCGTGGTTACTTAGTTCAACTTTAACAACGGTTAAACAGCAGCCATTAATTGCAATACTCGCCCCTAAATCAAGGTGCTTAACATACTCATCACCTACCGACACCACTAAGCGAATAACGCCTTCATTTAGCACTTTAGATACAACGGTCGCTTGTGTTTGCACAATTCCTGTAAACATAAAATCACTTTAAATTATTACAAAGTGATAGTTTAACGTATCAACTCGCAAAATCATTCACTACTGTGATTTTTATTTGAAACACAATAGATTACAATTGCCGCCTGTTTAATCTAATAGCTGTTTTTATGACCTTTTGTAATTGGGAAGCTAAGCGTTTACTTTCTCTTGCTTTACCTGTTTTTTTAGCACAAGTCACACTTATTTTAATGTCAGTGGTCGACACTATTATGGCCGGACAAGTAAGCCCAACCGATTTGGCCGCGCTTTCTATTGCTACGGGTATTTGGAACCCTTTATTAATGGCTTTACAAGGGATTTTATTAGCCCTTACCGGTATTATTGCCCAGTTTTCAGGTAGCGATGACAGAAAAGGCATTAGTCACTATTTTCAACAAGCGCTTTATTTAACCGCTATTTTAAGTTTTACCGGCTTTGCGATAAGCTATTTAGCCGATACCATTATTTTTAAACTCGATACCAGCCCAGCGATTGCTAATTTAGCTTACGATTACATTCACTTTGTAAAATGGGGAGTATTTGGCTTTTTAATATTTACAGTTTATAGAAACGTGACCGAAGGAATGGGTATGACCAAGCCCGCGTTTTATATCAGCCTACTGGGGCTCGCTGTAAATATTCCGGTTAATTACATATTTATAAATGGCTTATTTGGTTTACCTGCTTACGGCGGTGCGGGGTGCGGTATTGCTACCGCCATAGTATTAACTATTATGGCCATAGCCCAAGTAACCTATTGCCAAATGAGTAAAAAAATAGATGCGAAAGGGCTAGTTTCATCATTCGAAAAGCCTAATTTTAGTACTATTAGTATTATAACAAAGCTGGGTATACCTATATCGTTAGCCACTTTTTTTGAAGTGACTTTATTTGCATGTATTCCTTTGTTTATTGCTCATTTAGGTGCCGTTGCGGTATCAGGGCACCAAATAGCTGCAAGTGTTACCACATTACTCTTCATGATGCCGCTGAGCCTATCAATCGCTATTAGTATTCGTATTGGTAATTTGTTTGGTCAAAATAATATGACGCAATTAAAAGTAGCGGTTTCTACCAGCTATATTTTAGCTATTGCCATTGCATTGTTTTTGGCGCTCATTACATTTACAGGCAGAAACTATATAAGCCAACTGTATAGCGACAGCCCTGCGGTGTTAACATTGGCCTCATCAATCATGATTTTGGCATGTATATATCAATTGCCTGATGCGCTACAAGTTGCGGCTAATGGCATTTTAAGAGGCTTAAAATACACCACACCAATATCGTACATTACGTTTATATCGTATTGGTTAATCGGCTTTTGCTTAGGTTTCGTATTGGCAAGAACAGATATAATTGTACCAGCCATGGGGCCTCATGGCTTTTGGGTAGGAATTATAGTAGGCCTTAGTGTTGCTGCTATACTCTTAATGCTCACAGTACACAAACGCCTTAAGTATGAGTTTAGTAATTATGAAGCACTCAATAAAAGCTAGCATATTTTCAAACGACACAGCATTAGTTACTTTACTTATACTGTTCAGCTTTTTACTGGTTGGCTGTAATAAAGCCCCTAGTGATACAAATAAAACCTATGTTGAACGCTTAAGCAGTACACTTGATGTGGCTGCTATTGAGCCTAATTTACTTAAGCAACTGTCGTTATTGCCCCCTGCACCACTTGAAAAAAACAATATCACTTTGAGTATTGTTGAACTTGCAGGTATTAGCCATTGCAAATTAAACGTACTAATCAGTGAGCACAATAACCAATTAGGTAAAACAGCCAGTGCTGCGGGTAAATTTAAGTATCAAATAAATTTTATACAAAGCGCACAGATTTGCTTAAACTCGCTTGATAAAAACAGCCCTATCTTTAGTAAAATACAAAAAGCTAAAACCTACAAGCAAACACATCTAATGCACTATTTTAATACTATGCTTTTTAAAGAGCGAGAGCTTAACCAAACATGGCAATTAACATCAACCGAGCTAAATAAAGAACCTGCAGGTTACAGCGATACATTACATGCCCTTAAACAGCTGGTTATCATTAAAGAGCAAATAAGCACCCAACAGTTTAATAGTATTAACGCGAATGCTATTTTTAGTGCTCTTGAGCAGTTAAATAAATATCAATTTAACCAAGCGCTCATTCAATCAGCTCGCATGCAAGTGGTATTAAATAATAGTGCTACAGATTTTGTAAAAACACTCGATTTAAATGACCTTTGCCCTGAGGGAAAACACAATAAAAAAGCCAAAATAATAAGTAATGTATTTCAAAAGTTTTATTTAAAAGATATTCAGCCTTATCAAGCACAACTCACAGGTTACCTAGAAGAGCTACAACCGCTTTACAAGGAGCTGTGGTTTGGCCAAAGTATTACTAGCGAGTCAATTAATAACTTAATAAAACCTAAATCAAACACTAACTTACTGAACTTACTTAAAAGCTCAGCTAAAAATCATGTTATTTGGTGGCAAAGGTTTTATAAAACGTGCGAAATAAGCCCAATATGAATAAAAAAACGACAAATAAACTTAAAAATAACAAACTTGCTTGATTCAGCACTCTGCACGCTATATATTAGCGCCCGCTGGTTATTAATTTTGCCGGCATCTTAAATAAGTAATACGACTGTAGCTCAGTTGGTTAGAGCACTACCTTGACATGGTAGGGGTCGGTGGTTCGAATCCACTCAGTCGTACCAATATTTAAGAACCCTAAAAAAATTGTACGACCGTAGCTCAGCTGGTTAGAGCGCTACCTTGACATGGTAGAGGTCGGTGGTTCGAATCCACTCGGTCGTACCAATTAAACTCTATATTTCAAACAGTTAAAAAAAACCTATTCAATATACTCGTTTAATTTTTTGTTGAAAATTAAATTCTTAGTTTTTATTATTTTGTATTCAAAATTTAAAAATAACGAGAGTCAAGCCTTAAAAGATAATCCTAAAAATTACAGTTTTTACCGATTTGTGCCCCAATTTGTGCCCAAGCGCCCAAACCACTTTTTTAGCTCTTTAATCTTCCTCAAAATTAGACCCCTATCCTTACTAATTCACAAACCTCAAATCACAAATTTCAAATCAGGTGACCACTACCCTAGTATTTTCCGTGTCATATCATGAAATATTCTATGACCCCCATTCCATAAACTGCTTCTGTGCCTTGTTTAGACATCGGTGCCCACACAAGGCACAAATACAAAATCAGTTGAGCGCAGTGACTAATACTTTAATAATATAATATTTTCAGTCCAGACAAACAGTCATTTGACTGACACTAAATAGCCAGCTAGTTACGTGTTTAGCTCATAGATATCATAAGTCAAAAGGCAATTACTGTGGTTATCTGCCACTGCTATTCTGAAGAGATCTCACTAATAGTAATACTACTAGCACCATCGTCACCGGATAAGTACATATTAAGTGCATATAATAAATCAGGAGTTTTATTATATGCTTTTGGCTTAATAATATTATCTAAATGAACCCGACACTTAACTTTTTTATTTGCTTGCATTACACTAAATAATGTACCGCCGACATTTTTATTTAATAATTGTATTGCATGTAATAATTTATCTGAATTTACACTACCTACTTCCATAGAGCTTGCTATATCTTGTTTATCACTTGCACGAAGACGTATAAGTGCAAAAACTAGTTCTAATCGACGTAGTAATGAATTCCATTTGAAGTGCTTATCATTGCTTTCAATATTTAACTCATCCTTAGTTATGAAATCAGAGACTCTATTTACCAAAACATTAATTTGTTTACTTGTTAATTGGAAGACCAAAGACTTACTTCGCCAGATAGCTGTGCCCAATATTTCTAAACTAACTGCACGTGTTCCACCTATATCATCAATTGGTATCAGAATATTACTCAATAATCTTTTCTGCCACTCAGTTGAACAATCACCCAAAGCATAGGAAATATTCAACATTGATTGGCGTAATTTAGTTTTATTCTTAGTATTCTCAATTAATTGTTGAGCGAAAGATTCTGGCACTATACGATGGAAGTAACTGATAAATTGCCTTAATTCTTGTTCCATTTTACT
>NZ_JAGJEJ010000050.1:0-1218 GCF_018101025.1 Pseudoalteromonas sp. MMG006
ATGGCAAAAGAAAAGTTTGAACGCGTAAAACCGCACGTAAACGTTGGTACAATCGGCCACGTTGACCACGGTAAAACTACACTAACTGCAGCAATCACTAACGTACTTGCAAAAGTATACGGCGGTGTTGCTAAAGATTTCGCATCAATCGATAACGCTCCAGAAGAGCGCGAGCGTGGTATCACAATCTCAACTTCTCACGTTGAGTACGATACGCCAACTCGTCACTACGCACACGTAGATTGTCCTGGTCACGCCGATTATGTTAAAAACATGATCACTGGTGCTGCTCAAATGGACGGCGCTATCTTAGTAGTAGCTGCGACTGACGGCCCAATGCCACAAACGCGTGAGCACATCCTACTTTCTCGCCAAGTTGGCGTACCTTACATCATCGTATTCATGAACAAATGTGACATGGTTGATGACGAAGAGCTACTTGAGCTAGTAGAAATGGAAGTTCGTGAACTTCTTTCTGAGTACGACTTCCCAGGTGATGATTTACCACTAATTCAAGGTTCTGCACTTAAAGCACTTGAAGGCGAAGAGCAATGGGAAGCTAAAATCGTAGAGCTTGCAGAAGCACTAGATTCTTACATTCCAGAGCCAGAGCGTGACATCGATAAGCCATTCATCATGCCTATCGAAGATGTTTTCTCAATTCAAGGTCGTGGTACAGTTGTAACTGGCCGTGTTGAAGCGGGTATCATCAACGTGAATGACGAAGTTGAAATCGTTGGTATCAAAGAGACTACTAAGTCTACTTGTACTGGTGTTGAAATGTTCCGTAAGCTTCTTGACGAAGGTCGTGCTGGTGAGAACATTGGTGCATTACTACGTGGTACTAAGCGTGAAGACGTTGAACGTGGTCAAGTACTAGCTAAGCCTGGTTCAATCAAGCCACACACTACATTCACTTCAGAAGTATACGTACTTTCTAAAGATGAAGGTGGTCGTCATACTCCATTCTTCAAAGGTTACCGTCCACAGTTCTACTTCCGTACAACTGACGTAACAGGTGACGTACAGTTACCAGATGGCGTAGAAATGGTAATGCCTGGTGATAACGTTAAGATGACAGTAACTCTAATCGCGCCAATCGCGATGGATGAAGGTCTTCGTTTCGCTATCCGTGAAGGTGGCCGTACTGTAGGTGCTGGTGTTGTAGCAACTATCGTAGAGTAATAGTTAACTTTTAAGTTAATTAATACTAAAAAA
>NZ_JAGJEJ010000051.1:0-1214 GCF_018101025.1 Pseudoalteromonas sp. MMG006
TAACAAGTGACTATGGTGTCAATTCCTAATTTTAAACCATTTTAGGATCCCACATGACACCATCCCTCACCATAGAATTTATGATCACTACCAGCTTTCGTATACACGCAATAATGGCTACTTTTTTAGGCTTTCCTGCTTTAACCATGCGTTGATAAAGGTCTTTAAATTTAGAGTTGCACTGAATGGCTGACATCATCGCCATATACATGGCAGTTCTTATTTTAGGTCGGCCGCCACGTATCATTCGCTTACCTTGATACACGCCACTTTCACGATTAAATGGGGCTACACCCACTAAAGAAGCGGCCTCTTTGTTGTTCACATAACCTAACTCAGGCATATCACTAAGCAAGTTAAATGCGACCACATTGCCAACACCAGGCACACTTTGGATAATGGCATTTTTTGCTTTGTATTCGTCACATTCTTCAATCAGTTTTTGAAGTTTTAAATCGACTTTATCTATTTGGTTTTTCAGTGCAGTTAAGATAGGTTTTATGAGTGACGATAGTGTTTTTGGCATTATTTGAGAGCGATTTTTTTCCATCGTTTGCATATCCATTAACTGGCGTCTTCTCGATAATAAATCGCTCATCAAGCGCATTTGCTCTGGCTTTAAAGATGATAAAGGCGGTTTAATCGCTTCACCAAAGTGAGCAATAAGTTGTGCATCAAGTTTATCCGTTTTTGCTTTTTGGCCGATAGCGCCTGCGAAGCGTTTTATGTTCACGGGATTAGCAATAACGAAGGGAATATTCGCCTCAGCGCAGGCTATAATAAAAGGCTGTTCAAGACGTCCAGTTGCCTCAATAATAACGCGTGTTACTGGGTGTTTTCTTAAGATTTGAATGGCGTGTTTAATGCCACTTTGATTGTTTTCTACAGTAAAGTAAATGTCTAAAGGCCTGATATAAATATCGAGTTGTGTTTTACCTGTATCGACACCGACATTAATTTCATTTTGATTATTTTTTGTATTCATAATAAGCTGACTCTGCCTTGCTATTCGGGCTCGAGGCCCCGTTGACTATCCGAGTTTAATGCTTGGAGTTTATACAGCGTTCTAACTTGTTACCGGTCTCTCAATAGAGGAGCCTACGCTCAATCGAACTACTGTATAAAAGGCTTTGGTTGCAGCCAAAGCTTGGGCCTCACATTACCCGAACTAGGTTAGAAAAATAATTAATTTATGGGGTTATTATCCATACAAG
>NZ_JAGJEJ010000052.1:0-932 GCF_018101025.1 Pseudoalteromonas sp. MMG006
GAATTAGAAAAGGATATATTAAAAAAGGCTACCGCTCTCTTGATGTCCGACTCCCTGAACAATTCTCGTTAATTGAGAAGTTAAATCAACGAGAGCGTTACCCAATTAGCGTGTTGTGTAGCGTATTCAATGTGCATCGCAGCAGCTATAAATATTGGGCCATACGGGATACAACGCCGACACCAGAGCAAATAAGGCTAGAAGCTGAAGTCAAAGCCATACATGCAATGAGCGGTGGTTCAGCTGGGGCGCGAACGATCGCGGCAATCGCAACGAATAACGATTTTGAATTAAGCCGTTATCGCGCCGCGAAGCTAATGGTTAAACTAAAACTAGAGAGCTGCCAAGTACCACAACATCAATATAAAAGGGGTGGTAATGAGCATCTTGAAATCCCAAACCTGCTTGATAGACAGTTTGATGTTATTGAGCCAGATACCGTGTGGTGCGGTGATGTGACGTATATTTGGACAGGCAATCGTTGGGCTTATTTAGCCGTGGTTATTGATTTATTTGCACGCAAAGTGGTTGGCTGGGCAATGTCGTTGTCACCAGATACTAATTTAACGCTAAAAGCGCTTGAACTCGCGTATGAAAGCAGAGGAAAACCGTCAGGACTCATTTTCCATTCAGATCAGGGTAGTCATTATACAAGTTTGAAATATCGCCAACGTTTATGGCGCTATAAAATCAAACAAAGTATGAGTAGGCGCGGAAATTGTTGGGATAATGCGCCAATGGAGCGATTTTTTAGAAGCTTTAAGACGGAATGGATGCCAAAAGTTGGATATGAAAACTTTCAAGACGCTAAATATAGTGTAAGTGATTATATCAACGGATATTACAATAATGTTAGACCACATCATTATAATGCTGGTTTAGCGCCAAATGAATCTGAGATTAGATACAAGGATTCTAAAACTGTGGCCAAA
>NZ_JAGJEJ010000053.1:0-797 GCF_018101025.1 Pseudoalteromonas sp. MMG006
ACCGTGACCGACAGCGACGGCGCCGTGCAAACCATCACCACCACCGTTGAAAGTGATGGTCACTGGGATATTGAAATCCCCAGTGCGCTTGCACAAGGTGACTTTACTGTAAGCGCCAGTATTACGGATGCTGCAGGCAATGAGAGTACAGCAAACAGCAGTGGTAATGTGGACACCATCACCCCGGTTGTGAGCGTGGATGCACTGGGCCTTGGCAACGACAGCACGCCAGTTGTTAGTGGTACCTCAACAGAGCCAGAAGGCACCGTTGTAAACATTGTTATTACCGACAGTAATGGTGATGAGTATCCAATCACCGCTACCGTTGATGCAAACGGTGAATGGCAAGCGACTAGCCCTGAATTACCAGATGGGGGCTACAGTGTACAAGCCAGCATTACCGATGCGGCAGGGAACACTGGCGGCGCCGTTCAATCAGGCACGCTTGATACCCTAGCGCCGACATTGACACTGGATACCGTGGGCGCGACCAACGACAGCACGCCAACAATCAGCGGAAGCAGCAATGCGCCAGCGGGCACAGTGATAAACATCAGTGTGAGCGATGGCACCACAACCGAAACGTTCACCGCGACAGTACAAGCCGACGGCAGTTGGTCAGCAGATGTACCAACTGCATTAGCTGATGGAGAGCTGACCATTGAAGCCAGCGTGAGCGATAGCGCCGGTAACACCACCACATTAAGTGAAACCGCGACGCTTGATACGAATGCACCAAGCATTAGCATTAATGCCTTGGTTGATACCAACGACACCACGCCAACCATTAATGGTAC
>NZ_JAGJEJ010000054.1:0-513 GCF_018101025.1 Pseudoalteromonas sp. MMG006
AAGCGATGCAGTCGATGGCACTACCATCAGCTTAACGTTTGAAGACAGTGCAGGAAATATTACGACTGTTGATACGACCGTCACCGGTGGCGTATGGAGCGTCGATGCCCCAGCTGATTTAGCGCAAGGTGAATACACGGTAACCGCCGAGGTAGATGATGGCCTAGGGAATATAGGCAGTGCCACTGAGACAGGTCAGATAGACCTTACTGGCCCGAGCCTTGTTATTACCGACAACGGTGTGGGCAACGACACCACGCCAACGATTGCAGGCACAAGCGATGCACCGCAGGGAAGTGAAGTCACTATTGTTGTCACCGACAGCAACGGCGTAGCGCAAACAATGAGTGCCACCGTACTTGCTAATGGTACGTGGTCAATCCCTGTACCGGTAGCACTTGCAGAAGGTGCATACACTATTAGTGCGAGTGTTGAAGATGTGGCAGGCAACGACACCACGGCCACAGGCACTGGTGAAATAGATACCATTGCACCGACACTTGAGTTAACCAG
>NZ_JAGJEJ010000055.1:0-499 GCF_018101025.1 Pseudoalteromonas sp. MMG006
TATTACCTAATAAAGCATTTACCTTGTTCTATTATTTTTCTTATCTATATTTATAAAAATAACCTATAAACAAACACCATGTACTCATCCCAAAAACTCCTACTTAATCGGTACTCTTCTAATAATCAATTTTACAGCATTACAATTTGTAGTACGCAAAAAGCGACTTTATTCAAAAATTTTAATAATGCTTGTATTGCAGCTAGGGGGATCATGCAAATGCAAAATAAAGTAAATAGTATTTGTTATGCTTTAATGCCTGATCACTTACATTGGCTTGTTCAATTGAAAACTACATCACTGCCAGAAGTTATAAGACAATATAAAAGCATAACCACTATAAAATTTAATCAATTCAATAACTCGAGTGGGAAGATTTGGCAGCAAGGCTATTTTGAACACAGAGTTAAGGCTGAAGAAGATTTATTAAATCAAGCTCGCTACATTGCAACAAATCCTTTGCGAGCTGATCTTGTGAAAAAACTTGAGCATTACTCTT
>NZ_JAGJEJ010000056.1:0-493 GCF_018101025.1 Pseudoalteromonas sp. MMG006
AAATTATATGGAGGCGGAACCCGGAGTCGAACCGGGGTAAACGGATTTGCAATCCGGTGCATGGCCACTCTGCCATTCCGCCTAAACGCTTCCAAATAATTTGGAGCGGTACACGAGGCTCGAACTCGTGACCTCGACCTTGGCAAGGTCGCGCTCTACCAACTGAGCTAGTACCGCAAAATACTGTTTTATCAACTTTAAATTACCTTGGTGAAATAATTTAAAGTGGTGCCCGAGGCCGGACTTGAACCGGCACGACTTGTTAGTCGAGGGATTTTAAATCCCTTGTGTCTACCAATTCCACCACTCGGGCATCGAGTTTGCTATTTAAAGCAAGTGGATAAAACTAATATGGAGCGGTACACGAGGCTCGAACTCGTGACCTCGACCTTGGCAAGGTCGCGCTCTACCAACTGAGCTAGTACCGCATCATATTAATTCTAATATTAACTATTTTATAAATTACACTTGGTAATGCAATTAAACCACAAAG
>NZ_JAGJEJ010000057.1:0-456 GCF_018101025.1 Pseudoalteromonas sp. MMG006
GATGTTGGCTCAGTGATCGCCACAGCCACCGATGCAGCCGGTAACACGCGAACAATTAGCTCAGACGACTTTGATAACACACCACCCACGCTTACTGTTGAGGTTGACGCACAAAGCGATAGCAATACCCCAGTTATTAGCGGTTCGAGCGATGCGGGCGAAGGCGCGCAAGTCACTATTGTGGTCACCGACAGCGATGGCAACCCACAAACCATCACAGCGCTTGTGGATGCAAACGGCGATTGGAGTGCTACACCAAGTACACCGCTAAGCGAAGGCGATAGTACGATTGAAGTGAGCGTACGCGATAGCGTAGGCAACGAAACCACCGTGAGTGAAACCACCACTATCGACACGCAAGCGCCAACACTTACGATACAAAATGTAGGCGATGTAAACGACCTAACACCGACATTACAAGGCACTAGTAACGAAATTGGCGGCACGGTCACACTC
>NZ_JAGJEJ010000058.1:0-403 GCF_018101025.1 Pseudoalteromonas sp. MMG006
GCCGAACTTAAATACAACGTAGACGCGCAGCTTGCTGGCGTGACGAGCGCAGCTCGTAATTTTTCATAATATCTATACAAGGTATTTCACATAATAAATACGCCCATAAAATAATTAGAAGCTTCGCTTCTCGCGTGAGTAAGCTCTTCGCCAACCAAACAAATCGAGCTTAAACTCACCGTAGACGCGCAGCTTGCTGGCGTGACGAGCGCAGCTCGTAATTTTTAATAATTATGTATACGAGATATTACGCTGAATAAATACACCCGAAAGTAATTAGAAGCTTCGCTTCTCGCGTGAGCAAGCTCTACGCCTACCAAACAAATCGAGCTTAAATTTACCGTAGACTCGCAGCTTGCTGGCGTGACGAGCGTAGCTCGTAAATAGGCGCTTAGTTTAGAAA
>NZ_JAGJEJ010000059.1:0-395 GCF_018101025.1 Pseudoalteromonas sp. MMG006
CGAATATTTATCAGAATTTTATTATCAGCTTTTCCAAATTTTTAAAGAGCAGAGAATCAAAAACTTCTCAAAATTAAACACACTCTATTCTCAGGCGATTTTGCTGCCCGATAAAGAATATTTATTTTTAAGAAGTAAAGTGGTGGAGCTAAGCAGGATCGAACTGCTGACCTCCTGCGTGCAAGGCAGGCGCTCTCCCAGCTGAGCTATAGCCCCACATATGCTGGTCTTACTGTTTGTATACCGACTTCATTTTAAGCTTAATGATAAGTTTAAGAAGAAGTGGTGGGTCTGAGTAGATTTGAACTACCGACCTCACCCTTATCAGGGGTGCGCTCTAACCAGCTGAGCTACAGACCCAAACAATAAGTGTTGTTCTCTTTACAATTAACAAT
>NZ_JAGJEJ010000006.1:0-232881 GCF_018101025.1 Pseudoalteromonas sp. MMG006
GGCTACTATCTTCCGACTACTATTGAACTAGAGATACCCATACCTCTCATAATATCTACACTTCCGAAATACTTAGGCGATTGTACTAACCATACACGTTCAAGAAATTCGTAACTTAACTTAAATAGCTCACAGTTCTCTATGGATCGAAGCGCCATAAAATCTTTTTCGTGAGTTGGGGCGATTAAATATTTATCACCAAAATTTTCTAACCCGATAAGTTCCCGCTCTTCTGTAAAGTCGATATTTTTTGAATGGGCAACAGCATTTCTAAAAGTAACCATATTACTTATGGTATCCCGATGAGTTGTTAAAATTTCATGTTCCTCAACGTCCATTTTGGATAACAGCCAATCAAACTTACCTAACAATGTTGCACTGGTAAATTTTTTATATAACGACTTATGTTCGCCGAAAACTTCTTTGCCATATGTATTCAGTTTGGATTCCAGAGCAAAGCAATAAAATGTCATAGCTGGAACTAACTTTTTAAATATATAACCATCAGCGGTTACTTTAGCTTCATTAAATAATGTAATAGCGATAGATTCAAGATATCTATCATTAACTATCGAACCTTCAATTTGTGATTTTATTGTTTCTTCAATACTCATAAGTGAGATGGATCCAATTGGTAGCCTAACAATTTTGTCTACGACATTTGTCGTTTTATAAACCGACAAATGTCCATATATTACAATGCATTTATCTTAACCATCAAATAAACACCTGTAAACAATTAGTTAACTGAAAATTATTTTTAATCAGTGCGAAAATGTACCGAAATGGTGGAGATCAGTAATATTGGACAAAACAACAAGCACTGTCTATATATACAGTTAACTTTAGCCAGAGATTCATATCATGAAATCACCTTTTTTAACTATGATAGCCGAACAAATGTATCTAAAGCGTTATGCTAAAAGTACCGTCAAAGCGTATTTATACTGGATAGCTTCGTTTATTCGCTTTAACTCTATGAGGCACCCTACAACGATGGGAGACAATGAGGTCGAACTTTTTTTAAACCACCTTGTCAACCAACAAAATGTTGCTCCTAACACTCAAGCGCAAGCCTTAAATGCGTTGAGCTTTTTATTTAAAGAAGTGATTAAAAAGCCACTCTCATTATCATTAGGTTTTATTAAGAGCAAACGAGCAACTAAACTACCGGTAGTTTTAACGCAGCAAGAAATAAATAATTTTTTTAAAGTGTGCTCTGCAAAGCATTATTTACCCTGTGGATTACTTTATGGTAGCGGTATGCGCTTAATGGAGGTACTGCGTTTACGGATACACGATATTGACTTTGACTATAACTGCATTCGAATTTGGGAAGGCAAAGGAGGCAAAAATCGTGTTGTAACGCTTGCAGTAGAGCTCACACCGCAATTACGTTCTCAAATACAATTAGTTGATAGTTACCTGCAATTAGATTTGAAAAACCCCTTGTATAGCGGCGCTTACATGCCTCATTTATTACGTAAAAAATATCCAAACCACAATAGACAGCTGGGCTGGCAATATTTATTTTCATCACATAAATTAAGTCTTGATCCTGAGAGTAAGCAATTAAGGCGCCATCATATTGATGAAAAGCAATTACAACGCGCTGTTAAAAAAGCCGCTTTTGA
Organism: Pseudoalteromonas sp. MMG006; assembly: GCF_018101025.1. NCBI lineage: Bacteria > Pseudomonadati > Pseudomonadota > Gammaproteobacteria > Alteromonadales > Pseudoalteromonadaceae > Pseudoalteromonas > Pseudoalteromonas sp. MMG006. Next base: position 1,635 of record NZ_JAGJEJ010000006.1, read on the forward strand.
TGCAAATATTAATAAACACGTTACGCCACATACTTTGCGCCATTCATTTGCTACGCACTTACTGCAAAGCGGCGCTGATATTAGTACAGTACAAACACAGCTAGGTCACAGTGATGTGCGTACTACGCAAATATATACCCATGTATTGCAGCAAGGTGCTAACGGGGTTGTTAGCCCTTTTTCAAGATTATAAACGTCCCTCTTTAATGCTCTACACATACATACTCGCTTAAAAATCAATACAGCCACCTGTTTCTACTTTAAAAAACATATAAAAAAGCCCCGCTTGTTTTTACACAAGCGGGGCTCCACACTAATTTTTTACTCAAAAATAAAAGCGCCGATACCGCGGGCGCTTTGCATTATTGAATTTAATGTTATTGGTTAACTACACTTTTAAGTGGGTTAACTGGTTGTGCGTTGTCATCTAGTAGGTTCATGTCAAAGTCGAACTCATCTACACGAATCGCTTTTTCACGTTTAATGTTGTAATCAATTAACTGGGCATGCTCAGCTTGAGTAATTACGTTTGCAGCTAGTGCGTTATCAAGCGTGATGTTAAAGCGCGCACCTAGCTTAATTGTTCTAGCACGTAATGCTTTTTTAACTTTAGCCAGCTCACCAAGTGATGCCATTTTAGCTTTGTAAGCTTGCTCATTAATATGATGGCCATCGCCTTCTACTGGTTTAACTAAATGCGTAATTTGCGCTTTAAATGCAGTATCAAGCTGGGCTTGCTTAGCTAATTCGCGAATTAAGTCATCGCTAATTTTTGGCATTTTAGTTGAGTAGTTCATAGTTACAAAACGTATAAACTTACGAGTACCACTTGCAGGGAAATTATCTAAAAACTTATGCAGTGCTTCTTCAGCGCTTTGTAGAGCAAAACGCGTTGCGTAATGGAAGTACGGCGCTGCTTGCTCGCGTTCACTGCTTGCTACTTTTTGCTCGTAGTATTTGATTGATGCCATTGCCGCATATAAAAAGCTCATAACATCGCCTAAACGTGCAGAAAGCATTTCTGCTTGTTTTAACTTACCGCCAAGTACAAGTAACGAGAAGTCTGCATAAACCGCTAATTTAGCTGATAACTTGTGCACTGCTTTTTCGTATTCACGTACTTCTGGTAAATCAGAGTTAGCGCTTGCAGTAAATGGTAAAACACCTAAACGGAACGCACGTAAACTGTTTGCTGTGCTGTAACCAATTGTTTTACGTAAAATGCCGTTAAATTCTTTATCTGCGCCTTTGTCTTCACTATAGATAGATTCAACCATAGATTGTAAATATGGGTGACAACGCATAACACCTTGACCAAAGATCATTAGGTTACGAGTAAGAATGTTCGCGCCTTCTACCGTTATTGCAATTGGCTGTGCAACATAACCGCTCGCAAGTGTATTTTGCGGACCATTTTGGATTGCTTTACCTGCTTGAATATCCATAGCTGAATCTAGCACGTCGCGGCCAAGCTCTGTCATGTGGTATTTAGCAATTGCAGTTACTACCGATGGTTTTAAGCCCATGCCTAAACCTTCAGTTGTAAGTACACGCATTGCTTCTTGTAGGTATGTTTTACCTGCAATGTCGGCTAGCTTTTCTTGAATACCTTCAAACTGGCCAATGGCTAAACCAAACTGTTCACGCACTGCTGCGTATTCAGATGCTGATTTAAATGCTACTTGCGAAGTACTCACACCTAGCGCAGGTAGAGAAATACCACGGCCAGCGCCTAAACAGCTAACCAGCATTTGCCAGCCACGGCCGATGTTTTTCTGCCCGCCAATAATAAAGTCCATTGGTACAAATACTTTGTTACCACGTGTAGTACCGTTGTAAAAACGAATACCCATAGGGTCATGGCGGTTACCCAGCTCTACACCTGGGTGCTCTTTTGGAATAAGCGCACAAGTAATGCCTAGGTTTTCTTTACCACCAAGTAGGCCATCTGGATCAACAACCTTAAAAGCTAAGCCAAGTACCGTAGCGATTGGTGCAAGTGTGATGTAACGCTTGTCCCACGTGATTTCAAGGCCAAGAACTTCTTCACCGTTGTATAAGCCTTTAGTAACAGTACCCACATCAGGAATACCACCCGCATCAGAACCCGCTTCTGGGCTTGTAAGCGCGAAACATGGAATGTCTGTACCATTTGCTAGGCGTGGTAAGTAATGTGCTTGTTGTTCTTGCGTACCAAAGTGAAGTAATAACTCACCTGGGCCTAACGAGTTAGGAACCATTACGGTCACCGCAACTGCTGAGCTTTTAGTTGCAATAGTTGCCACGATTGTAGAGTTTGCATAAGGGCTAAACTCTAAACCACCAAACGACTTAGGAATGATAAGCGAGAAAAAACGCTCTTTTTTCAAAAACTCTAAAATGTCATCTGGTAAGTGAATACCATTTTGGATAACTGAATCGTCAATCATACCAAGTAGCTCTTTTACTGGGCCGTCAAGGAATGCTTGCTCATCTGCGCTTAGTGTAGCTGCAGGTACATCGCGTAATGCGCTGAAATCCGGTTTACCTTGGTAGATAGACCCTTCTAGCCACACATCGCCTGCGTCTAACGCTTCTTGTTCAGTGATTGAAATACTTGGTAATACTTTTTTTAGTTTTGTACGTAAACTCATGATTGAACTCATCCGACCAGATAATAATACCTACATTACGTCATAAAAAATCGTTTAGATCAATTACTCTATTCAATTAATTAACAGTTTTTTCAATTTATTTTCTTTACGAAGACGTAAACTGTTGAAACAAAAAGGCTTACACCTGTACTCTGAAATATATAAATTTTGTATGGATAAAGGATAAAACGATGAAATGTTCGCCATTATGCTTGTATTTTTTAAAGGCATAAAAAAACGCAGCCAAATACGGCTGCGTTTGCAATTAACTTTTTAGGTTGTTTATCGAGCAACTTTAACAATTTGCTTGCCAGTAAAGCCGCCTGCAAGTTGTTTGTTAAGCGCTTGCGATACCGACTCAGCACTAAAATCTACAGGCGTTATGTCTGGGTGTTTAATGTCGCCATTAACCGCCCCTTCAAGTAATAAATTGCCCATAAAGCTTAAGCGTTGCTGCGCACACAAACTGTTAGCAAGCCATGCGCCGCCAATTGACACTACGCTTATATTTGGTGCTCGATGGTACATTAAGTCTTGCTCAAAATTTGGCAGCGGATTTAAACAAGCAATTCGTCCACAAAAACGCATAAGCTCAATGTTACGAAGCGTTGTGTTTCCACCTATCGTATCAATAACAGCATCAAAGCCTTGCGGGCCAAGCTCGCGGCGTATTTTTTCACACAACTTTTTGTCGTTGTAATCAAAAACAGCGTCAGCACCTAGTTGTTTAACCAATTTATGATTACGCTTTGATGCAGTTACAAATACATCTGCCCCGCGCTGCTTTGCGTATTGAATCGCAAATTGACCAACGGCACCTGAGCCACCTTCGATCAAAACCGTATCACCCTCAGTAATATCAATTTTATCTAAACTAATAAGTGCAGCCATCCCCGCACACGGTAATGTAGCTGCAATAGCCGGGTTCAGTTCATCAGGTACAACCGACACTGCAAAGTTAGGTACTTTAGTGTATTCGCTTAAAGCCCCTTGCTCACCAATGTTGGCATGCCACATGACGCGCTGGCCAACATTTGGAAAAACCCCTTTATTAGCTTTAACCACAACACCTACGGCATCTAGGCCTAAAATATGTGGATACTGCCATTTACAAAAGCCTGTTTTAGCAAAGTGGCCATCAACTGGATTTAATCCAACATACTCTACTTTTACTAGCAGCTCGTTGTCTGCACATATTGGTACAGGCACTTCAACATCAGCTAAGTTAATTGCTTGATTTGGCTCTGGCAGTACAATAGCGCGCATAATTTGCGGTATATCGTAGTTATGTAAATTATCAGTTTTTGGCATCAATATAACTCTACTTAGTAGTATCGTTTAACGCATAACTCCATTGGCCATTAAATGACTGGTATGCATTTACCTTAGCAAGCAGTGAAGTTATCGTTTTTTCAACAGCATTCTCTTGCGCCATTAAAACATCCTGACGCGCATCTAACAACTCAAGATAAGGAATTTGGCCCTCTTCATACATTGCTTGTGCTTGTAAAAATGCTTTATTAGCAAAGTCATAGCGCTCATTTGCAAAACGCTTTTGCTGTGCTTGATTGACTAACATTTGCAGTGAAAGTTCACTTTCACTTAATGCCTTTAGTACTATTTGTTGATAATCGCTGTAAGCAGCTTCACTTAAAAACTGCTGCGCATCGCGCTGTGCTAATAAAGCGGGGTAACTTAATAATGACCATTGTAACTGTGGCGCTACTTGCCATTGTTGGTCGGTATTTTTTAAGCCTGTGCTGTCTATACTCACAACCCCAGCAAATGCTGATAAGCTAATATCAGGTAATAGTGCTTTACTCGCTGCAACACTTAAACTGTTTGCTTGGCTAAAATCAAACAATGCGCGGCTAATGTCTGGGCGTAAGGCAATGGCATTGTTAGCGTTTTTTAGTGCTACACTAAAATCTCGCTCAAGCACGCTTTGCTCGTTTTCAATAGCAATGTCTTTCGCTAGCTTACCACTGAGTACTGCAAGGGCAGATAAATCGCTGTATTTTGCATACTCAATGGCTGGCATAAGTGCTTGTTGCTGCCTAAGCTGCGCCATAGTACGGTTTAAATCGAGCTCGTTAGCGACACCTTCATCAACTCGTGCCTGTAAAACGTCAATGCTTTGCTCAAGGGCTTCTATTTGAAGCGCTACAATGTGTTGTTTTTCAACATTGCCCTGATAGCTTACAAAACCTTTAACCACCGACGAAACAACTTCAATTTGCAATAAACGTACTTGCTCTGCTTGGCTCATGGCCGATGCATTTGCTGCATCAACCAACGCCGTTATACGACCAAATAAATCTAGTTGCCAATCAAGTGCAACGTTTGCACTTGATTGGCGATCATACACGCTTGGTGCATCGCTTCGAGCTGCGCCAACATTTACGCCACCTTGAGGTAAATATTGGGCTTTTTGCTCGCCTAATCGCGCTAATGCACTTTTAAGTGTTAACTGGCTTGTTTGCAAATTATAGTTATTTGCAAGCGCACCAGTAACAAGTTCATTTAACTGATCAGAATTAAGTTTTCTCCACCAGTTTGTTTCATCAGCAACGCTTACGTTACTAGCAATATTAGCTTGAGCGACAAAGTCGTTAACCGCTTTTTGCTCGCTTATTGTGTCTATTTTACTTGCACACCCTGCTAAAAACGAAGCCACTAAAACCGCACTGACTGTTAGGCTAGTTTTAAACCTTTTTTGCATTAACTTAGTCATGAGTATTCTCCTGCGCGCTCTCTTTTTTCCTCGTTACTAGCATGTAGAACACCGGCGTAAATAACAAACCAAATACGGTTACACCTATCATCCCTGAGAATACCGCGTTACCCATAGCGTGGCGCATCTCAGAACCCGCACCTGTAGCAAGCACCAACGGTACAACACCCGCTGTAAATGCAATAGACGTCATTAATATTGGGCGCAGACGCATACGGCATGCCTCAAGTATTGCCTCTAAGTGCGATAATCCTGAGTCGTGTCTGTCTTTTGCAAATTCAACCATTAATATCGCGTTCTTAGATGCTAGGGCCACCAGCACTATTAGCGCTATTTGGGTAAATATGTTGTTGTCAGAGCCAACAAACCACACACCTAATAAAGCAGAGAAAATAGTCATCGGTACAATTAATATAATTGCCAGTGGTAAACGTAAGCTCTCGTACTGTGCTGCAAGTACCATAAATACAAGTAGTACAACTAACGGGAATACGTAAACCATGGTGTTACCAGCAAGTACTTGCTGGTACGTTACCTCTGTCCACTCGTACTCAATACCCGATGGCAGTGTATCGGCGAGTACTTTTTCAATAGCAATTTGTGCTTGATCAGAGCTGTAACCAGGAGCTGGGCTACCATTAAGCTCGGCACTTGGGTAACCGTTATAGTGCATTACTCGGTCAGGGCCAATGGTTGGTGTAACCGTTAATACAGAACCTAACGGCACCATATGACCTGCTCGATTACGTACTTTTAAATTAAGTATTTGCTCTGGATCTTTACGGTAGTCAGCATCAGCCTGTGCATTTACTTGGTACGTACGGCCAAACATATTAAAGTCGTTTACATACACAGAGCCTAAGTAAATTTGCAGTGCATTAAATACTTCATCAAGTGGAATACCTTGAATAAGCGCTTGCTCACGATCAATATCAATATCCATTTGTGGAACTTGAATTCTAAAGCTTGAGTAAAGCCCCATTAATGCAGGATCTTGCTGCGCTTTACCAATAACAGCTTGTAAGCTATTAAATAATGCTTCAAACCCTTTATTTGCTCTGTCTTCAATTTGCAGTTTAAAACCACCCGTTGTGCCTAAACCTTGAATTGGCGGTGGCGGAAAAACCGCTACAAAAGCTTCATCAATGGCAGCAAAACGCTGGTTTAGCTGTGCAGCAATTGCCATTGCAGATTTACTTGGGTCGGTACGTTCATCAAAGCTTTCAAGTGGCGTAAATACAATGCCGCTGTTAGGGCTATTTGTAAAACCGTTAACCGATAAGCCTGGGAACGCAACAGTATGTGCAACGCCTGGTACTTCTAATGCAATTTGTTGCATTTGCGCTAATACATCTTCAGTACGGTCAAGGCTTGCCGCATCTGGTAACTGTGCTATTGCAACTAAATATTGCTTGTCTTGCTGTGGAATAAAGCCACCTGGTACGGTATCAAATAACTTAATTGTGCCGCCAACCAGTGCAATATATGCAACCATTACAATTACAGTCATTCGAATTAGTTTTTGTACCAGCTTTTCGTACCCTTTAGCACCACGGTTAAATACGCGGTTAAACGGGTCAAACAACCAACGGCCAAACAATTTATTAAGTAAACGCGTGAACGCATCTGGTTTTGCATCGTGCGATTTTAATAACAATGCAGCAAGCGCAGGCGACAACGTGAGTGAGTTAAACGCAGAAATAATGGTCGAAATTGTGATTGTAAGCGCAAATTGCTTATAAAACTGACCAGACAACCCGGTAATAAACGCCGTTGGAATAAATACGGCACTTAGTACTAATGCAATAGCAATAATAGGGCCTGTAACTTCGCTCATTGCAACACGTGTTGCTTCAAGCGGTGATAAGCCATTTTCAATATTACGCTCTACGTTTTCAACAACTACAATCGCATCATCTACAACAATACCTATGGCCAGTACTAAGCCAAACAACGACAAGGTATTAATTGATACGCCTAACCACTGCATTACTGCAAAGGTACCAATCAGTGAAATAGGCACTGCAATTAGCGGGATGATCGATGCACGCCACGTTTGTAAAAATACAATAACAACAATAACTACCAGTACAATTGCTTCAAGCAAAGTGGCAATTACCGCGTCAATTGAACCACGTACAAATACAGTTGGATCGTACACAATGTCGTATTCAACACCGCTTGGGAAATCTTTTGATAAACGCGCCATTGTTTCGCGTACTTGATCAGAAAGCTCAATAGCGTTTGAACCCGGGCGTTGAAATATTGGCATTGCAAGTGCTGGTTGATTATCAAGCTCAGCACGAAGTGAGTAAGTGTCTTGACCTAAATCAACACGTGCTACATCAGATAAACGTGTTAATTGGCCTTCGTCACCTACTTTAATTATTACGTTTTCAAATTCTTCAATACTGTTTAAACGTCCTTTAACGTTTAACAATATTTGAAATTGACTGTCGTTTGAAATTGGCTGTGCACCTAAGCTACCGGCTGCAACCTGCTGGTTTTGCGAGCGAAGCGCTGTTATTACATCTGTTGCTGTTAATTCGCGTGCAGCAAGTGCATCTGGGTTTAGCCATACTCGCATTGAGTACTTGCCCGCACCAAACATACGAATATCACCTACACCCGGTAAACGTGCAATTTCATCTTTAATGTTTAAATCAGCATAGTTTGATAAATACGCGGTGTCGTGCGTTTTTTCAGGTGAATATAAATGCACCACCATGGTTAAATCGGGTGATGATTTTTCAGCAACTACGCCTAAACGTTGTACTTCTTCTGGCAAACGTGGCAACGCACTGTTTACGCGGTTTTGTACTTGAACCTGAGCACGGTCTAAATCGGTACCTAACGCAAAGGTGACCGTTAGTGTCATGCGGCCATCACTCGTACCTTGCGAAAACATATACAACATGTTTTCAGTACCGTTAATTTCTTGCTCAAGTGGTGTTGCCACCGTTTGCGCTATAACAGTAGGGTTTGCACCCGGGTAACTGGCAGTAACTACCACTGTAGGCGGAACCACTTCTGGATATTCACTTACTGGTAGTTGGAATAGTGAAATACCACCCGCAATTAAAATAACCAACGACAGCATTGCCGCAAATATTGGGCGCTGTATAAAGAAATGCGAAAATTTCATCAATAAACCTTATTGCTTAGCCACAAGTTGTGCGTTGTCGTTTGACAATGTAAATGCAACACCGCTTGTATCAATTGTTACTGTTTGTGGAGAGATTGGCATGCCTGGGCCTACGCGCGCAGGGCCATTTACTGCAATTACATCACCTTCACTGAGGCCTGAAGTAACCGCACGTAAAGCACCGTATCGCTCACCTACAGTAATGAGTTTGTATTCAAGTACGTTGTTTTCGCCAACCGTTAACACAAAACGATTTTTTAAATCGGTACCAATAGCGCGCTCAGGAATAATTACTTTTTCACTTATTTCATTAGCCGCTAATTTAATGCGTGCAAATGAACCCGCTCGTAGCTGATTGCTATCTTCATTAAATACCGCACGAACACGTAATGTACCTGTTGATGAGTTAATTTGATTATCAATAAAGTTAATGTAGCCTTTGTATGCAAAATCACTTTGACCTACTTTTTGCATTACAACCGGTTGACGACTCGCAGCTGTTACCTCATTAAACGAGCTATTCCATGTACGTTCGTCAACGTCAAAATAAGCATACATAGCTTGGTTTGACACAATTGACGTTAAAACACTTTGGCCGGCAAGTACGTTATTACCTTTAGTAATATTGGCGCGCGAAATAATGCCATTAATAGGAGAAACAACAGACGTAAACTCTAAATCTAGCTCTGCTGATGTAAGCTGTGCTTTTAATGCCAAAAGCTGAGCTTCGCGTTGGCGTAAAGTTGAGGTACGTGCTTGTGCTTGCTCTGTAGAGATTGCCTTACGGTCTAATAAGCGTACTGCACGTTTGTCTTCACTTTTAGCTTGTTCAAGCGCCGCTTCTGCACTTGTAATTTGCGCCTTTAAGCTTGCTACAACTGCTTTAAATGGACGAGCATCTAATTGAAATAATACATCGCCTTGCTTAACCACATCGCCTTCATTAAATTCAATACTGTCAATAATGCCCGATACTCTTGGCATTAGCGCAACTTCTTGTGGAGACTCTAAACGTGTTGTGTATGTGTGCCAGCTTTGTACTGGTTTAACAAGCACCTGTGCTACATCAATTGGTTGAAGTTGCTGTGCGGGGGCTGACTGAGCTGTGCTCTCATCAGCACAACCTGCAAGTGTTAATGTTGCCGCAGTAAGTGCAGCAGCAATTAGATGTTTGTTCATGAAGACGCTCCATTGTTGATTAGCCTTGCATAATACGGATTAAACGCGTGTACAAACACCGTAGATTTTTAAATTCATTAATGCCAAAATGGCATCAATAACTTATTCAAGGTGTCACAATGGATACAACAAGCCGGCTTTTAATGTTGCTCGAAGTAGTTGAACAAGGCTCTTTTGCTAAAGCGGCAGAAATTCGCAACATAGATCGCTCTGTTATATCTAAACAAATTAGCCGCTTAGAAGATGAGTTAGGGGTTAGGCTATTAAACCGCACCACCCGTTCATTTTCGCTCACAGCGGCAGGCGCCGAAATGATTAAAAAAGCCAGTGAATTAAGAGAGCTGCTTGGCGAAACCTTGCGCATGGCCGAAAATTATCATTTAGAGCCACGTGGGGTGTTAAAAATTACCTCATCCACGCTTATTGGCAGACGTTATTTGCAACCTGTACTTAACGATTTTCAAAAGCGCTTTCCGCAAGTAGAAGTTGAGTTACGTTTAGACGACAAGTTAGTAGACATAGTATCAGAAGGGTTTGACTTAGCATTTAGAGTGGGCGAGCCCAAAGACTCCTCCCTTATTGCTCGTAAGATTGCACGTAACCGCTTACTTATTTTAGCTGCCCCTGAGTTTATAGAAACATACGGTATGCCAAAGACCATGGAAGATTTAGCTCAATTACCCGCTGCAAGTTATGCCAGTAACTCAATTAGGGTAGAAGGGATTGATTACTTTAATAGCAAGGGTGAGCAGTGCGAGCAAAAAATAAAAAGTGTGTTTAGAGCAAACGATGCGGAATCATTATTAATGAAAACGCTCTCTGGCACCACTTACTTTGTAGCGCCTGCATTTATTATTGGTGACGAAATAACGCAAGGAAAGCTAGTGCCCATACTCACTGATGTAAAACTAATGGAATTTAGTGCTATGTATGCGGTTTATCCACATCGTGATTTACCGGTAAGAACCCGTTTATTTTTTGATGCGGTTAGAGAACACTTAGGAAAAGACAAACCAATTTGGGAAAATGGTATTCCAAACTTTGAACAAATGTACTAAAAATAAAGCTAAGCGGTTAACTCATCCAGCGCGGGCTCTTTTTTAAACTTGCAATACACTTTATTGCGCCCGTAGCGCTTAGCTTTATAAAGTTGTTTATCTGCTTGATTAACAAGCTCTTCGAGCGAATTACTACTTCTAAACTTGGCAATACCAATACTGGTGGTAATGTTAATATTTAAACCATCAATATCAAATTGTTTGCTTTCAATATCTGCTCTTATTTTTTCAGCTGCGTTAAGAGCAGCCTCTTTATCTGAGAAAGAGCTAAATAAAGCAAATTCTTCCCCTCCTACTCTAAACACATAACCTCGGCCGAGTGCCACCCTAAGTAAAGTAGCGACTTCTACTAAAACCTGATCGCCTACTGCATGGCCATACTTATCGTTTACTTCCTTAAAAAAATCTAAGTCGAGTAAAAACACATAGAGTTGCGATTTATCTTGAAGTTCAACTTCAAAATAATGGTTCATAGAAAGTCGGTTGCCCGCGCCTGTTAGCGGGTCTAGTAATGCTAAATTTCTTAGGCGCCTAGAAAATTGTGCCCTGCTCCCTTCAAATACATGGGAGATAGCCCAAATACTTAAATAAACACACATTAAATTTAAAGATAAATTGAAAGTGGTAAACGGGCTAAGACTCGATTTAGTCCCTAAAATATAAGATTGTATAACGAGCAAGCTAGCAGATAAGAAAACCCCGTATTGCTTGCCTAACAATAAGTAAAACAAAATAGGTAATGCAAACGACCATACAAATACCCCATTATGTGGTGTAGCAAGCGCAGTCGCTAAAATAACAATGAGCGTTATAAGTGCGCACATTACTATAGACTGCCAAAACCTTAATGGGCGACGTAAGAGTGATATATAGGTGAAAAGACAATAAATTGAAAAGAAGACTTCGATATAACCCAATAGCGCAAAATTGTTTACTGTTAAGTTAAAGACCGCAAATGCAAACGACAAAAAACCAAAGCAAAGACACATCCAACTAAGAACGTTCCTTCTTAATGATTTAGTACTATTAAGAGCTGCGATATCCATTCAATTAACTTAATAACAAACAAAAAATAATTGTAACCTGAAAAAACAAATTAACAAGCTTTGATGAAATAAACCCTATTGATACAAGAAGTTACTCACATTATCGGGACAAACTTGCTTTTTTAGGTACGCTGAATGTAGCTTTTAGCTAAAATACTAGCCACCTAACATAGACAAGTTTGTGGTTATACCTGTGTTGCCTTGGTGTAGCAGGTGGGTGGGCTTTTTAGTTTTAATATACCGTGAAAGTAAATCCATTAGCGCGGCGTTTGCGTTATCGCTCATATACTCTCTTAATGAAATACCTTCTTCAGAGAACAAACATAGATGCAAATTGCCTTTAGCGGTTACCCTTAATCTGTTACACGTACTACAAAAATCGTTACTGTATGGCATGATCAACCCAATTTTACCTTGGTAATCGGGGTGAGCAAATTCTTGAGCTGGCCCTGCAGAAGCGCTTCGCGCAATTTGCTGCCAACCGCTTTGCAATAGCTTCACTTTTAAAGACTGACCCGAGACATGATTAGCATCAAAAAATGTTTTATTATCGCTTGTTTGCATAAGCTCGATAAAGCGAATGGTTACCGGACGATGTTTAATCCAATTTAAAAATGTTTCAAATTCTTGGCCATTGTATTGCTTCATAAGCACACTATTTATTTTTACTGACTCAATACCGGTTTCAAGTGCGGTATCTATACCCTTCATAACAGATGCAAATTTATCGTGGCCAGTAATTGTATTAAACATACGCGAATCTAGCGTATCAATACTGACATTAATTGCATTTAAGCCCGCATCAACCCAGTTATGAATATTTTTATGAAGTGAAAAACCATTTGTTGTGGCTGCTATTTTTTTTATACCGCTGGTATCTTTTGCAGCACGAATAACATCTATGAAGTCTTTACGAAGTGTGGGTTCCCCCCCGGTGATACGCACTTTCTCAATACCGTGATGTGCAAAAGCGTTAAGCGTATTACTAATTTCATTAACGCTTAAAAATCCGCGGTCATTACCGCCTTGGTAACCATCGGGTAAACAATAAACACATTTAAAATTACACACGTCTGTAATAGATAAACGTAAATAACTAAATTCTCGCCCTGTAGGGTCGATTAGCATAAACAAACCTTAACTTATACCAACAGGTAAAACAGTTGCCGTACCTATTGATACATAATAATTGCATAACAATATGATGTATTACCAATCCGTAGTAAATCTTAACAATACGGATTGGTATAATAACTAAAGGGCAACAAACTAGCCCCTTAGTTATATTTACTTAGGCTTTCAAACCTTTCATAACTTCGCTAGGCTTCATAGGTAAATCACGTAAACGCACGCCTACAGCGTTAAATATTGCATTCCCTATTGCAGGCGCAACACCTATCACCCCAGGCTCACCTAAACCAACTGGAAACTCATCACTTTGTAAAAACTCGATGTCCATATCTGGCACATCTTGCATTCTAAGTGGTAAATAAGTATTGAAGTTAGTTGCCGATACTTGCCCATCTTTATACGTATTTGACTCATGTAATGCAAGGCTACTGCCCCACAATAACGAACCTTCCACTTGTGCTAATGCACCATCTGGATGAACAATTAGTCCCGCATCCACCACAACGTACAGTTTTTTAAGGGTTATTTTGCCGCTTTCACGATTAACATGAACATGCGCTGCGGTTGCAAGCCATGCTGGCATTGTACGTTCCTGACCAGAACTGACAGAAAAACCGATACCTTCATCTTGACCAAGCTTAACAGCGGCGACTTTGGCTGATACTTTTTGAAGCACATTTCGTAAGCGTAGCGCGCCGCCTACACTTTCGGGCGCTTTACCTGCTTGTTTACCTTTACCATCTAGCATGTCAATTCTAAATTGAACCGGATCTTTGCCCTGCTTATGCGCTATTTCATCAATAAACGACTCAAGACTCCACGCAATCCAACCAGGTCCAACTGAGCGCAGCCAACCCGGTGTAAATGTACTTTGTGCTATCTCGTTATTAATGGCACGTGCGCGGTGGCTACTCATGCTATACCAATGATCCGAGCCCGATGCTGAAAATGCATCAAACTTACCATTACCATCAACCCCTGGAGATAAAAACCCAGGTGCCATTGCTTTAGTAGGCCAGCCTGCAGCGAATGCATGTTCTAAACCAGTAAAGTTACCATTTTTATCAAATGATGCCGTCATTTTTGCAGCTGACGCAGAGCGAGACTGATCGAACAAGCTATCGTCTGCTCGGGTAAATACAAGCTTTACGGGTTTTCGAACGGCTTTTGCAGTGAGTGCAGCAGGGACGGTCCAATCACCAAATAAACGACGGCCAAAACCACCACCTAAGTAATAAGGACGTATGATGACTTTCTCTTGGGCTACTTCGAGCGCTTTTGCAATTGCAGGTAACGTGAGTGATTGCCATTGGTTACCGGTATGAATAATCCATTGCCCGTCTTTGTATTCAGCCAGCGCATTAAGCGGCTCTAGCTGGTAATGACTTGCCGTAGCCGTGGTGTACATCGACTCTAATGATTCATTGGCATCGGCTTGTGTTTTTTTAATATCGCCTTCATCTACAAATAATGTGCCTGAGTCAGGTTGCTCACACAATCGTTTACTTTCGTTTTGAATATCGGCTTCAGTTATATTGGCTGTTTTGCCTTTTTTATAGCTTACTTTTATTGCATCAACAGCTTTAATAGCGCTTGGGTAATTATCAGCTAATACAACAACCCAGCCTTGAATGGTTTCGCTTGGATCGTTCAAAACTTCGAAACCTTTATAACCCTTAATTGCTTTTGCTGCACTATCGTCAACGTTAGTCACTGTGCTGCCATAACGCGTTGGTGGTATAACTGGGCGCGCGTACAGCATGCCTTCTACTTCTACGTCAATGCCGTAAACGGCTGACCCATTTGTTTTAGCGGGTATATCAAGCGCTTTAAAGTCTTGTTTTAGCCCAGTTAAATGACGCTTATTAGCCGATTTTAATGGCAGCTTTGCTACTTCTTCACTACTAAAAGTACGGTTAAATTCACCTTTTTTAACTATGTCAGCGTAACTTACCGATTTATCACCTGCTATAATATGACCTTTTTTGGCGTGGCATTTACTCGCCGGCACTCCAAGCATGGCAGCCCCTGCATCTATTAATGCAATTCTGCCCGCTGCGCCTGCTTGTGATAGCGGCTTAAAGCTTTGAAATACTGACCACGAACCACCGGTTACCATGTAACCCCATTTTTCGTGAGTATCTACATAAGTAATAGATACTTTATCCCAGTCACACTCAAGCTCATCGGCTACTATACGCGCAAGTGCAGTACCAATATGTTGGCCCATTTCAGCTTTAGCAATGCTCACTTCAACAGCACCTTCAGTGCTCATAGTCCACCAAATAGTAGGTGAAAAAGCTTGCTGTGTGATTGACTCTTTAGCACTCAACGAGCCTGAAAACAGAGCCGGTGCAAATGCCATCACCAAACCTGCGCTCGCAGTACCAATCATAAACGAGCGACGATTTAAATTAACGGTTTCGCTATTTTTTTGAAATAATTTTTTCATTACAGGCTCCAGTTAAGCGTCTTGGGCATTTGGATCAAAAATGTTTACAACACTTTGAGATTCATCAGCAGCGCGTTGAATCGCCGTTTTTATTCGCTTATACGCCATACAACGGCAGTAGTTACCATTCATGTGGCTAACTATTTCTTCATCTGTTGGATTTGGGTTAGCAGCGAGTAATGTTGCTGCTTGCATTATTTGCCCTGACTGACAGTACCCGCATTGTGGCACTTGCTCTTCAACCCATGCCTTTTGAAGTGGGTGTTCGTTATTTAGCCCTTCGATTGTAGTAATAGCTTTACCCGCAATAGCACCTATTGGCAGTACACAAGAGCGCGTAGCTTGCCCATCTAAATGCACCGTACATGCACCACACATTGCAATACCGCACCCAAACTTAGTACCTTTTAGCCCAATTTCATCGCGTATAACCCATAACAGTGGTGTATCTTCACTTGCGTGAGATTCAACCACTTTGCCGTTAATTGTAAATGTCACCATAACTTGCCCCTTGATTAATACCTTAAGTTTTAAGCTAACTTCTATTAAAACTTATATAATTTAATTTCTATTGCGTGCTTATAATTCATGCTTAGATAAAAAATCACTTAACTGCTCTTGCGTATCTATGTCTAATTTTGCATGGCTTATATTAATTGTATTTACTATTTCGTTTTTACTGCGCAGTAAATGCTGTGCTCCCTTGTCTGAAGTTAAGCTTGCAAGCTTGGATAAATCAACAGCTGGGAATATAGCAGGAACACCTAAGCGCTCCCCATAATCTGCACACCAGCGTGAAGGTGTTTGCGTAAACCCCTTAACTAGCTCACTTAAATGCTGCGTTTGTAATTGCACCTGATCGCACAACATAAACAAAAAACCATCGTAGTTATTTATCTTAGAAACAACCTCAGACGCAGTTGCAATACTGCCGCCTAACCCTTTATCCCACTGTTTGTTTTCAATAAGCTGAATATTTGTATAACCACAAAGTGCTTGTTCAATTTCTTTATGCCAAGCACCTGTAACAACATACACAGGTGAGTCATCAAGTGCCTGAAGCGTTTTAACAGCTCGCTCAATCATGGTTTGTCCAAAGCCCACATTAGCGATTAATTTACAGCCTTTAAAACGTGATGATTGCCCAGCGGCTAAAATTACTTTTGCAATTAGCACGCTTCTTGCCCCCAATGACTTAATGATTGCGCATTTTTATTACTAAGCACTGCATGTATTTCACTTATTAGCGAAAGCGCAATACTTTCGGGAGAGTCCCCCCCTAAATTTAACCCTACAGGCCCAAATACTGGCGCGTATATACTCTTAATTGAGGTATTAGCGTGTTGTAAAACTTGCTCTCGCCTATGTGCAGGGCCTAATAAACCTATGTATTTAAATGGTAAGTTTGCAATCTGTTTAAGTACACTGGCATCTAGTTCTACGCTATGAGCCATTAATATGGCCGCATCAACTTTGTGCTTTTCACAATATGCTTTTAATTCGCTTGGTGGGCTGCGTAAAATAGCATCAGCATTTTTAAAGTATTCCCTTTTTGCATTAGCTGCGCGTGTATCCCACACACTCACACTCCAGCCAAGCTGTTTTGCTAACGCATAAACAGGAACTGCATCAGCCCCTCCTCCCACAATTAATAAATGAGGGGGTGGATAAATAGAGGTTTGAAGCCATGTTGCGTTATTGATTTCAACGAGTTTAGCTTTTCGGTTCATCGATAAGTCGTGTTGCTCATCATTTTGTGTAAACGCACCACTACCTTGGGGTAAAACTGGAGTAACTTGTTGGGAGTATTGACCGGGCTTGTTGTCACTCAATGCTGTAAAAACATGACCTAATTGCAAGTATTCATTATTTTTATGAACAGGCTGCAACAATATATGCACAATGCCACCACAACCAATGCCAAGTTGAAATGTTAAATCGTCCTCATCGGTTGCATCATAACTAATTGTTTTGCTTATTAACGTGCTCATTACTTGCTTAGCATGGCGCTGAATATCTGCCTCTAAACATCCACCTGAGAGCATACCTAATCGTTGCCCTAGACTCGATATAAGCATCATAGCGCCTAGTTTTCTGTAACTAGAGCCTTCTATTTTGTATAAGGTTGCTAACACCCACTCCTGGGTATCTTTTTGTACATGCCAAGTATTTAAAATACTTTTTAAATCGGTAACCATATATTGCCTTTACTAAAACGTTCTCTGTGGCTAAAAAAATAACAAAACAGTTAATAAATAAGCTATTCAGTAATTTAGCCTTGTATTATATCGTCTAAGGTCTCAATTAACTCATCAAATTGATCATTTACGCTTTGTCGTTGCTTATCACTTAGCGTTGTATTTAATTGGTACAGTAAATCAATGTATAAATTGAGGTTTTGCTCATTGGTCTTAAGTAGCGTGTCGCTCATATAGCGCTCACGTTCTTTTATTACTGTACTTAACTGAGCAATTAGTTCGTTTTGGGTTAAGTCTGTGTTTTCAAATATCTCAATAGCCACGTTTAAACGATTTTGCTTGTACGCTAACCATAATGCTTTTGAGTCTTTGTGCTGCTCGTTGGCTTTAGTTATTAATGTTTTTTGCTGTGTAGTTAATTCATCAACCCATTTTTCATAATATTCAAATTGCGCCTCTAGTCGCTCATTTTTTCGCTCAAGCAGAGACTTTTCGTTAAACTCCTCTCGCTCTTCGTTTATTTGATTTTGAATATTACTTAGTAGCTCACCCCGCTGATCATTTGACAGGGTTGCCCCAAGTTCAGCTAAAGGCATGTGCGCGTATTCAAGTAGGTTTTGCCAATGTTTTTTGGCAAAAATCACCTGTTTTTTTAATTGCTTGGTGCTTAGCGTGCTGTTAAAAAGCGACTTAATGTTTTGAATATCTTGTTTGTAAGCAGGCAGCTGGGTACTTCTGTGCCACGCTTGGGTTGTAGTAATAATCTCTTTGAGCTGCTTATTTTGTGTTTTATTTAAATCGATATAATCATCGACCCAAAATGACGAAAGCCAGCTCAAGTTGTTGTATGTGAATGAAGCTGAACAGCTACACAAAAACACCATGCTAATAGCAAAACACGAACGCATTATTTTTTTAGTTATAAAGTTATTAAACATCCCAGTCCTTATTTTGAATTTTATGGTCATGGCAATACTAATTAACCTGAACGCTGAATAATAAGCCAATCTCTAGCAGCTATTTTCAGCGCTAACTGTGTTGAATATAGCTGCTAGAGAAAATAAATTTAAATACCACCATAGCTCAATACATTAGATAATCTCTTAACAAAAAAACAGGTTAATCAGTAATAGTTATCATTTATATATTGACTTACGTTTTAATCTAACTAATAATCATTATCAATAAAGCGTACCGACCTCAGTGCCTATGGAAGCGTATACAGCAAGGATGCTGACACATTAAACACAAAATCGCTGCGCTTTGTACTATTACTCGGTTCTAGTAATAGCATAAGAATCACATTTACTTGCTACATTGCTCATATTAGTGACGGTTAATATGACTCTAAAAAGCCCTAACGGGCTTTTTTATTTTATTAAATTTTCTGTAATATCTGTGCCTTACACATCGTAAGCCTATATACTTAGCTTAATATTGAGTTGTATACAAAGGTACGACTAATACACTTTTTCTTACAAGTGTTCGCCTTGTGTTTTTATTAAAGCAGGCGTAAAACATACCTGTATGCACTCATTTTTGCATTTAATCAAAGTAACCGATTTAGTCATTGTGTATTAAACGTTTATAATCTTAAAAAAGTGCAAAAATTTATAAATTAGTATTTAAACCAATTCGCTCAATTAAAAAATCTACTTTGAGGCAAAAATTTCGTGCTTTAGTTGTTCTATATAAGAACGATTAACGGCATTAGCGTCAAATTTAACTCCTTAAGTTAATTGAGTATTATGGCGAATTGGTATTTCTCAACCCGAACTCTGGTTACTAAATAACCGTTACTGATTGGAGGCATGAATATGTCGCAGTTTAATTTAAAAGCACTCGTTCTTGCAGGCGTATTACTCGCTAGCCCTTTTGCTAATGCAACGTTGGAAGATGGTATAAGAGCCGCTAACGAAGGTGAATTTGCAGTCGCCCTAAAAGAATTTGAATACCTTGCAGATAAAGGCTTTGCCCCGGGAATTTATGAGCTAGGCAAACTGTACGAAGGTGGATACGGTGTAACACGCGATTACTACAAAGCCGCATCGCTTTATCAACAAGGTGTTAAAAAGAATCACCCTGATTCTATGTTTGCCCTTGCCGTTTTATACGACGAAGGTAAAGGCGTAAAGCTTGATCATCAAATGGCTGTGAGTTTATTTGAAAAAGCCGCTAAAAAGAATTTGCCTGCTGCACAGTTTAACTTAGGCGTAATGTACTCAAACGGCGTAGGCGTTACACGTGATTATAAGCAAGCGCGCACTTGGTACGAAAAAGCCGCCGCGAATAATTACTCATTAGCACAGTTTAATTTAGCGCTTATGTATTTTGAAGGTTTAGGTATGCCAAAAGATTTAGAAAAATCGTATATTTGGAACACAATTGCAGAATATAACGGCAACATGGAAGCAAGCCATAGCCGTAAGCTCGATGAGCGTAAAATGCTACCTAAAGAAATTGAAGAAGCAAAAGAAAAAGCTGATGCAATTTATGCCAAGATACAAGCAGGTACCTACGCGGGTGAAGGTCGCTTATTCTAAATTAATAAGCATTGCAGATAGTAAAAAGGCTGAATTACTTGTGTAGTTCGGCCTTTTTAATTTAATACCTTATTGTTTATTATTTAATATAAAGCCACTTTAATAATTTAATAATAAGTTTACTTTGCTTAAGTAACAAACCAATACGCGGGTTAAATGAGCCCGAAACCAACGTATTCTTTGCATGACTAAACGTCAAAAAACCTTCAACACCATGATAATGCCCCATGCCTGAATGCCCTACTCCACCAAAAGGTACATCGTCAGCGGTTACTTGTACTAAAGTATCGTTAACGGCAACGGTGCCGCTAAGCGTTTGCTTCATAATATAGTCTTGGGCTTCTTTGTCTTGACCCAAAATATAAAGCGCTAACGGATGATGATTTGCCTTAATATAATCAATGGCGCTATCAAGCGTCTCGTAGCTCATTATTGGTAGTATTGGACCAAATAACTCATCTTGCATTAAATTCATTTCATCAGTCACTTGAGTCACTAAATGCAGCCCCATTCGATGCTTTTCTGCATCTTGCTGATTTTGATCAAGGGGTTTAATGATGTTTGCGCCAAGCGCTTGTGCTTGCTCTAAATAACTTGATAACCGTTTGTAGTGTGCATCGCTAATAATTGAGGTTAAATTTTTACCTTCTACACCGTCTTTAAAGTGCTTTTTGTAGAGTTCGCACAGTTGTTGAATCAACTGATGTTCAAGCGCTTTTGGTACAAATACGTAATCCGGAGCTACACATATTTGTCCAGCGTTAGCCATTTTTCCAAATAATAAAGCTTGGGCTGCTTTTTTGATATCTGCATTTTGGGTAATTATAACGGGTGATTTTCCACCAAGTTCAAGTGTTACTGGCGTTAAATTACGACTGGCAGAGGCCATAACTAACTTGCCAACACTTGTTGAGCCTGTGAATAAAATATGAGCAAAAGGGAGCGACGAAAATTGCGTTGCAACATCACTGCCGCCTTGTATTATTTTACAGTGCGCTTGCATGTCATCTTTAAATATTTGTTCAATTACAGCATTAGTGTGAGGCGTAAATTCACTGAGCTTTAGCATCACTTTATTACCTGCGGCTATGGCTGTAAGTACAGGTACTAGCGCTAACTGAATTGGGTAGTTCCATGGCGCAATAATCCCCACGACCCCTTTAGGCTGGTAATTAACACTTACCTTGGAAGGCCATAAACTTAAACCCACTGAACGATTGCTTGGCTTGGCCCATTTAGGTAACTTTTTTATAATGTGGGCAAGTGTTTGTACTGTAGGCAGTATGTCGCCAAGTAAAGTATCGAATGCGGTCCGATAACCAAAATCTTTTGAAACGGCATCCACCAGCTGTTGCTCTCGTTCAACAATACGGGCGCGTAATGTTTTTAACACAGCAATGCGTTTATTGACTGCTAAATAGGGCGTCTTGTTAAAGCTCTGTTGTAATTCATCAAACTGGGAAGTTAAAGGCTGTGCGTCGGATGTGTCAGTGCTCAAAATAGGTTACTCAGTATTTAAAGTTATGCAGAACTATAACCTTGTTCTGTTTTTCGAGCAATAACACTAACTAATGTGAATAAATAGCAGCCTAAATTAAATTTTAGGCTGCTCATATGGTTGGTTGGAAGCAGAAATTTAGCGTTTAAAAGCTGAAAACGTTGGCTGCTATGGTCATTGTTACTATAGTGATCAGTACAATTGCCACAATATTAAGCACAAAACCCGCACGTATCATGTCTCGCATTTGTAGTTGACCTGAACCAAAAACAATAGCGTTAGGTGGTGTAGCTACAGGCATCATGAATGCACAGCTACATGCAATAGCTGCGGGAATTACCCATACTAACGGTGAACCTGTTATAGACTCAGCTACGGGGCCTAATAATGGTAAAAAACCTGCGGCTGTTGCGGTATTACTTGTGATCTCAGTTAAAAAAGTAATTAAGGCAACAACAACCAGAACACTCATAACCAGTGGAATTGCGCTTGCACCTTCAATCATGTGAGCAATAAACTCTGCCAGCCCAGACGATTTGATTTGCGATGCAAGAGTAAGCCCACCGCCAAATAATAACAAAACGCCCCAAGGTACTTCAGATGCATGTTGCCAATCAAGAATTCGCTCATCACTGCCTTTATTTGCAGGCATAACAAATAAAAGTAACGCCGCTGCAATGGCAATTGCAGTATCCGAAATTTTAAGCCCTGTAACTTCACCTAATAAAGGTCTAAAAATCCAACAAAGGGCAGCTAAAACAAATACAAACAATACGCCTTTTTCTGCACGTTGCATTATTCCTAGATTTTTTAACTGCTCTGAAAATACCGCTTTGGTATCAATCTTTTCATTGTTGTCTACTGTTTTATCCACTTTATAAGCAAACTTAGTAAGCCAAACCCAGCTTATAATTAGCATGCTTAAAGACAGCGGTACACCGATGATCATCCACTGTGCAAAACCAATCTCTATTTGATAGCTATCAGACAAATAAGCGGCCATTAATGCATTAGGCGGTGTACCAATTAAGGTTGCAATACCGCCTATGCTTGCACCGTATGCTATCGATAATAATAATGCCTTACCAAATCCTTCATTACTTGGATCTGATTGTGTTACTAAATGCGTAATAGACAGTGCAATCGGTAACATCATAACGGCCGTAGCAGTGTTTGACATCCACATAGATAAAAATGCGGTGACAAGCATCATCGCTAAAATTTGTAAACTTGGTTTTTTACCTGCATACAACATGGTACTTAGCGCAATGCGCTTGTGTAGCCCCCAGCGCTCCATAGCAATAGAAATTAAAAAGCCACCTAAAAACAAAAAGATCAAAGGATGTGCGTACGGCGCAGCGACACTTTTTATTGCAGCTATGTCCGCCAAGGGGGATACAACCAAAGGGAGCAATGCAGTTGCCGGAATTGGCACTACTTCGCTCACCCACCACGATGCCATCCAAAATGCTAAACCTGCCGTTTTAAATGCAGCAACCGACATACCCGTCGGTGGGTCGAGTAAACATGTTAATAGCATTACTAAAGGGCCCAGTACTAAAAAAAGCCATTGCACATGTTTGTTTTTATCTGGTTCTTGAGTCAGTATATTGTCTGTCATTGTCAGCCTCTAAAACTTGTACTTAAGACCAAGCGCAACACTGTTGTCGTCTTGCTCTTCTAAATTAAGGTCAGTATATAAAAGGTAAGCCGTAGTTTGCTTATCAAACACATAATCAAGGCCAGTAGTCCATTGTTTTGCCTCTGAGTCTTGGCGAAGTGTTGAGTCATCTTTGGCAAATTGAATTTTAGGTACCCATTTATCAAAAATGTAACTAGCACTTAGTACATAACCATTTCCCGATTTTGACCCATCCACAGATTCTGAATGTTGGTATAGTGCACCTAGCTGTAATTGTTCAAACTTATAAACGCCCGCCACTCTGCTTGCTGTAATATTATTTAGTGAATCAACATGACTGAGTGATAAGTAGTATGAGGTATTTTTTAAGCTACGATCACCATAAATAAGGGTTGCAGCAAATCCGGCTTCATTATCTTTGTTATCGTCTTTAGGAGCATAAGTAAACGAAAACTGGGTATTGTGCCAATACTTAGACGTGTATGTTAGCGTATCACCGAGCCTGTCTTGACCTGCAATAACTTGAGCCATGTCGCCTTGTGTTTCGTTAAAGTTATCAACTTTACCCTCTGAGTATTTAAACCGAGTATCGTTTCTTCCCACAACGAGCTCGCCAAACTGCCCTTTTAAGCCAAGGTATGTATTTCTTGCACTAAAGGGCTCTTCGGTATCGTCTTGCTCAAAGCCTTTAACTTGCACCTCGTATTTATAAACAACGTTAAAATATTCATTTAATGTGTGTTGGCCTTTAATACCAATACGTGAGAATGGTGCTTCAATCTGCGTGCCTTCATCTGCATAACGCATAATGCCGGTGTCGGTATTAGCAATTTGAACCTCAGCTTTACCATAAATTGAATATTCAGCGGCGTTAGCTGAATATGCGCAAAGTGCCATACTAGTAAGTGAACTGAGAAAAATAGTAGAGTGTGTAAGCTTTTTCATTATGTGTCCTAATTATTATAATCTACTTGTTGTCAGGCCCAATAACGCAACTTTACTGCCAATAGTTAAATATCAAATAATTACAACAGCTTACTATGATATAAAGATTATAAAGAGGAGAAATGTGTGGTTTTCCACACATCAAAATACACACACTGTCACATAAACCACACAATTTAATCTATAAACATATCGCGGTTTAAATTATATTTACTCATTTTGTCGTAAAGAGTTTTACGGGCGATTTGTAGTGTATCCATGGTGTTTTTAATACTTCCATGATTACGCTCCAGCGCCTCTTCTATTAATGATTGCTCATAAAACGCTACTTTTTCAGATAAATTTAAATCGGGTGAAAGCTCACCTTTAGGCTGTGTGTGGCTAACACTAAATGCAAGGTCTACCCCTAATAAAACAGCGCGCTCAGCTTGGTTTCTAAGCTCTCTTACATTGCCTGGCCAATCGTATGCTAATAATCGCTGCTGTATTTCACTATTGAGGGGGGCTGGCGGCTTATGGTAGCGTGTTGCGGCAATAGAGCTAAAATGCTTAAACAGTAATACTATGTCGGCTTTTCGAGCTCTAAGTGGCGGTATGTCTACTTTTACTAAGCTTAATCGATAATACAAATCAGCTCTAAATTCACCTTTTTCAACCAGCGAGAGTAAATCAACCTTTGTTGCCGCTACAATACGTATGTCTAAATTAATGGGGGTGTTTTCACCTACAGGGGTGACTTTACGCTCCTCTAATACACGCAGTAACTTTACCTGTAATGACAAGGGTGTACTTTCAATTTCATCTAAAAATACGGTGCCGCCTTGTGCGTATTCAAACTTACCTTTTCTTGCATGCGTAGCGCCCGTATATGCACCACTGGCCGCACCAAATAACTCACTCTCGATTAGTTGCTCGGGTACCGCACCGCAATTTATAGCAACAAAGTTACTTTCGCATCGAATGCTTTGATCGTGTAAATAACGTGCCACAAGCTCTTTGCCTGTTCCCGTTTCTCCTTCAATCATTACATCTGCCGGGGTGTCAATTACGGTATTAAGCAAATGCATCATGTCTTGCATTTTAGGCGTTTCGCCTAAAATTCGAACCCCAGGCGCTGACGTTTTTTTAACAGCAAGTTTGAGTGCTCGATTTTGTATCACTAAACTGCGTTTGTCACAAGCTCTTGCTATGCAATCAAGTAGCGTTTCGTTTACTGGCTTTTCAAATAAATCATAAGCACCTAACTGCATGGCTTTTACAGCAATAGTTACATCAGCATACCCTGTTAAAAATATGATAGGCAGTTCGCTGTCGAACGCCGTTACTTGCTCAAGCAGTGTCAGGCCGTCCATAGTAGGCATGTTTATATCGCTAAGTACAACGCCCATAAAACGTCGATTTAGCTTTGTCAGCGCTGTGCTTGCATCACTAAAACACTCAACAGTATAGCCTTCAAGAGTAAGTAACTGCTTTAATGAGTCTCTGATCATTGCTTCATCATCAATGACAACGATGTGCTTACACTGTGAGTTTTCAATCATCTGCTTCTTCCTGCGTGCTTGATAAACTAATTATAAACTCAGCCCCGCCTTGTAGTCGATTGTGGGCACTTAAAGAGCCGTTAAACGAATCAATAATTTGTTTTGAAATAGATAAACCAAGGCCTAATCCATTCCCTTCTTTAGTGCTATAAAAAGGTTCGAAAATATTGCCAAAGGCATGTTGCTCAATCCCAGGACCGGTGTCTAAAATTGAGAGTTTTACTCGATTTTCAAAGCATTCAACTTTAAAACTTAACTTACGTATTAGTGCACCATTCATCGCTTGGCTAGCATTGGTTATTAGGTTAACTAACACTTGCTCAAATTTAAGTGAGTCAACCCACACGATTAAGCTTCCCTCTAAATTAGGCTGCTCTACGTTTACGTTATCTTGCTTTAGTTGTGAGCTCGCAATCATTAAAGCGTTATTTAATAAACCAGATAAAGGGTATGGCCTTAGTTGAGTTTGTGATGGCTTACTAAAGTGCTTTAACTGACCAACTATTTTATGTACCCGTCCTACTAGCCCCTCAACTACCGTTATACTTTCAGCTAAAGCGGTATAATTTTGCTTAGCCAGCAACCGTTTGGCACTGGCAAGGTAAGTATTGATTGCGCTAAGTGGTTGGTTTATTTCATGATTAATGCCCGCGCTTAGTTGCCCAATGGTTGCAAGCTTTGCTGATTGAACAAGCGCTACTTGTGCCCTTTCAAGCTCTTGCGTTCGCTCAATAACCTTTTGCTCAAGGCTATGGCGTGAGTAAACTAGCTTTTTATAACCTGCAAAGCGCGCGAGTAAGCTATAACCTACAACAATAATTAAAGCGTAAATACTAGTGGCCCAAAAAAGTCGTGTTGATTGGGCCGCATTCACTTTTGTTATATCAACAAGCATATGCATACTTGCATTAAAATAACGCAATGGTTTTGTGGCACTTACATAACGTTTTTTATTAATTTTAAAATGTGAAATACCCTGGCTTATATACTGAGACTGTTTGATATATATTGGTTGGTGATCTAAATAAGCACGGCGTAATTTTATTTTTCTTCGCTTTGCTATATCAAACTCATTAAAGCTATTTAAGCGCCATGTTTGCATATCTGATATTGCTATCACATTATCGGGCAGCTCCAAGTAAAAATGACTCCCCTTAGATGTATTTAAAAGCTCTCTATCATTTTCGAATTTGCTTACATTCACTTTTAATACGACAACCCCAACAGCTTTATTATTATGATAAACCGCTTGTGAAAAATATATACCTCGCTCTTTTGAGCGCATACCCAGCGCAAAATAAGCAACTTTCTCACCAGCAAAGGCACGTTTAAAATAAGGCCTAAAAGCAAAATTACTCCCTAAAAATGTATAATCAGCCTGCCAGTTACTACTTGCTGTTACCTCACCTTGAGGGTTAAGCACAAATATATCGGATGCGCCACTTGCTTGCTGTATATCTGCTAAGTAGTTATTTATAGCGTTATAATGAGCGTGGTCCCCGTTTGCAAATTCAATCATTAATTGATTATAAGTTAACAGTTGAGGAATAGCTGAAAAGCGAGCAAGTTCGGTGTCTATATAATCATTTAATAAAGTAACTTGACGCTGTGCTTGAGCAGTTGCTTTCTCTAAATCGTGGGCACGTCCAGCCCAAAATGTAACAACTAAAATTAACACCAATAATAAACAAATTGTTATTATTTTTTTTGAATACGAAAACATGGCTGACCCGTAGAAATAGCCTTAATAATTTAAGGGCGCTAGTGTAACCACTTATATGAGGCAGGGATATAAACTTTTTGTTAACAAATGCATTTTATTAAGCACTTAGCGCTAATTTATACTAAAAAACAAAAAACGCCGTAAACAGTCATGCTTACAGCGTTTATCAAGCTAAAAAATAATAGTTTATTAATTTGTAGCGAGTGCCGGTCTATTCTTAATATATTTGTATAAGCCAATTAATGATGCGGCTATCCAAAATATTTCAATCACAAAACTAGCTAAATTAAAGTTATAACAAAGGCTAATTAACAACAATATTGCCCCTGTTAAGTTCATCATATTATACACTAAGCTGGTTGGGGATGTTTTACCAAGCTGTAGTAAAAAAAATGAGCCAACTACTAAAAAAGTACCTGTCATACCTATGATGTCAAATAAGAGTGCTATCACGCAACGATCCTTTATCCGTTTAAAAAACCCAAAAAACTGGCCCGATCCATGGGGAGGGTATTTTTTCATTCATTGAAACAGCAAAACCGGGCGATTCTATCAATATTGCGCAATCTCACAAGGGCATATGTCCGTATGCTCAACACTTAAGGTGGATGCTTATTTAAAGGTCACTTTTCCGCCAATAATTTTATATGCGGGTGTACCTCGAATAATCGTTTCTCGAGCAAACGGGCGGCTACAATTTGGGCAAATACACGCTTGGGATGTAAAATCTTGACTAATACGCTCTTTAAAACATTTAACCAGTGCGCCTTTGCCCCCTTTGCGATATTTAAATAGCGCAGCTTTACAGGCAGAGCAAAAAATATCGACCGTTTTAGTCGGTCCTTTTTTATTTGGTTTTGCCATTATTACCTTTCATGAGATGGGTGATTTAATTGTGGGTAGAGTAACAAATATATGTCAATCTCTAAAAAAGAATCGTCCGAGTTGCGATGAAAGAACATTCATATTGAATGGCTTAACAATAAACCCAGATACTTTTGCCTTTATTACTTGTTTAACAGTCTCAGCACTATCTTCACAGGTAACCATAAGTACAGGGGTATTGGCTAGTTGCTCGTTTTTTCGAATATTATCGAGCAAGTTTACGCCATTCATTTTTGGCATATGTAAGTCTGTTATAACTAAATCAAAATGCTGCTCATGTAGTAAGGCTAAGGCTTGAAGACCATCTGTTGCCTCTACTACATTACTATACTCGAGTTTTCTTAACATATTAATTAATACGTGGCGCATGAGTGGCATATCGTCAACAACTAGTATTCTCATCAATATGTTTACCATACCATTGTGGCTTATTGGCCCTTGAAGATTAAAATGGTCCTACCAGAAGGCGAGTTAATAGAGGCGCGAGGTTTATAACTTAATAACTAATTAAAAGCCCAATAACAAAAAGTAATCGCCTTTAGGGCACTCCCATAACGCTTGACCTATTTAGATAAAATAATAACTATGCTTTGATTAATTAACGTTACTTTAATAATAAACAACTACAAATATAACGCTCAAAAGCTTTTTATGGCCAAAGCCCCAATATAAGTCCCATTAAAGAAAACTGCATTACATAGTAGCTGCCATTGATCAAAAACAGTTTTAAGGGTCGTTGTTCAAAGATATAACTTAGCCCTAAAGAGCTACACACCCAAAATAATCCAATAGCAAAACCAGTGCCTAAGCTTTCTCCAATACCGGCTTCTTGTCCTAAAAATAAAGCGAGTACGAGTGAAGCTATAAATGTTAATAAGAAGCTCCCAGCAAAAATAAGCCTAGGATCTGCTAATTGTAAATCTTGTTCCGTTAACCCACTATTTTCAAGCCATGCATTTTTAAAAAGTATCTTTGAATACCATACTGCACCAAGCATAAAAGATGACAGCGAAGCCACCAAAATAGCAAAGTAATTCACATCCGTAAAATTCATACATAGCCATAAAACTTAACGCTTAAGGTAGTTTGAATGTAGTTAACAATAGCTAATGCAGCAAATTCACAACACAAAATTTATGTTGTTTACTCAAAGAAGTGTATTAATAGGGATTAAAAATCTGCAAACTTTGCGTTAATAGTGGATGCTAAATCCTGTGGCGAAAGCGCAATTTCTAGCCCTCGCTTACCCGCACTAACATAAATTTTGTGCATACTTAACGCACTTGAATGTATAAACGTGGTTAAGCGTTTTTTTTGCCCAAGTGGACTAACGCCCCCTAAAATGTAACCCGTTGCAGCTTGCACCTTGGAAGCCGCTGCCATTGCAACTTTTTTAGTACCACACACCTTTGCAAGTTGCTTTAGTTGTACTTGCTGTGTAACAGGCGTTATTGCCACTATGAGTTGCCTTTCGCTTGTTTCAAGTACTAAGGTTTTAAAAACGTGTGCACTATTAAGGCTTAACTTTTCGACGGCCTCTTGCCCATAGTTACTATTATTAGCATCATGCTCATAACTAAGTACTTCAAATGTGATGCGCTTTTTTTTTAGAAGCTCTATTGCAGGTGTCATTTACTAAACCATTTAGTGTTAAAGAAACAAAATAACATTAATTTTGAACAAAAAAAACGGCGCTATCAAGCACCGTTTTTTATAATTTTTCAATTACTAATTACTTAGTTAAATCATCAAAAAACTTTTTAACGCCATCAAAAAAGCCTTGCTCTTTAGGGCGGTTTTTTGAGCTGTCTTTGCCCATGCTTTCTTCTAATTCTTTAAGCAGTTCACGTTGACGCTCGTTTAAATTAACTGGCGTCTCGATCACAACTTTACAAATTAAATCACCTTGAGCGCCACTGCGCACAGACTTAACACCTTTTCCACGCATACGGAACATTTTACCCGTTTGTGTTTCTGAAGGTATTTTAAGTTTTGCACGGCCATCAAGTGTAGGCACTTCAATTTCGCCACCAAGGCCTGCTGTAGTAAAGCTAATAGGTACTTCGCAGTACAGGTTGTTAGCTTCACGCACAAATATTTTATGTTCACGTACAGATACTTGAACATACAAGTCACCTGCAGGCGCACCATGCATACCCGCTTCGCCTTCGCCAGTTAGACGAATACGGTCGCCAGTATCTACGCCAGCTGGAATTTTAACTGAAAGCGTTTTAGTTTTCTCAACTCGCCCTTGACCATGACATTTATTACAAGGGTCTGAAATAATTTGACCTTGGCCCTGACACGTAGGACATGTTTGCTGAACCGCAAAAAAGCCTTGGCGCATTTGAACCTGACCAGCACCATGACATGTAGGACATGTTTTTGGTTTAGAACCTGCTTTTGCACCACTGCCATCACATGGGTCACAACTTACCCATGTAGGCACTTTAATTTCTACTTCTTTACCACGAACAGCCTCTTCAAGGCTTAAATCCATGTTGTAACGTAAGTCAGATCCACGTTGTTGACGAGATTGACGTCGGCCACCGCCGCCACCAAATATATCACCAAACACATCACCAAAAATATCACCAAAATCACCTTGACCACCGCCAAAGCCACCATGACCGCCGCCACCGCCTTGTTCAAAAGCAGCATGGCCGTATTGGTCATACATTTGACGTTTTTGATCGTCAGTTAAAATCTCGTACGCTTCTTTAACTTCTTTAAACTTAGTTTCAAGTTCTTTATCGCCTGCGGTACGATCTGGATGATATTTCATCGCTAAGCGTTTATACGCTTTTTTTATGTCTCGCTCACTCGCATCTTTGCTTACGCCGAGGACTTCGTAATAATCGCGTTTTGACATATCTATCACACTACTCTTTTCTGTTTGCAGCTAGGCTGCTTGATAAACCGATAAATCGTATCGATTTACCATCTAATTTACATGCAAAAGGCGCGTCAAGCTTTAGCCTGCGCGCCTCAATTGTTCATCCTAACTTAAACACTTAACTGAGTCATTGTATTTAAGTTAGCTAGAAGCTCAGCAAACAATTACTTGTCGTCTTTTACTTCTTCGAACTCTGCATCAACTACGTCGTCATCTTGCTTCGTAGATTGCTGCTGTTGCTCGCCAGCGTCTGCGCCGCCTTGTTGAGCTTTAGCTTGTGCAATTTCCATAAGCTTTTGAGACTTTTCAGCAAGCGCTTGCGTTTTAGCTTCAATTTCAGCTTTATCATCGCTCTTAATTGCAGCTTCTAGGTCAACAACAGCCGCTTCAATCGCTTCTTTGTCTTCACTTGGAAGTGCATCACCCGCTTCTTCAACTTGCTTACGAGTGCCGTGAACCATTGCATCAGCTTGGTTACGAGCAGCTACTAGCTCTTCAAATTTCTTATCGTCTTCGGCATGCGCTTCTGCATCACGAACCATTTTTTCAACTTCTTCATCGCTTAAGCCTGAAGATGCTTGAATCGTGATTTTTTGCTCTTTACCTGTATCTTTATCTTTAGCAGATACATGTAAGATACCATCGGCATCAACATCGAATGTTACTTCAATTTGTGGAGTACCACGTTGTGCAGGACGAATACCTTCTAGGTTAAATTGACCTAGAGATTTGTTATCGCTTGAACGTTTACGCTCACCTTGTAACACATGAATTGTTACCGCAGACTGGTTATCTTCTGCTGTTGAGAACGTTTGCGATTTCTTAGTAGGAATCGTTGTGTTTTTCTCAATTAGCGCAGTCATTACTGAGCCCATTGTCTCGATACCTAGAGATAATGGAGAAACATCAAGTAATAGTACGTCTTTAACGTCACCCGCTAAAACACCACCTTGAATTGCTGCGCCTACTGCAACTGCTTCATCAGGGTTAACGTCTTTACGTGGCTCTTTACCGAAGAACTCAGATACTGTTTTTTGTACTAGTGGCATACGTGTTTGACCACCCACTAGAATGATATCGTTGATATCGTTTACTGATAAATCAGCATCAGCTAGTGCACGTTTAAGCGGCTCAATTGACTTAAGAACTAAGTCTTCTACAAGTGACTCTAGCTTAGCACGTGTCAATTTCACGTTCATGTGCTTAGGACCAGTTGCATCAGCAGTTACGTACGGAAGGTTAACTTCTGTAGATTGTGCAGATGAAAGTTCAATTTTTGCTTTTTCAGCAGCTTCTTTAACACGTTGCATTGCAAGTGGATCAGTTTTTAAGTCTAAACCTTGATCTTTCTTGAATTCAGCTACTAAGTAGTTGATTACACGGTTATCGAAATCTTCACCACCTAAGTGAGTGTCGCCGTTTGTAGCAAGTACTTCAAATGTGTGCTCGCCTTCAACTTCATCAATTTCAATGATTGATAAATCGAAAGTACCGCCACCTAAGTCGTATACTGCAACAATGTTCTCGCCTTTGTTTTTGTCCATGCCGTAAGCAAGGGCAGCAGCAGTTGGCTCATTGATGATACGTTTAACTTCAAGGCCCGCAATACGACCAGCATCTTTAGTTGCTTGACGTTGTGAATCGTTAAAGTATGCAGGTACTGTGATTACCGCTTCAGTTACTTCTTCACCTAAGAAGTCTTCTGCAGTTTTTTTCATTTTTTTCAGTACTTCAGCAGAAATTTGTGGTGCAGCGCGTTTTTCGCCGCCCGCTTCTACCCATGCATCGCCGTTGTCAGCTTTAAGGATTTTAAAAGGCATGATGCCGATATCGCGCTGAACTTCTTCGTCTTCAAAACGACGACCAATTAAGCGTTTAATTGCAAACAGTGTATTTGTTGGGTTAGTAACCGCTTGACGTTTAGCTGGTTGACCTACTAAAGTTTCACCGTCTTGCGTGTAAGCGATAATAGACGGGGTTGTGCGATCGCCTTCCGCATTTTCAATTACGCGTGCTTTGTCACCATCAAGTACTGCAACACAAGAGTTTGTAGTACCTAAATCGATTCCAATAATTTTACCCATGAAATTTCTCCAACTTCTATATTCATTAATACGTTCGATGACATAGTAAATAGGGATGCGCCAAACTTAATTCAACTGTAAAAATGAAAATAATTTCATTTTTTATGATTTATTTAACAAATAACCCTATTTTTTATAAGGAATGGTGATTTTTGCGCCGCTGATGGTGGTTTTAAATACTGGTCTGACAAGTTTAGGTGTGTTATAAATTTATTAAATTGCACTATTTAAGGACTTCTTCATGCATTTTGAGCAATTACTTAGCCAAGCAACACACCTTGGTAAATCACAATCCGATAAAAATCACCAAACAATGCTGTTTCCTGCAAATTGGTGCCAAGGTCGTACGGCTTTTGGTGGACTTTCTGCAGCGCTGTTGTACCAAGCAATTAGAGGACAAGTAAACAAAGATCGCCGTTTACTTTCATTAAGCACTAATTTTGTTGGCCCGTTACTAGCCGATACCCCCTTTTCTTTATCTGTTGAAATACTCCGAGAAGGTAAAAGCAGCACGCAAGTACTCGCAAAAGCTATTCAAAACGAACAAGTGTGTGTAGTAGTACAAGCATGTTTTGCAAAAAACAGAGAATCGGGTGTTAATGTACCTGTATCAAAGTCTTTAGGTTTAAAGCCTGTGGATGAGCGTCATACACTACCTTTTATAAAAGGTCAGATGCCTGAGTTTTTTCAACATGTTGATTTATGCCCGCAACAAGGTGGTATGCCTTTTAGTAGTTCACACACATCGCATTTAGGTGGTTGGATGCGCTTTAAAAAAACGCCAGAACACATAACAGAAGCGCACGTAATTGCCCTTACAGATGCATGGCCACCCACATTATTACAAATGTTTAAACAACCCGCACCAGCAAGCAGTATGTCGTGGTATTTAGAATTTGTTCAATCACCGCATTTAGAACCTGGTGAATGGCTGGGTTTTGAGGCTATTACTCATCACTCAAAAGGTGGTTACGGATTAGAAGATGGCTGTATTTGGTCGCAATCAGGAGAGTTAATAGCCCTTACACGCCAAACTGTTGCTTTATTTGATTAACAGCAGGCCAAACACGTTTTGCTGTTTGGCCATTAGCAAGCTTATTAATAGAACGCGTTGTATTAATGTATTAAATATAGCAAAATTGAAGAAATGTTTTTTTAGCTTGGTATTAAATTGCAAACTGTATGCCCCTGTTGCGACCTAATCATCGATATACCTCGCATAGTCGCAAAACAAATGGCTATTTGCCCTCATTGCCAACACAAACTTTGCGAAGCTGACGTTAATCACGACAATCGTATCGTTGCACTGAGCTTTAGCGCTTTGCTTATGCTGCTTAGCAGCATGTTTTATCCTTTTATTTCATTTAGCAGTAGCGGCATTACCCAAACGATCACTTTACCTGACGCTGCACGCATTTTATTTAATTACGACAGTGAGCTGCTGGGTTTATTTATTGATTTAAGCATTATTGCGCTACCAATGAGTTTACTTGTTGTCTTGATCCCTCTGCATTTAGGCGTTTTAAAAACGCTCCCTGAAGGCATTGCTAGGCGGTTACTAAAAGTCACTCTTTCACTTGAGCCTTGGATTATGAGTGAAATATTTTTAATTGGCGTACTTGTCAGTATGGTTAAAATTATGTCGCTGGCAGATATTAGTTTTGGAACAAGCTTTTGGGCATATGTAGGGTTTGTAATTTTATATATTGCAGCGCTCGCTCATTTAAATAGACCCAGACTTTGGGCTCAAATAAAACCGGCGAAAGAGCTCAAAGGCGCTGAGCATGCTAAACGTGCAATAGACGAAAATATAAAGGCGTGTCATGTGTGCCATCAACTATGTACTGGCGATATATGCCAGCGCTGCCATACAAAAACACACGTAAGAAACCCCTATAGTGTACAAAAAGCCACGGCTTGGCTAATAACATCAGTAGTTTGTTATATTCCAGCCAACGTATTACCTATTATGCATACTACCAGCCTGGGTGATGAATCACCTTCAACCTTAATTGGTGGTGTTATTACGCTTTGGGGAAGTGGTTCATACCCTATTGCTGCTATTATCTTTTTAGCCAGTGTAGTTGTCCCACTTGCAAAAGCATTTGTGCTTAGCTTTTTATGCTTTATGGTTGCAAGGCCCGCAAATTGCCATACAAAACGCTATACGAAAATTTACCAACTAACTGAATTTATTGGTAAATGGTCAATGATAGATGTATTTGTTGTTGCTATACTGGTTGCATTAGTGCAATTAGGTAACTTAATGTCGGTCACTCCTGGGCTTGGCATCGTATTTTTTACCGTTATGGTAATATGCCAAATGATGGCAGCTCACGCATTTGACCCTCGTTTATTGTGGGATTCACCTAAAAATAAAACTTCAGAGAAAAAAGTATGACAGAGACGGCAAACGTTACAAAAGAACCGAAGATTTCCGCCATCTGGATTATTCCGGTTATTGCGCTGCTTGTTGGTATGTGGATGCTTTATCAATATCAGGCAAATAAAGGCTCTACTATTTATATAAAGATGCCTCAAGCAGAAGGTATTATTGCAGGTAAAACTGAAATAAAAGTACGCAGTGTAAAAATAGGTCAAATAGATCACATTCGACTTTCTGATACACAAGACAGCGTTATTGCCCGCGCCCAAATAGATAAAAACTATGATTCATTACTCACTGAAGATGCTAAAATATGGGTAGTAAAACCCCGCATTGATGAAACAGGAATAAGCGGTATGAGTACACTACTTTCGGGTGTGTATTTAGAGTTTTCGCCTGGTGAAAGTGAAGAATTAAAGGAACGATTTGAACTGCAAGATGAACCCGCTTTAATTGGTAAAGATGTTAAAGGTGGGCGGTTTAAGTTAATGAGTTACAACGCTGAAGTACTTGAAGTAGGCACTGGTATATTTTTCAAAAACTATAAAATAGGACAAGTAGAAACTGCCACATTTGATTGGAAAAACCAAGCAATGAAGTACGGTATTTTTATTAAAGAACCCTATCAAAACTTGATAACTATGAACTCTATTTTTTGGGTTAACGCCGGCATAGAAATCGATCTTTCTGCTGATGGTATTAACATAAACACAGGTTCATTAAGTAAGTTATTAAAAGGGGGTATCTCTGTCGGTTTGCCTGAGCAACAAACCCCAGGTGAAATAGCCCAAGACGGGCATAGCTATTCACTTAGCCAAAGTTATAAAGAGGCGCTTGAAGAACGCTTTTACGATTTTGACTACTACATTATTGATTTTGAACAATCAATTCGAGGCCTTCGAACAGGTGCACCTGTAGAGTACAGAGGGACACGCATTGGTACCGTAGTCGAAGCACCTGCTAATGTAATAGTAAATGGTAAGCCTGCTCATTTTAAAAACCACAACACAGCGGTTCCAGTACTTATTAAAATTGAATACGGTCGTTTATATTACGATAGCGCTGCAGCTAAAGAGTTTTGGCAAAGCAGCCTAAGCGGATGGATAGAAAGTGGTATGCGTGCCTCTTTAAAACCAGGTAATTTATTGACCGGTGCTGTGTATGTTGATTTTGATATTTACCCCGATGCACCTAAAGCTAACCTAGATAAGCTTGCACAATATGATGTATTTCCGAGTATATCTAGCGGTATTACTGTACTTGCAGACCAAGTGTCTGATGTATTGAATAAGGTAAATAGCTTAAAAATTGAAGATAGCTTAGCGCAAATGCAAGCAACATTTAGTGACTACCAATCGCTTGCCAATGAAATGCGCGAACTGTTGAGCCAAAAAGACACACAAAACTTACCAGGCGATTTTAACCGTAACTTTGAAAAAATGACAAAGAGCATGGAGCAGTTTGAAGTGACCATGCGTCAATTTGATAAAACGATGGCCAGTTACCAAGCAGGCTCAGAACTTCATCATCAAATTCAACAAACACTCAAAGAGTTTAAACGTTTAAGTGAAGGTCTGCAGCCACTCACCCGTGGTTTAAACGAGCAACCTAACATGCTTATTTTTGACAAGTCGCTACCCGCTGATCCAAAACCAAGGAAGCAACAATGAAATCTATACTTTTAACTGCTAGTTTTTTATTACTCTTGGCCGGGTGTAGCGCATCAATACAAACTGCAACGCAGTACTATCAATTTGAACAGCCTATTGGCGCATCATCTCGAAATGTAGCGTCTACTGATGCACAGCTTAGAGTGCAAACCGTTGTACTTAGAGGTGCGCTCAACAATTTGGGTATTGCGATGAAAATTGACAGTAACCAAATTCATGCTGCTAATTACAACTTATGGGGTGAATCTCCAGACTCTATGCTAACGGCAAGCGCACAACAAACCTTGTTTAATGCCATGCCAAATTGGATGGTAATAAAAGGGTTGCCCGTAATTACTGAACTTGATCAGCAAACATTTTATGAACTTGAATACGAAGTTCATCATTTTAATGGTGATTTAGAGGGCAATGCGGATATCTCGGGCCTGTGGCGCTTATATTACACTCACCCAGAAACCGGACGACGTTTAATTAGTATTCATAACTTTTCAAATGTAGTTCCTTTAGAAGATGACGGTTATGATGGCCTTGTATCGACACTTGAAAGAATATGGCAAGAGATAAATTCAAACGTCGCAATTAAAATAGAACAATCGCGACTTTAATCCCCCCTCTACTTATGTGTTTTATCAGGTACGAAATTTATTTCTGGCCTGATAAAACATAGCCTCAACAAACCTACTAACTTTTTGCATAAGCCATATTAAAACACTAAACGTTGATTCTTGTTACAATTTCGTTAAATTTATAATGACAAAACTGTACCTATTTTATATTATCTCCACTTACAACCAAAATAAGCATTAAGAATGTATAACCTCACTAATTAAAATACTAAATCATTAGAAATAATTTCCTAAACAATCACTAATTGTTCAAAAACAAAGTGTCTTGCTTTAAATAGAAAGTGATATATCCGCAACGATATGTCGGTAAATATTTAAGTAACCCACATACGTCTTTTTCAATTTGATGGATTTTATCTTTTATATAGTTTTAATTAGTGATAGTTATTAGGAAATAATAGATGAAGAAACGTATATTACTCACAGGGCTAACGTTATCCCTGCTGTCAACCACAATGCACGCTAATGCTGCAGTCGGACCCATTATTTGGGAAGAAAATTTTAACACATTAAATGATCAAACATGGACAGTAGATACTGGCGATGGGTGTGACCAAGGGTTATGCGGTTGGGGGAATCAAGAGCTCCAATGGTATGCGAATGAAAATGCATACATAGATGATATTCCAAATGAAATTGGCAATAGAGCACTTGTTTTAGAGGCTAAAGACGAGACAAGCAACGGGTATGCTTTTACCTCTGGCAAAGTGCAAACAAAAAATAAAATAGCTGTTAAATATGGCATGATAGAAGTACGTATGATGGTACCCGATGTGGGTGTCGGATTATGGCCTGCAGCGTGGTTACTTGGTACTACAAATCAATCTTGGCCTGCTAAAGGCGAAATTGACATGATGGAAATGGGCCACAAAGAACAAGCTCGTGCTGATGCAGGCTTCCCTGGAGCCGATATCAATCATTATGTTGGATCTAACTTAATATTTTACACTGAAGATGCATGTAGCGATGGAAACCCAACATGTGCCGCAAGTATCGCGTGGCAAAACGATAATGCTCACGTATCAAATACGCCATTAACAAACCGCTTTGTAACATACCGAACCTATTGGACTGATTCACACATTCGTTTCACAGTTGAAGACGAAGGTGTTGAAATTGACTTATTTGATACGCCTTTTACTATCACAGAGGAATCAAGCGAATTCCAAGCTCCGTTTTACTTACTACTAAATTTAGCTGTCGGCGGCAACTTCACCGATGCAATTACGAACAGCCAAGTTTCAGCCGTAAAACCGGCTAAAATGTATGTAGATTACGTACGAGTATATGAATTAGATGGCCAAGGTGAGGTTTTTATTGGTGACCAAACAGTGCCTGAAAATGGCAGCTTAGGCATATATACAGACACAACAGCCACTAACAACCAGCTTGAAATAGGGACAAGTGCTGATATTTTTATCTGGAATACACAATCGTTCACCGAAGGCAATGAACTACCATTTGAAGGCAGTAATGTTATTTCGTGGGATTACACGTCTAAAAATGAATGGTTTGGTGCAGGTATTCAAGCTCGCGAAATTAGAGACCTAAGCAATTTTTCAGAAGATGGTGTATTAAGTTTTAAAATTAAAATACCAGCAGACGTGTCGTTTAAAATAGGCATTGAAGATACATATACGAACATAAATTGGATTGAATTTCCAGCTGATGAAGAATATTACGGATTAGTTCGTGATGGTCAATGGTCTACTGTAACTATTCCTGTTAACGAGTTACGTGGTGAATTAATAGCACTGCAATCATTAAAGGGCCTTTTTTATATCGCAAGCCTTGATAATGATTTACCAACAGCCCCATTTGAAATGGCAATTGACGACATTGTATGGTTAGGTGGCGCAACCACCTCAACGCCAGATGATACAGATAACGACGGTGTATTAGATATTGATGATATCTGTCCAGATACTCAAGTTGGCAACAGTGTTGATAATAACGGCTGCCAAATACTAACTGCACAGAGTGTGCGCATAGAAGCTGAGGATTACACTAGCTACTATGATAAAACACCGATAAATATTGGTGGCGAATACCGTAATGATGCCGTTGATGTTCAAAAAACAACAGATCAAGGCGGCGGTTACAATGTTGGCTGGATTGAGCCTGGTGAATCTCTGAGTTACACATTAGATTTAGGTGCAGGTACATACAACATTAGCGCACGAATTGCCTCTGCAGTAACGGGTAGTTTTACGTTATCTATTGATGATGAAGTGATTACAAACAATACGGCTGCGACAGAAGGTTGGCATGAATATGAAACATTGCTTTTAAGCACAGTAGAACTAGAAGCATCGCAACATACATTAACTATTACTGCTCAAAGCGGAAGTTTTAATTTTAATTGGCTAGAGTTGACACTTATAGAACCAGAAGTAATTAATACGGTTATTGATAGTGATAATGATGGAGTACTTGATGCTCAAGATCAATGCACTAATACTCTACCAGAGACGGTTGTCGATGAAGCTGGTTGCAAAATTACACAAACTAATACTTTAGATATTGAAATCACTTCACAAAGTTCACTAGATTTTGTTGTTAATTTACCTGATTGGGCTGATGTACATTATATTGTTAATGAAGGTACGCAGCGTAATTTCAGAATGACTAACAACGGAGACAACAATACAAAAACCCTTACAGGACTGAGTGATGGCGATCAAATCGTTTACTCTTTCACCTATTTAGACAGTGATAACAGAGTAAAAACGTCACCTTGGTTTAACCTAGTTTTTAGCAGCACAGTGTTCGACAATAGCGATAATAGCGATAATGGCGATAATGGCGATAATGGCGATAATGGCGATAATGGCGATAATGGCGACAATAACAATGCTGACAACCCATCTGATATTGATTTAACAAGTATTGTTCCTTTATTTGACGCCAATACACAACTTGAGCAAGCCATCACATTTGACAGAGGTGACGCATTAGTTACTCGCTTCGCTGATCGCGGTCGTGACCGTCATGCAAAAGAAGATCAATTTCAAGCCTATGATCATTACCTATCTCACTATTGGATACACCGTACGGCACAGTTTGAGTTTGTTGACTATGTAGCTAAAGGCGGAACAACGTTAGAAATAACATTTATAACCGAATGGAAATTAGGTCCAAAAGAACTTAGAGCTTGGTATCGTGGTTTAAAC
Source organism: Pseudoalteromonas sp. MMG006 (assembly GCF_018101025.1). Classification (NCBI taxonomy): domain Bacteria; kingdom Pseudomonadati; phylum Pseudomonadota; class Gammaproteobacteria; order Alteromonadales; family Pseudoalteromonadaceae; genus Pseudoalteromonas; species Pseudoalteromonas sp. MMG006. The sequence continues at coordinate 42,823 of NZ_JAGJEJ010000006.1, forward strand.
ACAGTTGCTGAGTATCATGGTAATTTAGGTGGTAACGTTGTTGAGCTAGACAATGGTAGCTACGATAATAACTTTAACAAAATTAGTGACGATGGCGACCAATATCGCTATCAGTTAGTGATTGATCGATACCGCCCTTTAAATTGGTCAGCATCTGATAATATTCCTTTAGCCGTAGGCCAACGTATGGAATTTGAAGTAAGCCAATTTTTAGACGATGTGCCTGAAGGGCGTGAAAACTATTACGGTACAACCTACTTATATATTGTAGGTGAAGGCCTGGTGCCATGGAAAACAGTCGGTGACTTTGAAGATAAAGAATCCGAACGTGAAGATTCTTACCCAATAGCAGAAAATGGTCGTCTTGGTGGCGGCACTACTTTACCTTACAATTACACTGCAGAGTCTGACAACCACTTCATGCAGATGGCGACTAATTTGTCTAATATCAATGGGCAAACATTTGTAAAAGGGCGTCGTGTCCATCATACGAACTTTAACACTGGTGGACATGATGAAAGTGTTGAAAATGGTATATTTTCAGAACTTGTTGGTAAAGCAGGCCCTAACTATGTCAACGCAACTTGCGCAGGCTGCCATGAAAGAAACGGACGCGCATCTGTAGCAGATGTTGGTTTGCCACTTGATAAATGGGTCTTTGCGATTGCAGATGAAAATGGGAACCCAGACCCGCTACGCGGCTACATCCTACAACCAAATAATATAGGTATTAATACAGATTTAGGTGAAGGCACAGTAAAAATTGCCTCATGGACTGAAAATAACGGATTACGTTCACCAAACTATGAGTTTTCAAAAGGTCGCCCAGCCCGTTTTTCTGCTCGCTTAGCACCACAACTCGTTGGTCTTGGCTTACTAGAAGCAATAAGTGAGGAGACAATATTAGAACGTGAAGATGAAGCAGACCTCAATGGAGATGGCATTTCTGGTAAAGCACGTTTATCTACTGACCCTATTACCGGCGAAACTCGCCTAGGACGATTTGGTTATAAAGGTAATGCAACAAGTATTATGCATCAAGTTGCTGGCGCATTAAATACAGATATGGGTGTAATGACATCAGTAATACCAACACCAGATTGTGGACCGCAACAAACCACATGCGGTAATAATACTGGCTCAGAACTGTCTGATGAACACCTAAATGATTTAGTTAAATATGTTTCTTTACTAGGTGTTCGTGCACAGCGCGACCTTGACGATCCAGACGTAATTTTAGGTGAAACAGTCTTCAACGAAACGGGTTGTGAGAGCTGTCATAGAAGCACAATGAAAACTAGCGAGTTTGCTGTGCACGCAGAGCTTCGAAACCAAACTGTTCGTCCATTCACTGACTTATTGCTTCATGATATGGGGGAAGGCCTTGCTGACAACTTAGGTGGCGGAAATGCAACTGGAGCAGAATGGCGCACAGCGCCGCTTTGGGGCCTTGGTTTATCAGCATGTGTCACGGGTGGAGTAACTAATCCAACAGGTTACCAAGGAGATGATGTGTGTGCACCTGATGCAAACTATCTTCATGATGGCCGCGCACGTACTATTAATGAAGCAATCATGTGGCATAGTGGGGAAGCAGAGCAATCTCGTATTGCCTATGAATCTCTTAGCAACACAGAGCGTTCAGCCCTACTAACATTTTTAAATTCTTTATAGACCATAATAAGTGCAATATTCACATTAGTGTAAATGACTAATGTGAATATTTTACGATTTAACTAGCTGCTATAACAAACAACTACGTGTAATAATTTTTACTACACAAAATCCCACACTACCCTATTGCACCATGCTTTTATACAGTTGGACTTCCCATAGCTTGCTAAACACAGTGAGGTACATTGTAAATTACAATAAGAGGTGTTTTATGAGCAAAGTCACACTGTACTAGCTTAGTTAATTTGGGTAAAAATAACGAAGTCAAAACGCGACACCTACTCCTCGGTAATCAAATTAGAAACTACTCACATTGTAGTCATCCAAGGTTACACATAAAAAAGATCCTGCCAAGGCGGTGGTAGTCAATAAAACAACAGTAAATAAATAAGTTATTCAATTAAAATAAGAACTAAATGGCCAGACAACCACAACGTCGCCAATATCGCCAATATCGCCAATATCGCCAATATCGCCTGAACAGTTTAAAATTCATGTACTTAAAAAACAATCCAACGCATTGAATTAAAGAAGGTATATTAAAAAGGCTACCACCCTTTTAATGTCCGATCCCCTTAACAATTCTTGATAATTGAGAAGTTTGGAAGTCCAGTTAAACCAACGAGAGCATTACCCAATTAGCATGTCGTGCAGCGTATTCAATGTGCATCGCAGCTGCTATAGATATTAAAAACTGTCTAGTGAAAGCTGGGAAGTCCAATCACCGGGATCAATTGAAGTTAGAAGCTATAAAACGAAGCTGGTAAAAGGTTGGATATGATAACTTTAAAGATGATACATACAATGTAAGCGAGTATATCAACGACTATTGCAACAACCCTAAATCACACCATTATAATGCTGGTTTATAACCAAATGAATCTGAGGTTAGATACAAAGACTGTGGCTAAAATTAGTTGACTGGACTTTTAATAGTTTATAAAACATAAGTAATATTAAAAATAAAAAACCCGTATAGCAAGCGCTATACGGGTTTAAATATGTTATTCGCAAAGGCTATTTTGTTTTACGAACATATGTTACGTCTGTCATTGTAATTTTAGACGTTGTAATACCAATTTTCTCAAAACACTTCTTGAAGCTAGAAGAATCACCATGTTCACCACAGTTATCATTACCTTCAGGGTATTGTGATTGTAAGTAGTTACCAAATTTAAAGTATGACTCTGAATCATCTTCAACTTCAGTTTCTAAGTCCTTACCGAAAGCAGATACTTTAACTACACCGTAATCATTTAACACGTGAAAAGTAAATGAGTCGCCGGTCTTAATAGTACCTAGGGCTTTTTTCTCTTCTTTACCGCTCTTGTTAAGAATACGAACGTACACATCAAAAATACCATTTGCAGCTTTACTATCATAGAAACCTGATTCATCAGTATCAGACACATAAAGTTTCATTATTGTACCAGTATCACCTGCGTGATGCTGTGCAACGATAGTTTTACCGCCAGTTGAAAGATCAACTTTGATAGTTGCTTGGAACTCTTCGTACGTATCAGTCATCGCGATACGTTTACTTTCTTTAATTTTGTACTCATGACGCCAGCCGTTACCGTTAGGCGTAGTCACTTGTTCTTCAAGTGCAAGGAACACTAAAGTAGATTCGTTAATTCTTGGATCACTACCTTCCAGTTCAAAAATTGAACCATTGGTGATATTTTCAGGAATCTTCAAGTCTGGAATTGATTCACCTGGATCAGTTGGATCTGTAGGCTCTGTCGGATCCGTAGGGTCAGTTGGCACTTCAATTGGACTATCCACTAACTCACCACAACCGTAAAGCTGTGCTTCTAGTAAGCTGTTCCACTCATAATCTTCAGAAGAGCTATTACCTTGGCCAATTACTCGGATAAAACGCGCATACACATCGCCTAAATTATTCGCATTTAGATCCTCGTCACCTTGTGATTCTGCTCCCGTAAGAATTGAATCCCAGTTAACACCATCTAATGACGCAGCAATATCAAAATAAGCAGTACGCTTATCTGCTGAATACCAAGCTGTTTGAATTGAATCAACAGTTGTCTCGCCACCTAAGTCTAACTGTAGCCATTTGCCATCACCTTTAGAAGACCAACGAGAAGCATCTTTCAAAGAACCATCTACCGCAAGGCTTGGTCCGTAATTGCCGCTTGATGAACCATCATCACTCGCTGAAGCGCTTAAGCGAGTAATTGGACACGAAGCAGGTGGTTCTGTCGGTTCAGTTGGTTCAGTTGGTTCAGTTGGAGTTTCTATTGGGCTTTCTTTAAGTTCACCACAACCATACACTTCTACATCTAGTAAACTATTCCACTCAGAATCTTCAGATGAGCTGTTTCCGTAACCAACAATACGGATGAAACGTGCATAAACATCGCCTAAATCATCTTTATTAAGCGAGTCATCACCTTGAGATTCAGCATCTGTAACTACAGGAACCCAGTTTTCACCGTCTAGTGATGTTTCAATATCAAAGTAAGCAGTACGCTTATCGCCTGATAACCATGCTGTTTTTATACTATCAATCGTCGTTTCACCGCCAAGGTCAAATTGGATCCATTTTCCGTCACCTTTAGAAGACCAACGAGATGAATTAGTTAAGAATCCATCGATCGCTTTTTCTGGTGAGTAGTTGTTGTTATACGAACCATCATCGCTAGCTTCGATAACTTCTAACTTAGTCACGCCACACTGTTCTGGTACAGGAGTCGGTTCTGTTGGCTCTGTTGGATCTGTTGGGTCTGTTGGTATAGAGTCCGCTCTAACTAATTGTATATCATCAAAATAGCCATGCTGGAATTCGTCATTAAATTTAGTGTAAACCTGAATTCTTGAGCGAGATTTAGAATTAAACGGAACAACAGCTTTACTCCATTTGCTCACATCAAACACTACTTTTTTTACTACATCATAGCCATTATTAACACCAAACTTACCTGAACCATTTACATAGCCGGTAAGGATGTAATCTGTATTTTTTTCAACGTCAACCCACTGGTGTACACGCGCTGGTGAACCCATTAGTTGTAGAGATTGCGTACCAGATTTACTTATAATTGATGCACGAGCGTCATCAATTATCGTCCAATAAGTTAGGCCACTTTCAAAGCCTGGGTTTTTAATTACTACTGCATCTGCATAAACCGAACCTGTTAACATTATCGCAGCAAGCGGTAACATTTTGAATTTTCCAAACATTATCATTTCTCATTAATTTATTTAAAATAGTTACTATCAATTAAAAACCAATACTTTAAGCCTAACAAAAGCAAAAAATATGGGTGCATAGGTTGACAGGGACGAGAATTTACCCTCTCGAGGTACGAAATGCAAGCGATAATTTTAATTTAAAAAACTAAACAATGAGACCCCGCATGTTAACACTTGTTAATTTATTAATTAAGAAAAAATCTACTTTCTTTATAAAAGCCAGTATTTACTGGTTGCGCAGAGGGTAAAACATTCTAAAAAAGGGAAAGAAAAGATAGCATAATTAGTTATCATTTATATTTATAAAAAATATGCAATAAACTTTTTAATTTATAACTTTTGCTTTTATTTCTGCTATCAATCTTTCATTTACTATTTTTAGCAACAATAAATATTAACTTTTTACATAACTAAAATTGCTATTTTTAGCTAACAGAAGAAGATTTAATTAAACATTAGAATTTGTGAAAGGGAGTCGCAGATAAAGCTAGTGTTTCTACTAGCCTTATCTGATTTTGAGGTGGCCGATTATTTTTGAAGCTTGATGCCTTTGTAGTAAGTATCGAATGTTGTAATTTTGGATTGATTAGGTAAATCTGCAAACTCACTTTCAATAAACTTAGTACCACGCAGCTGCACATTTAAACGCGCTGCTTGTGGGTTTAACATAGTTTGCTTGTAGTACTGTCTTATATCTGCAAGGGTTACTTTTTCTACTTCATCAATCAGTTTTTGCTTTGAATTAAATTTAAAGTTTTCGCGGTACCAGTCATTAATAAGCGGGCTCATTTCGTCGCTTAAATTTTTAGGCTGCTCTTTAAGTGACACTAATGTGGCCTTTTTAAGCTGCTCAAAAGTGTCATTACTCATATTATCAAGCTCTACCGCATACTCTTTTTTAAATTGATCAAAGCGTGCTTGTATCTCTTTAGGGCCTTTAACCGGTGTCTGAATAAACAAACCAATAGCTGAGTATTCTTCTATTGGGCGAGCCAATGCACCTACTGCGTAGGCTAGCTGCTCTTCGGTACGCATTTTATCAAACGCAACGGTTCTAAAATGACCTTGTAATACGGCAGCTTGTGCCTTTTGCTTGTAACCTGCAACTGGGTGTACAGTCATATCAACAACAGCTACATCTGCCACATCAATGTCTTTTTGCAGTACCAACGTTTCACCAGGTTGAGGCAACCATGCTTTGCTGCGGGCAAATTCGCTGTGCGTGTGATTACTTGCAAGTGTCGCGCTTAATTCGCCAGCTATTGCGTCAATATCTTGTTGGTTATAATTACCATAACTAAATACACGTAAATCGTTTTTAGCAAACGTTGCTGTTTTTAATTGGTTTAAATCAGCCACAGATAAAGAATCAGCTGCTTTTATAAGTGCATCAGTATCAAAGCTACCTGTGCGAACGAGTTTTGAATATTCACCAAAGGCTTGTGCATAAGGGAACTGCTTTTGCTGGTTTAATAAATCACGTTTATAACGATCAATTGCTTGATTAAATGCTTGTGCAGTAACATCCGCTTTCAAACCATTAAGCGCTTGTTTAAGTAGTACATCTTGTTTATCGGTAAAGCCGCTCATTGATAATACAAGACCATTACTTGGCGCAAGACTCACACTCATACCCGCTATTGCAGCCTCTGTGCTTAGCTGGCTTTGTTGAATATTATATAAATCAGCCCATACCGAATAAAGCACTTCGGCATTAATATCGTTTAAACCAGGTTGCGTGTTTATATATACCTCAACAAGTCCTTTAGGTTGCTCTGCAAACTTTTGACTTGCTTGGCGCCATACCTTTACACCGTTTTTATCATAGGCTAGTACTGGGTGTTTTTGCTCTTTAAACGCTTTAGTTTTAATTGCAAAGCTCTCCGGCAGTAAGTTATTTACACTTGGAAGCGCTAATTTAAATTCACTTGGTTTTTTCCAGCTGGCAATTTCATCATCGCTGATATCGTCTATGCGATACTTACCATCATAAAAATGCAGTTGTGAATCCGTTTTTTCTTGTTTAGAGATGTACCAAACACGTAGCGTTTTAGCGTTTAGTTGGTCAAGTACGTTATTGACTGCATCAGCATCAAATTTTGCATAGTAGTAAGGAGCATTAATCGCATGATTAAGCGGATAAACCTGCATACTACCGGTAAGCGAGCTTACATAGTTAAACTCATCGCCTTTTTCTAAAAATTTAAACTGGTTGCTAAGCGATGTTTTAATTTCATTAAAGTACTTACTATCTACACCCTCTTTTTTAATTAAATCGATGTATTGCATAATCGTCGCAACGATTGTTTCGCGATTTTTCATACCCTCATCGGTCAATTCAATATTTACATTAAGTGTGCCGTAATTACCGTATTGAGTTGGTGATGGTGATGCTGATAACTGCGATACCCACCCTTTATCACGTAAAATTTGCGCTGGGCTGCCCGGCATTTCGTTACTTAATAAATAGGCAACAAAACGATTTGGCTTAACGGCAAATTCATTAGCGTTATTGGCAATCGTGAAATCTAACTGCAGCTGTTTTACATCTTCATTCGGAGAGTAAAATACACGTTTACCGCCCGCTTTATCAAAATCTACTTTTGCGGTTACAGCAGGCTTTTCTATGTGCTTATTTTGTATATCAGCAAAATATTTTTGCGCTTTTTGCTCCATCTCAGCAATTGGCAAGTTAGAAATAAGTGCAACTTTCATAATATTTGAAGAATAATATTTATTATAAAAATCGACGGTTTCCTTATGCAATGAGCTATCTTCTTTATCGCCTAGCGTTTCAAGGTTACCGATTAAAAAACGGTTAGCGGGATGATCGCCCATCATTTTACGCGCAAGTTTAAACTGACCAAAAAAGTCCATTTCTCTGCGCATCGACCACTCTGCATTTACTGCATTTTTTTCTTTTTCTGCGTACTCAGGGTATAGTTTTGGTGCTTTAAAAAAATCAGCAAAACGATCTAGGCCTTCATCAAAGGCATCGTTATTAATCTTAAACATGTAGTTGGTAATATCGAGCCAAGTGTAGGCGTTATTAACTCCACCATTTTTGGTCATGAAATCAGAATACCCTTTTGTGTCTGGGTAACGCTCAGTGCCTAAAAACAACATATGCTCTAAATAATGCGCCATACCTTGTTGTGATATAGGATCATGTAGCAAACCAACGCCAACACTTAATGAAGCCGCTGATTTTTCGGCGCTCGGATCTGAAACCAAAATAACTTCTATTTCGTTTGCTAGTTTTAACGTTTTATATTCTCGGTTATCATTTGGGCTAACAACTAATGAATCAGCTAATAAACTCGCTTTAGGAGGCGTTGAAACCGACGAAGTATTTGAACAACCACTTAATACAGCAAGTGCTATGGCGCTAAAGCCAATAATTTTTTTCATTTTATTTTTCCAATAAAGTATTGCGCTAGGTATGCGCTCAAACATCGTAATAGTCCTAAATTAACATTAACAATTAAGGCTTTGCCACAATTTAACGCTAAAATATGTAACACATTGTGAAAAAGCACTTCATACTTAAGGTTTATAAAACAATAACAAAGGTACATTATGGAAAGAATTATTATCTTAGCTATGTTCGCTCAAGTAACATTGTCGTTAGTTGTGATGATTGTTATGGGGAAAAGGCGTATTACAGCGGCTAAAAATAAGCAGCTAAATTTAACTGATTTTAAAACAATGCAATTAGATAAAGCCGGCGACACGGTGCGCGTAGCGGATAGAAATTTTTCTAACCAATTTGAAATTCCTGTATTATTTTATGCCGGATGCTTACTGGCTTTACAGCTAAATAGTGCTAGTTATTTAGTGGCCGCTTTAGCCTGCTTATTTGTAGTATCTCGCATTGTGCATACTATAATTCACTTAGGAAGCAATAACGTAAGGGCTCGCTTTAACGTCTTTTTATTCGGTTGCGGCTGTGTATTTATAATTTGGCTTACCATGATTTGGCGAATCATGGCTTTTTAGGTCAATTAAACAAATCACGCTCTAAATTTTAAACCTCTTAATTAGAGCATCGGTTAAATATTATCAGCGGTATAAAGTTATGCCGCTGATAATAAATAATTTTACGCTACTATTTAAATCGCTTCAAACGTGTAAACGCTAATAAAACCCCACCTAATAACCATGCCAATGAACCGCCTGAGCTGCTATCTGAGTCGGTAGATGTATCGCCACTATCAATTGATGTGTTTGTTGTAACGGTTAAACCCGCTGCAGAATTAGGATCGTCATCCATTACAACTACGCTGTGAATAGTCACTAAATTTGCACCGCTAATGCTTACATCACTGCTTGAGCATTGTTGCTCAGTAATACCTACTACCGGTATTTCACCGCAATGAACGAGCGCTGCAATTTTATCGAGTGTAGACTGGCTCGCGGCTGTAATTTGGCCAAACACAGTAAAACCACCATTTTGAGTGTCAAGCGAGGCACTATTATCTGAAATATTAAAAAACCATTGGCTTGTTGCACTGTCTTCATCGCCAGAAAGCTTAGCCATAGCAATGGTGCCTTTAACATTGGAAAATACAGGCTCATTCTCTACAGCAGGCTTAGTATCAATCGCATCTAACGAATCAGAATACGTAAAGCCCCCACCCTGAATCACAAAATCTGCAACAGAGCGATGAATCACCGTTTCGTTATATGACTCATCTTGAACATAACTCAAAAAGTTTTCGACCGTTTTGGGAGTTTGCTGATCAAATAAATTTATTTCTATTGTGCCTTGGCTCGTGTTCATTTCGACAATAGTTGCGGTGCTTGTGAAGCTTGCGAACGCGAGTGCTGAGCCAAGTAAAAGCTTTTTCATGTTTTATTCCTGTTGTTATAATTTTTAACGATTAATTAACCTGCTTGCAGATTAAAACGTCACGTTATTAAAATCGATTATTAAATTTATGAAGATACAAATTAGACCGCACTGATAACACTTTAATTACATATTAAGCTAATTATATTCTTTTCGGTTATACAAAGCTGATTTAGTAAAACTAAATCAGCTTAAGCAAAATACTTACATTTGTTACCTCAAAAATTAAATACAGCGGAGCTGACAATGCTAAATACTGCACACACAATTTGTGATTTTGGTTTACATAAAGGTGAAGCTTACACGAAGTTGCCTGCCAGCTTTTTAATTTGGATGATAAGTACTAAAAACCGACAATCTAATTTCGCCAAAGCAGAAATATAAATAAGTCCGTTTTTTTAGCGCAAAACTAGTTTAAACTACCGGCTTGATAAATTAAGTAGAGCTTAATCAAAAAGGTATTTTATGCGCATAATCATTTTATTCTCGGTTTTTCTTAGTCTCATTGGGTGTACCTCCTCTACCCCAGACTCTATTTCTAGCAGTCCGCCTACTCAATATTTAACGGTTCTTCATACAAATGATAATCACGGTCGTTTTTGGCACAACGAAAAAGGCGAATACGGTATGGCCGCTCGCAAAACGCTCATCGACTCTTTACGCGCAGAAGCAAAAAGCAAAGGCCATGCAGTAATATTACTCTCTGGTGGTGACATAAATACAGGTATTCCTGAGTCTGATCTTCAGCACGCCGAGCCTGACTTTAAGGGCATGTCTTTATTAGGTTACGATGCAATGGCGCTTGGTAATCATGAGTTTGACAACCCGATTAAGATTTTAAACAAGCAACAGCAGTGGGCTACTTTTCCACTTTTATCCGCTAATATTTTTGATAAAAGCACAGGCGAACACGCCTTTGAAAGCTATAAAATACTAGAAAAAAATGGATTGAAAATAGCTGTTATTGGCTTAACGACTACCGATACAGCAAAAATAGGTAACCCTCAATATATTGGCCATTTAGAATTTAAAGACCCTACAGAGGTGACAGCAAAGTTAGCTAAAAAAATAAAAGCTAAATATAACCCAGACGTTACTATCGCACTCACACATATGGGCCATTATGTTGATGCAAACTTTGGTATTAATGCACCGGGTGATGTAACACTTGCCCGCTCATTGCCTGCTAATACTCTTGATATGATCATAGGCGGTCACTCTCAAGAACCTGTGTGTATGAGCGATACAAACGTTAATGATGCAAACTTCAAACCTGGCCTAGCATGTACACCTGATCAGCAAAATGGCACGTGGATTATGCAAGCCCACGAATGGGGTAAATACGTAGGTAAAGCTGAATTTAAACTTGAAGGCGAAAAGTTAACGCTTATTGACTACACATTAATGCCGGTAAATTTATACGTAGACAAAATACAAGCCGATGGCTCAACTAAAGAAGTGTTAGCAAACGAATACATAAAACCAGACCCAACACTTGAAGCTTTTTTAGCGACTTATCAAGCTAAAGGTGCAAAACAAATAGCAGGTAAAATTGGCAGTGTTGATGCGCGTTTAGAAGGCGATAGAAATAAAGTTCGTTACCAACAAACAAACCTTGCGCGAGTCATTATTCAAGCGCAAATGAACGCAGTCGGTGCTGATTTTGGTTTAATTAGTGGCGGCGGAATAAGAAGCGGTATTGAAGCTGGCGAAATCAGTTATAAAGATATTTTAAAAGTACATCCTTTTAAAAACAGAATTACTTACATGGATTGGAAAGGTAGCGACTTATGGAATTACCTAGCTACGGTTACAAGCTTTCCGCCAGATGCCGGTGCTTATTTGCAATACCATAAAATATCATTTGAGCATAAAGAGGGGAATTTAACTAATGTCTACATCAATGGTGAAGCCCTTGATAAAAATAAAACATACCGCATGAGCTTAAATAGCTATAACGCATCAGGTGGCGACGGTTATCCTGTTATTAATAACTTAGAAGGTTTTGTAAGCTCTGATGTAACAGATGCTCAAGCTCTTAAAACTTTTATATCTGACAACAGCCCGATTTTAGCCTCTGAATTTGCCCCTAAATAACTACGATATTAGGAAAGTAATTTTACTTTCCTAATATTTCTACATTACCGTTTACAATATGTGTTAATGCGTAACTATGCAATCGTGAACGCGACCCTTCCCCATAAGCCTTAGGCGGATAATAAAGCTCTTTTTGATCAGGGTACTCAATGAGTACTTCATCAAGAGCTGCACGAATTTCGCTCAATGTTTTTTCAAGACTATTATTGAAGTTAGGTCTTTTTCTTACCGTGTGGCCTAGCTCAACTAATCTATAAAAATACTTATTGGCTAGCTCTATGAGCTCATCTGGCACATTTTTACTATGATAGAGTAATATATCTGAATGATGACTACAGTATTCAACCAGAGCTAAATAAAAACACAGTGGCTTGTTTGCTAAAGATACTTGCAAGTCACTTTTATAATTAATTGAAATTGTTTTATTATTTAAATCAATAATAAGAGTTAATGGCAGTTGCGCTGCAGTGTGTTGATCTTCGCTCTTTAGTAAGTCTTGAGTAAGCTTGTAAGTAAACACGTGCTTTAACCAAAAGCTTATAAGTACACTCATAACAAAGAATAAGAAATGAAACGATAAAGTTTGAGTTGTTAAATAAGCCTCATCTATTTCAAAAACGACTAATACAGCACCGCTATTACTTTTCAACGTTCGGCTAACCTGGTTAGGTTCTAAAGGGGACTCAAATTCATGTTTAGCAGAAATAGCGAACACTGTTAATTCATCGCTATTAATATGCGTGTTTAACTTTTTAATATAATTTAATACTGCACCTTTATCACCCGAGTGCCTTAATAACTCATTTGATAAATCGAGTAATGGCAGATCCAGCGCTATTTGCTTTTCTATCTGCATAATTTTTTGCTTATTAGCTTGCTGCTTTTTTTCTATAACAGATACATAGAACAACAGCGATAAAACGAAGAACAAACCAGCAACCATACTTGAAAGTTGAACCTTACTCATCGCTATGGCCTTTTATATAACTAACTGACCTAGTGTTGCAATTCCAATAAGGATGTACATTTTGATAGTAATGCAACGTTTGATCTTTTGACATATTAAGTAAATGAGACTGAATAGCACATAAAAGGTCAGTATTATTTTGCTGCATTTTTAAATACCAATGTGTTCCTACAATATTATTGCTTAAAGGTGTTCTGTAATTTTTCGAAAAACGCACCGTATCACTTTCTTTCCAAAATGAAGCAATAATATCTACTTTACCGTCGGCAAGAAGGTCGCGTAATTCGTTATGAGAACTTGCATACGTAATTTTTAAATTAGCTAAGTTAATATCAAGCTTTTTGAACGTTTGCTTTGGTAAAATATGCCCAGATCGACTCGTTGGGTAATCAAGTAAGCCTATACGTTTATCTAAAAAATACTGTTTTGTAAGTCGAGGTTTTTCTTTAGAAGATATAAAAAAAGCAGTGTAATTAGAAAAGCCGACTACAGGTTGATAGTTGTAAGTTGATTCGGCTTTAAAAGCAGCCATAATATTATTTTTTGCTAAGATTAAATCTGCAATTCCTTTACCTATAAACTCTAAGCTATCAGCGGTTCTGTCCCCCCAATAACCAATTACAGAGCCATACTGTTTGGTAACAACGTTATCGGCACACAAACTTCTTGTTAATAATTTGGCTATTTTTTTAGATTGGGTAAACACAATCAGCTCATTAGTGTTATTTATAGCTGTTGTTTGACAAGAAGTGGACGTTTGAATCATTACAGGAAAGTGCAAATCATTGTCATCAACTATTAGCTGTCCACATACCCAAGCAGCCAACATTAAAAGAAACAAAAAAATAACAACTGTGGTTTTATGCAACACCGTGTTTTCAAAATTCAAAATAAAGCCACTCAAAAATAAGCTATAGGTGTATTGGAACAATTTTAATTACTTATTACAATAGGTAATTTTACCTATCCTCACTAAGTCACTGATTAAAAAGAATATTCAATAGGAAATTATGAATCACATTAACGCCTTCCTATTGCATCAAAAAATGCGGACAATTGACCGTATTACCTTACTGTAACAATACGAAACATACTTCTAGGAAATTTAAATGCACAGCAAAATAAAATATTCGATTTCTTCTGCGCTTTTGATTAGTGCAATTTTCACGAGCAGTGATTCGTATGCATGGGGCCAAAATGGGCACCGTATTGTAGGGAAAGTTGCTGAGTCACATATTACCGACACTACAAAGCAAGCTATTACACCTTTTTTAGATGGCGAATCACTGGCGCAAATTTCAACATGGCCAGATGAAATGCGCTCTGCCCCTGGAAAGTTTTGGCAAAAACAATCTTCTCGCTGGCATTATATAAATGCAGCTCCTGGTAAATCTTTTAGTTTTGACCATGAGCATACAAAAAACAAAGAATCTGTCAGTAATATTCTTGAGGGAATTCATTATTCAATGCAAACACTCACGGATGCTAATAGCAGCTTAGATGCAAAGCAATTTAGCCTACGTTTTTTAGTGCATTTAGTAGGAGATAGTCATCAACCATTTCATGCTGGCAGAGGTGAAGACAGAGGTGGCAACCGCATTAAGGTTTCATTTTTTAATGAAGAAACGAACCTTCACAGCCTTTGGGATACAAAACTAGTTGAAAATGAGAACTTATCATTTACTGAGTACGCACTGTTTATTGACACAAATAACAGTGAGCTCATTGCACAGTACTTAGAAAGCTCACCTAAAACGTGGGTTGAAGAGTCACACAACTTAGCTATGAAAATTTACAAATATACTAATGATGAAATTGGTTATAGCTACATATATAACAACACTCCAATCGTTAAAACGCGCTTACAACAAGCGGGTATTCGATTAGCTGGATTACTAAATGCCTTATTCGACCCTTCTGCAAAAGAGTTAAAAACGGCATTAAAAATGACGACTGACAAATAAACAGTATTAAATTTATATATAACCTACACACGGGAAATCAATATTATGACTAAGCTTCGCCTTTCGAAATTAACTGGCGCTGTAATACTAGCGCTAGGAGTTTCTACAAGTGCAATGGCTGCAGATACTTCATCTGCAATGCGTGGTAAAATCACTACGCCTTCTGGTTCAAGCGCTGCAAACGTAAAAATCAAAGTTGTTCACCAACCAACTGGCACAATTAGTGAGTTAACAACAAACGAAAGCGGTACTTTTATCGCTAATGGTTTACGTGTAGGTGGACCATACATGGTTATCATCGACTCAGATAAGTTCAACGATACGATGGTTGAAAATATCTACTTGAACCTCGGTGAAACTTATCGTTTAAGCTCACAACTGACGCCGCTAAACATCGAAAAAATTGAAGTATCTGGTTATAAAATTATTCAGCAATCAGGTGGCTCAAGCAGTGCTTTTGGCTCTGATACTATTGAAAACATGCCAAGCTTTAACCGTGATATAAAAGATATTGCACGTTTAAACCCACTTGCAAGCATCAACGGTAGTGGCGAGCTTACTTTTGCCGGCAGTAATCCGCGCACAAATGGCTTAACTGTTGACGGTATTGGTCAAAATGATGACTTTGGTTTAAATTTTGGCGGCTACCCTACTTCTCAACCGCCAGTGGCACTTGATGCTATTGAGCAAGTTTCTGTTGATGTATCTCCATTTTCGGCTTCTAAAGGCAATTTTGGTGGTGGTACTATTAATGCAGTAACAAAATCAGGCACAAACGATTTCAAATTCTCAGGTTTTTATGAAATTTCGACTCCTGAGATAGCTGGTGACGTAAAAAGTATTCGTGAAGAAGATGAGTTTGACCCATTAACAGGTCATAAAACTTATTCTTTTTATGATGTCGAGCCTATCCAATCAGAAAAACGATATGGTTTTAACGTAGGTGGCGCTATTGTTGAAGATGAGCTGTTTTATTTTGTAAACTACTCTAAATGGTCAAGCGAACAAGATCTAGATTACGGCTTTGACGGTTCTGGTGCGGCTAACGAATTTAATACTTCTGAAGCTAACTATAATCGTTTTGTTTCTATATTAAATAATGAATACGGCTTGACCGATTCATTAGCCAGCGCGCCAGAAGATACTAACGAAAGCTTATTAGTAAAACTAAGCTGGAATGCTAGTGATGAACATCGCCTAGATTTCACGTATCAGTGGCAAGACGACCAAGACGAACGCAACAGCAGCGGTGGTAATTCTGTTGTTATGCGTTCTAACACTTACGCTTATGTTACTAAGTTTAATAATTTTTCAACTAAATTATACTCAGATTGGAATGACAACTTTTCAACTGAGGTAGGTATTGCATATAAAGATGTAACTTCAAATAGCAATACTCGTTCAGATATAGGCAGCGTTAGTGTTTATGAAGAAGAGATAAATGGTCGCGGTACAGGCGCTCAATTTACTTTCGGCACAGACAGCACCCGCCACGCTAACGTATCTGAAACTAAAAACCTAACGCTTACATTTGATGCTACTTATTTAATGGATGAGCATGAAATTAACTTTGGTGCGCAGTACGAGTCATTAAAACTTTATAACCTATTTGCCGAAGATTCATTAGGGTCGTGGCAGTTTAAAAGCTTAGATGACTTTGAAAATCGCATGGTAAGTTTTGAAGCTGCAGATTGGAAGAAAGATGAAAATGGTAACTACCCATACGCTTTTGAGTACAAAAATGCCTATACTAATAATTCAGCTGATAAAGCTTATGATGTAACGCGTAACCAACTTGCGCTTTATATTGAAGATAAGTTTTACATTGGCGATGACTTAGAAATGACTGCTGGCATTCGTTACGAGCGCTTATCATCAGATGACAAACCAACGCTTAATGAAAACTTTGCTAATACCTATGGCTTTACTAATCAAGAGAACCTTGATGGTATAGATATTATTTTACCGCGTATTGGCTTCAAATATTATGCTACAGAAGCACTTACAATAAGTGGTGGTATTGGTCGCTTCCAAGGTGGTATACCAAACGTATGGTATAACAACTCATTCCAAGCTGACGGTATTACAGAGGTAACCGCTCCTTCTAGCGTGATCAACGAATACTTCGCGAATAACCAAGCTGATATTACGCAGGTACCTAATGAAATTAAAAACTCATTAGAAAAAGGCAGCGGCAGCGTTGCTTTTATAGACCCTAATTTTAAATTGCCTTCAAGTATTCGTACTCAAATTGGTTTTGAATATGAATTCGACTCTGAACTATTAGGTAACGGTTTTAAGTGGCAAGCAGAAATTGCTTATCATAAAAAAGAAAATGAAGCGGTATGGCACAATTCTTCAATTCAACCAGTTGGATTAGCGGCCGATGGTGAGCGAGTTATTAACCAAACTATTTACGACAACTTTGATAATGCTGATATCGTAATGACTAACTCATCTGAAGATGGTCGTTCAATTATTATTTCAACAGGCCTTGCTAAAGAGTGGGATAACGGATTGTTTACCTCTTTTAGTTATGCACATCAAGACGTAACTGAATCTTCTATTGGTTCAGCATCGCAAGCTGAAGGTAACTACAAACATAATGTTACCGTTAACCGTAACGAAGACCTTGCTGCACGTGGCTCTTACGAAGTGGAACACAGTTTTAAAATTAATCTAGGTTACAATACTGAATTTTTCTCAGGCTATGCAACCAAATTTAATGTTTACTTTGAACGTCGTTCAGGTCGCCCATTTAGCTACACGATGAATATGTACCAAGATGACGATTTAGGTGATACAAGTACGTTATACACTAACGGCGCATACTTACCTTATATTCCAACAGGAGCTGATGACCCTCTCGTAAATTGGGGTGAATCAATAATGAATTGGAATCAGTTAGAGCTGCTGTTAAATAAAGCAGGTATCTCTGAACGAGGCCAAATACTCGGTAAAAATACAGCTACTCAGCCTTGGGTAACAACCATGGATGTTAGCATCAAGCAAGAAATCCCTGGTTTTGCACAAGGTCACAGCGGTGAAATTTACTTAATGATTGATAACTTTGCTAATTTACTTAACAGTGACTGGGGTATAGAGAAACGTTTAAGCTATGCAAACCAAACTATTTATGACTTTGGTGGTTTAGATGAAGAAGGTCGTTATATTATCGATTCAGCATATAACGGTGCGGATGTGCGTAATTACTCGCAAATCAGTTCATCATCTTCAGCTTGGCAAGCTAAAGTGGGTATTAGCTACAAGTTTTAAACGGTAACTTAAATATCTATATGCTACTAACTCCCTAAAGATAAGTAGTAAAACTAAACCCATTGCAGCTATGTGATGGGTTTTTTATTATATAACACCTCAATTTCACATATTTGTCATAAAAGCCCCGTAAAATATCTCTTAGTATAGAGTTATTACTCAAAAAAAGCTCATTGAGTCAGAAACATAGCAATTTATTAAAAAAATATTACAGTTGTATTTTATTTGTAACGAGTAAATGAGGTACACTATATAAGAATTTTGAACTAGGTAGGTTTTAAATTTATTTGGCTCAAAACTTTAAAATAAAAAATATATAAAAATTTAATTAATAACTACACGGGAAAATTAAATGAAAACTCAATTACGCAAAACAGCTCTTTCACTTGCTATCGCAGCATGTGTTGGTGTGAGTGGCGCAGCAATGGCTAACGAAACATCATCATCTGTAAAAGGGCAAATTACAGGGCCAAGCGGAAGTCCTGCTGCGGGAACTAAAATTACAGTTATTCACGTTCCATCAGGATCAATCAAAACAACAACTGTAAATGAAGCAGGGAATTTCTCTACGAAAGGTCTTCGCGTTGGCGGTCCTTATAAAATAATTGTAGATTCTGATAAATATCAAGATACTGAACTTGAAAACATCTATTTAACACTTGGCCAAACATACCCAGTTACAGTCGCTTTAAGCACAGAACAAACTGCCCAGATGGAGCAAATTGTTATCACTGGTGCACCAATTAGCTCACAATCTGGTGGTACAGGCCCTGCTTCAACTTTCTCATTGGATGATTTAGAAAACAAACCAGCTATTAACCGTGACTTAAAAGATATCATCCGTGCCGACCCTCGCATTTATATTGATGACACAAATGCAGGAGCTATAAACTGTGGTGGTGGTAACCCACGCTTTAACAGCCTTACGCTAGATGGCGTTAGAATGAACGATAACTTTGGTCTAAACTCAAGTGGTTACCCTACAGAAAGAATTCCTTTTTCTTTTGATTCTATCGCTCAAGTTGCAGTAGAGCTTGCACCATTTGATGTTCAGTACGGTGGCTTTACATCATGTAATATCAATGCAGTAACTAAATCTGGTACAAATGAGCTTACTGGTGGTTTCTTCTATGATTACACTAATGACTCTCTGTCTGGAGATTCAATCAAAGGTGATAAACAAGATCTAGGCGATTATTCAGAAAAACGTTACGGCTTTAATGTAGGTCTTCCTCTTATAGAAGATAAGTTATTCCTATTTACATCATACGAAAAATTAGAAGGCGCAGAGATTTTTGAGTACTCACCTTTTGTAAATGGTCGTATAGATCAAGCGACTATTGATCGAGTAACACAAATAGCTATTGATAACTATGCATACGATCCAGGTTCTTTAATACCAAGTATGCCTGTTGAAGATGAAAAAATCTTAGTGAAATTGGATTGGAATATTAACGAAGATCATCGCGCGAGCTTCATTTACAACTATAACGATGGTTTTTCAATCTCTCAATCTGACAGTGGCTCAGAACGTTTAGCTCTATCTAACCATTTCTATGAACGTGGTGCAAAATTAGAGTCTTATGTAACTTCATTCTATTCTGATTGGACTGATAATTTTTCTACAGAAATACGTGTAGGGTACTCAAAGCTTGACAATCGTCAAAGCTCTATTGATGAAGCGTCTGGTTTTAGTGAGTTCCAAATAAATACAGGTGATGTAACTGTTTACCTTGGCCCGGATGATTCACGACAGTCAAATGAGCTTAATTATGATAATCTATCCCTTAAGCTTGCAGGTACTTATTACCTAGAGGAGCATGAGCTCTCATTCGGTTATGAGCGTGAAGAACTTGACGTGTTCAATTTATTTGTACAGCATAGCCAAGGTGAATACCGCTTTAACTCTATTGAAGATTTTGAAAGTGGTCTTGCTGACCGTATTTACTACGGCAATGCTGCTAGTCAAAACCCAGATGATGCAGCAGGTGAATTTAAATACGCTTTAAATACACTTTATGCCCAAGATAAATTTGATTTAATAGACTATGACGTAACATTTACAGTGGGTCTTCGTTATGATTGGTATACGAGCGATGATAAACCAACATTTAATCAAAACTTCAAAGACCGTTATGGATATTCTAACAGCCAAAACTTAGATGGTGTAGATCTTCTACAGCCTCGTTTGGGCGTAAACTGGATTTACAATGACCAACTTGAGTTACGTGGTGGCATTGGTTTGTACTCAGGAGGAAACCCAAATGTATGGATCTCTAATAGCTACTCAAATGATGGTGTGCGTAATGTCCAAGTTCGCGGTGATGATTTACAAATATTAGGTGCTGATGCAATAGCATTTAACGGCAATGGTTTACCAGGTTATGATATTCCGCAGTCTCTTTACGACGCAGTGGGTCAAGGTGGTGCTGATGCTGATGTAAATGTTACTGACCCAGATTTTGAAATTCCATCAGAATGGAAGTTTTCACTAGGCGGTACATATATAACTGAAGATAACTATGTATTTAACGTAGACTACTTATACACTGACAAGAAAAACTCAGCGATTGTTCAAAATTTAGCATATGAACAAACAGGAACTGCACCTGATGGCCGCCCTATTTACAATGGCGGTTCAGACTTTTTATTGACTAATGTTGATGGTGACGATGCTTACTCTCATATTTTATCATTTGGTATGAGTAAGTCGTTTGATAATGGAATAGATTTATCTCTTTCATATGCTTATACAGAGTCTAAAGACGTGCATCCAATGACAAGCTCTGTGGCATTCTCTAATTATCATGGGATTGCTGTTTCTGACTCAGAAAATCCAGGTGTTGCTACATCAAATTATGAGATTCCACATCGCTTTACTATGTCATTAGCTTATAGCTATGAGCTATTTGACGGTTATGACACTAAGTTTAACTTATTTGGACAAGCCTCTAAAACATCACCATATTCTTATTCATTCGAAAATGAAAACAATTTCACTTTTGGATATAATGATAATGCTCGTCAGTTACTTTACATTCCAAACGTTGATGATAGCTTAGTTACTTACGGACCAGATTTTGACTTAGATGGATTTAATGAATGGATTGGTAATGAAGGCCTAAGCCGTGGTGAGATACTTGACCGAAATAGCATTGACGGCGCGTGGTGGGTTACTTTTGACTTAAAAGTAGAGCAAGAGTTTGCTGGTTTTAAAGATGGCCACAAAGGCGCAGCTTACTTTACTATTGCTAATATTGGAAACATGCTCAATGATGATTGGGGTGTTCTTGAAAGTGGCTCTTCACTTCAAAGCGCAGTGACAGCAGATATTGTTGATGGGAAATATGTCTACAATAACTTTAGCAAACCTGCTGGAGACAGTATAGAAGTTAATCCTTCACTTTGGGAACTTCGTGTAGGTATTAAGTACGATTTCTAATTTAGCTCATCAAATTAGTTAATTTTTAAAAGCCCACTTTGTGGGCTTTTTTATACCCTTAATTTGTTATTTAGTTTTTCAATTACAGTATTTAAAACTTGGTATTCATCATCAGAAAGCCCACTCAATAATTGCTTTTCCCAGTTTATTGCTTCGTCTGCAATTTTAGAATGCAAGAACTCACCTTTTTCACTTAACACAAGTAACGTTGCACGTTTATCATTTTCATTAAGCTTACTACACACTAGGTTTTTATTAATAAGTGCTTTTAAAGCTCTAGATACCGTGGATTTATCCATATTTGCCTGAGTACATAAATCCTTTGCATTACTTTGTCCATACTGCGCTAAGTTAGCAAGTAAGCGCCACTGCGGTATGTTTAAGTCATATTTACCTTGGTATACCTGTGCAAAATCATTACTAACACGCGTGGCTATATTAGTAAGTTGATAGGGTAAAAAAGTGTCTAAATTTAGTTTCATTTTAGATCTCCAAGCCTCGTAAAACGTAAAGAGGCTGTGCATTTTTATTTACAACCATTATTGTGAGCTTATTTGAAACTAATCTCACTTGAGAGTATCTTAACTAAATACAAATAATAACTCAAAACAAGACAACGCAATCCACTCTCACAGGGGTCCTGTTATGCACACACAATTAAATTATATGACCGGTTTTGGCAATGAATTTGAAACCGAAGCACTACCCGGTGCATTACCTATTGGTCAATTTTCTCCTCAAAGAGTTAATTACAATCTTTATACTGAACAATTTAGCTCTACCGCTTTTACAGCACCTCGTGCTTCAAACCGCAGAACATGGATGTACCGATTACGCCCATCAGTCGTCCAGGGCGATTACAATGCTATTGATAACGGTTTAATAAGAACAGCTCCAATAACTGAGGCCGTTACACCACCGACCATGCTACGTTGGAATCCTATTGATATTCCCGCAAAATCTACTGACTTTATTGATGGCTTAATAACAATGGCTGCAAATGGTAGCGCGAATGGGCAATCCGGTATTGGTATTCATGTATATGTGGCAAATCAATCTATGCAAGACCGCTACTTTTATAATGCCGATGGTGAAATGTTGTTTGTGCCTCAGCAAGGCGAGTTACTAATACACACTGAGTGCGGAAAACTTACTGTTAAACCCGGCGAAATTGCAGTTATACCGCGCGGAATTAAATTCTCAGTTGATTTAATAAACGATACAGCGCGAGGCTATATTTGTGAAAACTACGGCCATGCGTTAGAGCTTGCTGAACGCGGACCGGTTGGCGCAAATGGTTATGCCAACGACAGAGACTTTCAATACCCTGTAGCTGCATTTGAAGATAAAGAAGGCAATTTTGAGCTTGTCTCTAAATTCAACGGAAATTTATTTAGCTGTGAAATAAAGCACTCTCCTTTTGATGTGGTTGCATGGACGGGTAATAGTGCGCCTTATAAATACGACCTATCCCGCTTTAATGTTATGAATTCAGTGAGCTTTGATCACCCAGACCCTTCTATATTTACTGTACTTACATCACCATCAGCGACAGAGGGAACGGCGAATGTTGACTTTGTGATATTTCCACCCCGCTGGATGGTTGCTGAGAATACCTTTCGCCCACCTTACTATCATCGAAATATAATGAGCGAATTTATGGGTTTAATTGAAGGCATATATGATGCAAAAGAGCACGGATTTGTACCTGGAGGCGCTAGTTTACATAATTGCATGTCGCCACACGGTCCAGAAGCTGAAGTATTCGATAAAGCGTCAAGCGCAGAACTTACGCCACAAAAATACGAAAATACACTCGCCTTTATGTTTGAATCGCGCTACATCATTTCTCCTACTAAATATGCACTTGAAGGTAAGGAGCGCCAATCAAATTACACTGATTGTTGGCGTAATATTAAAAAGCAATTTACTGGCTCAGAGCAATAATGATGAAACTGTATAGCTATTTTCGCTCATCAGCTGCTTATCGGGTTCGCATTGCGCTTAACTTAAAATCAATAAATTATGACCTTGCGATAGTTAACCTATTAAAGTCTCAGCAATTAGATGAGGGGTATTTAGTGGTTAACCCTCAAGGATTACTCCCGGCGCTTGAAACCGAGGAAGGGCATTTAGCGCAGTCTCTTGCAATACTTGAGTGGCTTGATGAAACCTACCCGCAGTCGCCAATTATTACAGGCTCAGCATGGCAAAAAGCACAAATACGAAATATTAGTTATGCCATTGCTTGTGATATTCACCCTGTAAATAATCTACGTGTTTTAACGTATTTATCGAATGAGTTAAATATTGATGATGAAGCTATAAACAAATGGTATAAACACTGGATTGAAATTGGCTTTGAAAAAATTGAATTAATGCTCAGCGATAGTAGTGATTACTGCGTAGGTAAATCCCCTACTCTTGCGGATATTTGTTTAATACCACAGGTATTTAATGCTATACGCTTTAAGGTCGATATGGCTGCATATCCTAAAATAGCAGCCATTTATGAACACTGTAACAAGTTGGCGGCCTTCGATGACGCAGCACCTAAAAACCAGCCTGATGCTATTTAATTTTGCAGTGCGCTGTGAATAACAGTAACGTGTTCAATCAAATCTAAGCCCAAATCGGTCAAATAACCGCCATCAGGGCTATCTATAATGCCTTTATCGAACAAACGCTGCGCTGCACTAAGTAAGTTAGCCTCTGCGTTTGAATGTAGTTTTATACCCTGCATTTTACTATCGCGTGGAAATTTGGCTAATAGTGTAAATTCGTCAATCATAGTTTGGTTAAATTGCATGTGTGTGCACCTTTTATTGTTCTGTATTTAAGTCAGTGTTGTATAAAGCTATTACTTACCCTAGCATGTTTTTTACCGCAGTGTACTATTTTTAAACTACCTATCTATTGAGGCCAAAAATGTATAATAGAATAGCGCTTATCATCACTCTTACTTGCTTAATTTTTGTAACCAATAGTAATGCCAGCACAATTAAAACTCACGCCATAGTTGATGCAAATGAGATTTCAAATCAAAGTAAAAGTTGTTGGTATGATAATAAGCGATATAGCGAAGGTGCACTTATTCAAATACACTCTTTCACGTTGTTGTGCAGCGCTAAAACACCTGAGCACAATAACAGTCAACTCATTTGGCTTAAAATTGATAAGCAAGGTAATGCTATTTATCCTAAAAAGCCCAAAACCATTACAGTGAATTAGCGCTAAAAGCCGATTTAAGCTACAATGCACGCAGTTTAAATAAGTAGTATTACTATGAATAATCAACCTAAAAACCCTTTACACGGGGTAACGTTAGAACAAATTCTTGTTGAGTTAGAGCAACGACTTGGCTGGAGAACACTTGGCGAACAAGTAAAAATTAAATGTTTTACTGATTCACCGAGTATAAAGTCGAGTCTTAAATTTTTACGTAAAACGCCATGGGCGCGAGATAAAGTTGAAGCACTTTATATTCACACTATCAATAATAAGCCTATTCGCAAACCAAAAAGTGTACTAAGAGAAACATCTTCTCAAGCGCCGGATACAACAGGGTTTGTTTGGCCATCAATTAAAAAATGATGTAAAAAAGGAGCTAATTTAGCTCCTTTTTTGATCATAACTAACGCTATTTATTGATCTTTGCAAATCACATTTAATGAAGCCGGCTCAATAGTAATAACCAGTTTTTGAGCGGTTTTAACTTCACCATCTAGTACGTACTTAAGCTCCCCTTCGCCTGTAATCTCGACTCTTTTAGCATTTGTATGATGCGAATTTATAGCTAAATGTGTTTGCGTTAAGCTACTAAACATCAGCTCTGCAATACTTAGTACTGTGGTTGAATTTTCATTATTTGGCGTTAACCAATTTATATCGAGTAGCCCGTCACTATGATCAGGTTGCCCTCCACCTTGAGCCAATAATGTTGTAAAAGGCGCAGCATTGGCCACGATAAAACTATTTGTACATATTTCTTTTGGCTCATTATCATCGAGTTTTACACTAAGTAATTGTGATCTTTGCTCGCCAAATGCTTCAAAAAAACCATTTAAATAAGCAAGTTGCCCCGACTTATTTTTTGATTCTCTATCTGCTTTTTCAATCATAGATTGCTCAAAACCAATACCCGCGAGCAGTAGTACTAATTCGTTATTACAATAAGCAGTATCTATTATGCTTGTTTGACCATCTATAATTAAATCGCAGGCTTGTTCAACTGGAATTAGTTTAGAGCTAATTCCCATTAATACATGTGCCAGGGCGTTTGCAGTGCCAAGAGGAATTATCCCTAGCTTAAACTTTGTATTAATAAGTACGCTGGCAACTTCTGTAACGGTGCCATCACCACCACAAGCGATTACAATATCTGGGTTTTGCTTTATTGCTTGTTTAGCAAGCTCAACACCGTTTACTTCTTTTGATGTAGTAAGTACTTTTAAATCGTAATAAGCGGATAGACGTGCAACTATTAAGTGCTCTTTTTCTTCCCACAAGCGCGTACCCGATACCGGATTCGCAATTAATACCGCTTTATTTTTAATAACCAATTCACCTTTTTTATGGCGTTTGGCTAAATGGCGTAACTGGTGTTTATTTAAGTTGGCAGTCTCTCGGGTTTCTTTAATTTTCGCAAGCACTTCATGAACATCTGCATTTTTGTTTTGGCTAAGCAAGTAAGCAGCCATAACAAATACCGATCTTCCGCGACCCAACGCGCAGTGAACAACCACTCGACGATCTTCTTTAATATGATTATGTATCCAGTTAATAGCTTGATTTAATTGTGAATGAGTAGGAATACTATGATCGAGCACCGGAATATTTAAATAATTAATATTCTCCTGCGTTGAACTCCATTCAAGGCCATCAAACTCACACGTTACGTCTAGAATGGCTGTAATACCGTTATCTTTTAATGTGTCTATATCTGAGGGGAATAACCGACAGGCTAAAAATAAGTTATCGTTTATTTGTTGAATCGGCGGTACTTTATCGCGTTTGCGCGACCAGGCATTGTAAATTTGTACACCAAACAAAAATGGCACAAATGCCCAGCGTATATAAAAAGGGATAACACCATTTTCTCGTTTTCTGAAAATTTTAGCAGCATTAAAAATGTAGGCCGCACTTACAAGTAAAAGTGAAAGCGCTGTCCAATAAAAAACAATAGCAAAGTAAACTGAGTTCACTTCCCATCCAATAAAAATTAGCACTAGCGCTAATAGCGAATAACTAATTGCAGCCCACATAACCTCTCCTTTTTATACTATTATTCGTTTTTTTAAACGTTATTACCTGCTTGTTTGCAAATACCGCGCCAGTAAAAGCCACTCTAAGCCTGCCCTATAAAATCATAACATGCTGATTTATAAGTATATAAATAAAAATAAGTTATATTAAACAACTCGTTGATGCACTTTTTACACAGTTATGGATAAATTATTCTCAAATGTTAACAACTTAATTTTGACTGGTTAATGCTTGTACTCACGTATAAAGGAGCTAATCTATAAAGCAATAATAATTTTTTGCATCCAATTCCCACCTTCAATCGTTAACTCACTGATAAAAAGAAAAACAGGAACCCTATGGACAACGACGAATTACTTCCTCTTTTGTGCGCAACAGCACAGGGAGACAAAAATGCGTTTTCGAGCTTATATCAGCAAACCAGCGGCAAACTTTTTGCGATTAGTTTAAATATGCTAACCAATAGAGCCCACGCAGAAGAAGCATTACAAGATGCGTTTATTAAAATTTGGCATAATGCATCAGAATATAATGCCTCAAAAGGCACGGTGATAAGCTGGATGATTAGTATAGTAAGGTATCGTAGTCTCGACTCGCTGCGCTATCACAAAGTACGTAAAGAGCAGTCGTTAGGCGACGATGAATACGATTGCCAAAGCATTGATATAAATTACGACGAAGAAACAAAACTAGTTAATTGTATAGAGCAACTTGAGCCGCAACAAAAGCAGGCTATTCATTTAGCCTATTACAAAGGGCTGAGCCATAGCGAATTAGTGGATCATATAGAAACACCGCTAGGCACAGTTAAAAGTTGGATTAGGCGCGGGCTGTTACAGCTCCAAAGGTGTTTAACATTATGAACTACAACAAACCAGAGTTACTCGACTCCCTAGCCGGACAATATGTGCTTGGTACATTGACTGGGTTAGCACGTAAACGTTTTCAACGTTTAATGCTCACGTCTAGTAAAGCGCGTGAAGCCACCAGCATGTGGGAGCAAAATTTAAATAATTTAGCCCGTGCTATCACGCCGCAAATACCCAACGATGAAGTATGGGTGCAAATAATGCAGCGTATTGAAAATAAGCCTCAGCCTAGTAAAACAGTAGTGCATACTAAGCCTTCAATTTGGCGCACGTGGTCCTTTGTGGCTACTGCTGCATGTATTATTTTAGCCTTTTTAGTTATACAACCAACTACCAGCATTAAACAAACTCAGCAAGTTGCCTTGGTACAAAACCAAGATAAACAGTCGCTTTGGTTTATTGATGTAAATGAGCAAGGCCTTTCTATAAAAGCAAGTAGCCAATTATCGGCTCAAACAAACAAAGATTACGAGCTGTGGATGATCTTAAAAGGCCAAGATACGCCAATATCTTTAGGTTTACTCCCAAAACAAGGTGATAAACTCTTGATGAAAGATAAACGCTTTAAAGCTTCCGATATCGCTCTACTAGCAGTAAGCTTGGAGCCATTAGGCGGTTCACCAAACGGTTTACCAACCGAGGTGCTATACACCACTGAGCTAGTACTTCTTTAATTTTTTAATCTTCAGCTGGTTGCTTTTACCGCGCAACCAGCTCGCCTCACGATATATAATTAACAAAAAATAAAAATAAATTAACTTTTTTGCATCCAACTTCAACTTTGCTTCGTTATTACTTATGACTTCAATCAAAACTATAGGACAAGGTCATGAAAGCTTTAACTCCATCAATACTCGCAGTAGTAGTATGCAGTACATTTGTAAGTGCACCAAGTGAAGCATCTAGCCACAGAGAAGCGCCAAATATAAGCCGTTTCCCGACTTTAGATTCAACTGATTTTTACGTATTTAACAGTTACGAGCAAGGCCGTGGCGATTACGTCACATTGATTGCTAATTACATTCCGCTTCAAGATGCTTACGGCGGCCCAAACTATTTTGCCATGGACCCTGACGCAACTTACAGCATTCATATCGACAACGATGGTGATGCTGTTGAAGATATTACTTTTGCGTTTAACTTTAAAAGCATGCTCCCTAACGATAACCAAGGTGTGCAATTAACCGTTGGCCCAGAAGGTAATCAGCGTACTGTATCAGTTCCCCTTAAAAATGTTGGCGGTGTAGCAGCTGGTGATGATAGCGCAGCTAACTTTAGTGAATCGTACACTATGCGTATGATAAGCGGAGCACAGCGTACAGGTGAGACAACTGTATTAAATAACACCACTTCAAACTCTAGCACCTTCTCTAAGCCTTTAGATTATGTGGGTGATAAGACGTTTGGCTCAATGAGCGATTACCAAGCTTACGCAGATCAGTTTGTTTATCAGGTATCTATTCCTAATTGTGATTCAATGGCACAGGTTTTTGTTGGGCAACGTAAAGACCCATTTGTAGTTAATTTAGGTAAAACATTCGATTTAGTTAACTATGTACCAGTAGAAGGTGATAGTGCGCCAGGTGCC
The DNA here is from genome assembly GCF_018101025.1 of Pseudoalteromonas sp. MMG006. Taxonomy (NCBI): domain Bacteria; kingdom Pseudomonadati; phylum Pseudomonadota; class Gammaproteobacteria; order Alteromonadales; family Pseudoalteromonadaceae; genus Pseudoalteromonas; species Pseudoalteromonas sp. MMG006. Next base: position 72,033 of record NZ_JAGJEJ010000006.1, read on the forward strand.
GGTGATGGCGGTGGTTTCCCTGGTGGTATTACACAATCGGCAGATAACGACGACCTAGCTGATAAAAACGTAACATCAATTGCAATTGAAGTACCTAAAAGTTGTATTGCTGGCGAAGGTAATGATGTTATAGGTTCATGGACAACGGCCAGCTTACCGCAAGCGCGCATATTGAACCCGAACGCTAAATTTGCAAACAATGCAGTTAATGGCGGTGCTTTAACGCAAGTTTCACGCCTAGGTAACCCGCTCGTTAATGAACTTGTAATTGGTATAAAAGATAAAGACACATTTTCAAGTGCTCAACCACAAGATGATGCCCAGTTTTTAGATTATGTATCTCACCCTTCTTTACCTGAACTATTGAATATTTTATTTAAAGATGCAGTAAATACAACGCTTGGTGCAAATCTTGAAACCCTAGCCCCTACTAACTTTCCACGTACTGATTTAATCACCGCATTTTTAACTGGTTTTGCAGGTGTTAACCAACAAGCCACAGTCACCCCTTCAGAAATGTTACGTCTAAATACAGCTATTGCAGCAACGCCGCAAGCTGATCAATCAGCTTTTGGTGTCGCAGGTGATGATTTAGCTGGCTTCCCAAATGGACGTCGACCTGGTGATGATGTGGTAGATATTGCACTTCGCGTTGTAATGGGCCGCTTATGTCATCCTATTCCTGTAAACGGTGAAGAAACGAACCTTGGTCTTTGTGCACCAGAAGATGCTAATACAGGAACAGTTCCATTTACTGATGGCGCTCCTGTTGATGCAACTATGATGGACGCAACATTCCCATACCTTGCAACGCCCCTTGCAGGCTCTAAATAAGGAGTTTACTCATGCGTAATTTAAAAACTACCCATGTATGTTTACTACTTAGCACCCTAACACTTGGAGCGTGTAGTAGCGATGATGATAACAAACAACCTACACCGGTTGTAAATGCAGCGCCTACAGCAAGTGATGCAATGCTCAGTACACAAACAGAAGTAACGATTACCGATATGCTCAGTGCCAATGATAATGATGGCGACTCGCTCACTTACTCGTTAGTAAGTGAGCCAACACTTGGCGTAGTAATAGTAAACAATGATGGTAATTTTACTTACACACCCAATAAAGAAGCGACTGGCTCAGATAGTTTTGTGTTCGGCGTAAGTGACGGTGTTAATGCTCAAGTGACGGCTACGGTCAGCGTTACAATCGATGCGCTAGAGGTTGATTTTGCTCAATTTGCAACTGATGCATTTAATCAAGCCCCCAATGCAGAGCCACTATCTGTAAATGGCAGAGTGTTTACCAACACTGATACCGACGTTGATGGACTTATTTCAACAAACGGTAATTAGTAATTAAGCTGATGGCCATGGATGGCTTTTTTCAAAGGATATAAAAATGCATTTTTCAGTATTTAAGCCCATAGTATTTATAGCTTTTAGCATAACCTCTTTAGGGCTAAATGCTGCACCTTACACGCCAAAAGAAGATGCAGTAATTGCAACAAGCAACTCGGCTCTTAGCGCATCTCTTACCCTTGAAGAAATAAACGAACTAGTTACTAACAGCCAATATGCAGGCCAAACAGAGCGCTTACAAGGTTTACTAAAAACGCGTTTAGCACAATTATATAAGCAAACCCCCACACCTAAAATTGGTTATTTATATGCAAGAGTGCTGCAAAAAGAGCACCTTTTTGAGCAAGCGATTACTGTAGCGAATGACGTTTTAATTACCGAACCTAACCATAGCAACAGTCATTTATTATTAGCTAATATATACATGGTTCAGGGGCAGTTTTTAAAAGCAAAGCAACATTGCATTGCTTTAATTTCTCATGTGAGCACCATTACAGCTAGCACCTGTGTGTTAGACGTACAAAGTCAGCATCAAGATTTATTAAAAAGTTATCAAGCATTAGTCAAAATAATTAATAATAAACCCATCAGCCTTGCTACAAAACATGTTTTGAGCGAAATGAGCTATCGTCTTGGTAATTACAAACAAGCCCTCTCACACTTGCAAAGTGTTGATTTGGTAAACGCCCCAGTAAGCCTTATTGTTTTATGGGCTGATATTCACCTTGCCCTTGCTCAGCATACCGATGTTTTAAATACATTGAGTGCATTACTCCCTGACAAAAATAATTTAGAAGATGCTATTTTACTCAGGCTCGCCATTGCAGAAAAAAAATTAAATAAAACAGGTAAAAAATGGCAAAATCTAATGGCGCAAAGAGTTACACTACGTGAGCTTCGCAAAGATTCTTTTCATGCGAGTGATTTAGCTAAATATTACCTAGATGTACAACCTAATCGCGAAAAAGCACTTTACTGGGCTCATATTAATTGGCAACAGGCTAAAATGAGCGCCGATGAGCAATTACTCATTCAAGCCCAAGCGATGCAAAGAGACACACTATGAAAACGCCTTATCTATTTATAATAACTTTAATGCTATGCATTTTTTCAACTAACAGCTTTGCTCATCAGTTAAGCACTAGTTATATCACCTTAAATAACAACACCCACTCCAGCCAATATATGGGTAATTGGCAAATTAATATTACTGATTTAGAGCATGAAGTTGCACTTGATTTAGACAAAAATGGGCAAATTTCATGGACCGAAATAAAAGCAAAACGCGGCTCAATTACGCGCTTTGCTAACGATAATCTAAAGGTTACACAAAATGATCAGTTGTGCCTTTTAAAAAGTGAAGGGATGCTCCAGCTCGATAACCATTTCAATCAACCTTATTTAGTCATCCCGCTCTTATTTAGTTGTGATAGCGCCTCCCCCATTACACTTACTTATTCAGCCTTTTTTAACACTGATGCAAACCATAAATCTATTGTAAATATTAATGACGTATCACGTGTATTTAGCACTGACGATGCTAAGCAAACCTTTAGCTTTGAACAATCAAGTTACCTTAGTACGTTTAACCAATACGTGTATCAAGGTGTTTTGCATATTTGGATTGGTATTGATCATATTTTATTTTTAATCGCTTTATTACTTACCTGTGTATTAACTCGTAGCAATAAAGCATGGCAAGCGATCGACTCTAAAAAACAAATAATTAAACACACAGCTTGGATAGTTACAGCATTTACTCTTGCGCATTCGATTACACTTACCGCCACAGCTATGAACTTAGTCTCGCCAAATAGTCGCTGGGTAGAGCTTGGTATTGCTTTATCGGTACTTTTTGCAGCACTAAATAATGTGTGGCCACTTGTACTTCGTTTAGGTTGGCTAACATTTGCTTTTGGTTTATTACACGGTATGGGGTTCGCGAGCGTTTTAGGTGAGCTTGGGCTTTCTAGCGACTATCAGTTACTGAGTATTTTGGCATTTAATTTAGGCGTTGAAATAGGCCAACTAAGTATATTACTTATTGCCTTGCCGGTACTAATCTATGCTAGAAACTACACTTGGTATAAGAAATGGGTAATGCCTATGGGCTCAGTTGCTATCGCAATCATTGCGCTGCAATGGTCAATAGAACGTTTTTAAGGTATTAATCAAAGTAAGCTAGCCAATACTGGCTAGCTTATTTTTATGAGAAAAATGCGGCTATGCTTTATCAAATGGCATTAATAATGTTTTCATCGCTGGGCGTAATGCAATTAAAACCGTTTCTTCAGTTAGCTCTGGGTATAAAACTTTTCGCAGTAATAAACCCGCCATCATCGAAAAAATAACGTTAATCCGGCTTTCAAGCTCCTGCTCTTCAATGTTTTTTAGTGTGCTTCGCTCACTGGTTAAAAGTTGCCTCATGCGTCCACGTGCTTGAATATCCATGTCTCGTAGCAATGAAGCCACTTTAGCGTTGCGGCCTGCTTCAGCCATCATATCTAAGTCAACTACACATGCACCTGTGTCCATATGTCTTTGCACGCCGATATTTAAGCCATCAATAAGCGCTTGAAGTACATCGCCTGGATGGTCTTCAAATTTTTGAAAGATAGAAAACATCTCTTCCATGTCTTTTTCAATTATGCTTTCAATAATCGCTTCTTTACTTTCAAAGTAGTTATAAATATGGCCTGCACTCATACCCGCAGTTTTAGATATTTCAGCCATGCCTGCACCGTGGTAGCCTTTACGGCGAAAACACTCTGCAGCAGCCGTTAATATTTGCTCCCGCCTAGCGTTAGCAATTGCAGGATCGGTTTGCCTTTTTGATTTAGGCTTCATGTTCAACTCCATTACCAAGTTATTAACTTAGTAAAGCGAGCACTATTAAATAGCCTCGCCAAATAAAATGTTACGCGTGTTTTAAGCCGCGAAGACGTGTTAATTTATATAACCAACACGTCTGTATATTATTGCTCTTCCTGAGTTGTTTCATTGGCAGTGTTCCATCCACCACCTAGCGCTTTGTACAAGTTAATTTGGCTCGCAAGATATGCTTGCTGTCCACTAATCAACTGCTGCTGCGCACCGTACCAAGTTCGCTGAGCATCAAGTACTTGTAAGTAACTGTCGGCACCTTTTTCATAGCGCATTTTGGATAAGTCATATGTTGTTTGACGGCTACTTATAAGCATATCAAGCGCTTTTAATTGCTCTTGATAACCTTCTCTATCAGCAAGCGCGTCGGCTACTTCGCGAAACGCATTTTGAATTTTTTGCTGATACGTAGCCACTGCAATTTCTTGATCGGCTCTGGCCACATCTAAATTTGCTTGGTTACGATTCATATTAAAAATAGGTAAGCTAATTGACGGTACAAAGCTCCACGTACCCGAACCCGAATCAAACAAACCACTTAAGTCACTTGAAGCCGAGCCAGCATTAGCAGTCAAACTAATACTTGGGTAAAACGCTGCTTTTGCAATTCCAATATTAGCGTTAGCTGCAAGTAGTAGATGCTCAGCCGCTTTTATATCAGGGCGCTGGGAAAGTAAGTCAGACGGTAACCCTACAGGTACCTCAGGCATACTAATCAGATTTGTTAAATCTTTAGTTGGTAGTAAATCTGCTGAAATAGGCTTACCAACTAACAAATCAAGCGCGCTTTTATCACGCTTAAGCAAACGTTTGTAGGTTGCAATGTCTACTTTTGCTGTAGCAACGGTGCTTTTAAGTTGCTCAAGTGTAATTGAAGACGTTGCCCCTAAATCAAAGCTTTTTTGCGTAAGTGAAAGTGACTCTTGCTGCGAAGTTAGTGTTTCTTTTGCAAGTTCTAGCAACTGTAAATCTGTTGCGTAGTTAAGCCATGCATTAGCTAGCTCTGAAATTAACGATACCTGCGTGCTGTATTGGCTAAGCTCTGTAGAGTATAAGTTTTGCAGTGCTTGTGCTGACTGGTTACGTACTTTTCCCCAAATATCAAGCTCATATGAGGTAATACCAACGGTTGCACTGTACTGCGAACTAATCGCCGCCTCACCTGTGCTTGATAAGTCCCCAGGTAAACGCTGGCGTGTACCAGAGGCATTTAAATCAAGTGATGGATATAATGCTGAGTCTTCAATTTGATAAAGCCCACGTACTCGCTGCACGTTAAGCACTGCTATTTGCAGGTCTTTATTATGCTCAAGACTTTGGGTAATTAATGTTTGTAATTTGTCGTCATTAAAAAACTGCTGCCAATTTAATTGCTCAGCTGAAGCCTGCCCAGTACCTGATGCAAATGCATCAGGTACTGGTAAAGCTAAATCTTTTTGTTCAGGCGCTAATTGGCAACCACTTAATACAAGTAATGTAATTGCACTTAGGCTAAAGGATTTGATGCTCATTGTGCACTCTCCTTAACAGTATCATTCTTTTTGCCAGGGAACACTTTACGCACCAACACAAAGAATAACGGTACAAATACCACCACTAGAATTGACGAAGCGAGTGTGCCACCAATGATAGAAATACCCAATGCGTTTTGTGCGCCCGACCCTGCGCTTGATGCAATGGCTAGCGGTAAAACACCACAAATAAACGCTAAAGAAGTCATTAATATTGGACGTAAACGCAAGCGCACAGCTGCAATAGCGGCATCCACTAAGCCCAAGCCTTCATCCATTTTATGAATCGCAAATTCAACAATAAGTATCGCATTTTTAGAGGCGAGCCCTATGGTTGTTAGCAAGCCTACCTGCAAGTAAATATCGTTTGATAAGCCGCCTCCAAGCGCTGCCATAATTGCACCAAATATACCCAAAGGCACAATCATCATTACTGCAAATGGTACAGACCAGCTTTCATAAAGTGCTGCTAAACATAAAAATACAAACAATAACGACAAGCCATATAACAATGGTGCCTGGCCACTACTTGAGCGCTCTTGGAATGAAATACCGGTCCACTCAGAAGCAATGCCATTTGGAAGCTGTTTAACTAAACGCTCAATTTCATCCATTGCTTGGCCTGTACTGTAACCTGGTGCAGCACTACCTTGAATTTCCATTGCTGAAAAACCATTGTAACGCTCAAGTCGAGGCGAGCCATAGGTCCAAAATGAACTAGCAAATGCTGAAAACGGCACCATGTCGCCATTATCATTACGTACATACCACTTGTTTAAATCCTCAGGTACCATGCGCGAATCGGCATCACCTTGTAGGTATACTTTTTTAACACGCCCGCGATCAATAAAGTCATTTACATAGCTACTACCCCACGCGGTGGCAAGCGTACTGTTAATATCAGATTGCGATAAACCAAGTGCTTCTGCTTTTGCTAAATCAATATCAAGTTGTAGCTCTGGCATATCTTCTTGACCATTAGGACGCACGCCAGCGAGTATTGGGCTTTGCGCAGCCATTCCTAATAACTGATTTCGTGCAGCTAGCAGTGCATCGTGCCCTAATCCTACGCGGTCTTGTAAAAATACGTTAAAGCCGTTGGCTGTACCTAGCTCTACAATTGCCGGTGGTGGGAAAGCAAATACAAATGCCTCTTTAATTGTTGAAAAATAACCCATTGCTTTACCTGCAACTGCTTGCACAGATAAACCATCACCTTGGCGTTCATCCCAGTGCTTAAAGTTAACAAAGGCAATTGCTGAGTTTTGACCAGAACCTGCAAAACTAAAACCGGTTACTGTAAAAATACCGTTTACTGCATCCGATTGGTCATTCAAAAAGTGATTTTCTACCTTTTTAACAACTTCAAGTGTTTCTTGTGTTGTAGAGCCAGCGGGTAATGAAACCTGGTTAAACAAAATACCTTGGTCTTCATCAGGTAAAAATGCTGTTGGCAAGCTTGAGAACACATAAACCATACCGCCTACAATTACACCGTAAATAAGCAAGTAGCGCTTAGATGAATGGATCATACGACTTACAAAGCTTTGAGCACCCGAGTTTGTTTTATCAAAACCACGGTTAAATCCTGTAAAAAACTTACCAAATAAAGAGTCGTTATTATGAACGTGGCTTGGTTTTAAAAGCGTTGCACATAAAGCAGGCGTTAAAATTAGCGCAACAAGTACCGATAAGCCCATAGCAGATACAAGCGTAATCGAAAATTGACGATAAATAATACCCGTGGAGCCACTAAAAAAGGCCATTGGTATAAATACCGCAGAAAGCACCATGGCAATACCTACCAGCGCGCCTTTAATCTCATCCATTGATTTACGTGTTGCTTCAAGCGCAGAGAGTTTTTCTTCACTCATTACGCGTTCAACGTTTTCTACAACAACAATTGCATCATCAACCAACAAGCCTATGGCCAGTACCATAGCAAACATAGTTAATGTATTTATTGAGTAACCAAAAGTATACAAAATCGCAAAGGTGCCCAGAAGTACAACAGGTACCGCAATAGTTGGGATAAGTGTTGCGCGAAAGTTTTGTAAAAATAAGTACATTACAACAAATACCAACACAATCGCTTCAATCAGGGTATGTACTACTTTTTCAATTGATAATGATACAAACGGTGTGGTGTCGTAAGGTACAACGACATCTAACCCTTCAGGGAAATAGGGTTTCAACTCTTCAATGGCTGCTTTTACTCCGTCAGCTGTATCAAGTGCATTAGCACCACTGGCAAGTTTAATACCTAAACCCGATGCTGGTTGGCCATCGTAACGTGCAACCACGCGGTAGCTTTCACCACCAAGTTCAACACGCGCTACATCTTCAAGGCGTACAAAAGAGCCGTCTGCATTTGTTTTTACTAAAATTTGTTCAAACTGCTCAGCAGTTTGTAGACGACTTTGCGCTGTAACGGTCGCGTTTAACTGCTGCCCTTCAATTGCGGGCATGCCACCTAATTGGCCGGCAGACACTTGCGCATTTTGCGCACTAATTGACGCGCTAATATCAGCGGGTGTTAGCTTGTAATTTTGAAGTTTGGCAGGGTCTAACCATACACGCATAGCGTATTGAGAGCCAAACAACTGTACTTCACCCACCCCTTCAACACGCGATACAATGTCTTGTACGTTTGACGAAACATAATCACCAATATCAATATTGGTCATGCTGCCATTTTTTGATACAAAACCTAAAACCATTAAAAAGTTACGTGCAGATTTAGCAACAGTAACACCTTGTCTTTGCACTTCTTCTGGTAAAAGAGGTGTGGCGGTTGCTAATTTATTTTGCACTTGTACCTGTGCAATATCAGGATCAGTTTCGGCACTAAATGAAAGTGTAAGCGTTGCTGAACCACTCGATTCAGACGTAGATGACATGTAAAGCAAGCCATCAAGCCCTTTCATTTTTTGCTCTATTACCTGCGTAACCGTATCCTCAAGCGTACGTGCAGATGCGCCTGGGTACGTTGCTGTAATACTAATTGCTGGCGGTGCAATTGACGGATACTGAGCAATTGGCAAACTTTGAATCGCCAAAATACCCGCTAGCATCACTACTATTGCCAGTACCCATGCAAAAATGGGTCTGTCGATAAAAAATCGTGACATTAAAACTCTCCGTTATTGCGCGTTGTTGGCACTAGTAGACGATTGCACTTCAGAAGCCGTGACTTGTGCCCCTGGACGAATTTTTTGTAAGCCTTCTACAATTAATTTATCGCCATCGCTTAAACCATCACTTACAAGCCAATTAGAGCCAATGGTTCTATCCACTTTTAATACGCGACTTTCTACTTTATTGTCTTTGCCTACCACCATAGCTGTTGGCTCGCCCTTATTATTTCGGCTTACACCACGCTGAGGAACTAAAATAGCATTGGCTTTAACACCCTCAACAATAGAGGCACGTGCATACATACCCGGTAATAATAATTTTTCAGGGTTAGGGAATTTAGCACGCAATGTTACAGAGCCCGTACTAGGGTCAACCGTCACCTCAGAGAACTGAAGCGTGCCTTTGTGAGAATATGCAGAGCCATCTTCCATTGTTAATTCAACATCAGTTTGGCTTTGAGCATCAATACCTAAACTGCCCGAAGCAAGTGCTTTTTTAAGCTGAGTAAGCTCGTTACTTGACTGGGTTAAATCAATATAAATTGGGTCTAATTGAGTCACTGTTGCAAGTGCGGTGCTTTGATTAGCACTTACTAATGCACCTACGGTAACGCTTGATTTACTAATTTGGCCGCTGATAGGAGAAGACACATGGCTGTAATCAAGGTTAATTTGCGCTGACTTTAACTGTGCTTTGGCCGTTAATAACTCAGCATTTGCTTGTTTTGAAGCTGCATCAGCTTCGTCAAAATCTTGTTGACTCACGGCTTTAATTTTTAAAAGCTCTTTATAGCGTGACGCTTTTGATTTAGAGCTTGCGATACTTGCCTCAGCACGGGCAACAGCCGCTTTACTTGCGGCTAAGTCTGCTTCAAAAGTAGCAGGGTCAATTTGATACAAAGCTTGGCCTTTTTTGACCTGTGTACCTTCTTCAAATAAACGAGACTGCACAATACCACTTACTTGCGGGCGAATTTCAGCAATTTGAAATGCGCTAATACGACCAGGAAGTTCTTTTTTGAGAGTAAGCGCTTGGCTTTTTAATGTAATTACACCCACTGGAACAGCTTGAGACGCTGAAGCTTGTGACTGATCAGCCGCTTTGTCACAACCAGTTAAAGCAACAGAACCAACGAGGGCTGACAATACAAATAAAGCGATGCGGGAACGCTGCATGTTAAATACCTTTTAGTTTAGAGTGAACGATCATTCTAAATTAAAATTGTCTGATAATGAATCTAAATTGAGAGAATTTTACACAAACTTACACTGATGAGGGCAATATACGTAATAGGTCGTATTTGATGTTAACGCAATGAAAACCGAAAGCCCTAAGTATGAAAATTAAACGTTCTAATATGTTGGCAGGGCTTTATATTTAAGGGACACATTTTTATCACAACAATAAAAAAGCCAAGCTTTTTAAGCTTGGCATATGTAACTTTAGCTATATATAAAAATTAAGATAGAGGAGTGTGAGTAATTGGCTCTGATATAACTCTTGATACTAATAACTGTTCTACTCTAATTCCCTCTACATCAACCACTTCAAATTTAAAACCTGAAAAAGTTAAATGCTCAGCCCGCTTAGGAATACGCTTCATGTTATAAATTAAAAAGCCTGCCACTGTTTCATAATGCATCTGCTGCGGAAACTCTTCTATATTAAGCACCTTTGCTAAATCGGTAATAGGAGTTAAACCGTCCACCAGCCAAGAGTTTGTATCACGCTGAATAATTAATTCATCTCCCTGATGCGTGATCAAATCACCCATAAACCCTTTCATTAAATCTTTTACAGTCACAATACCCACTGAAAGTGCATATTCGTTTACAACAATAGCAAACGGTTTGGCTGCACTTTTAAAGGCATTTAAGGCTTCAGATAGGCTTAATGTCTCTGGTAGGTAAAATACATCAGACTCAACAAGCTCCTGGTTTATATTTGCAGCCTCACCTTTTAATACTTGCCGTAGTATATCTTTTGATTCTACCGAGCCGAGTAACTTATCTAAATTCCCCGATACCACTAAAAAATGATTATGTGGGTGATCAATAATTTTTGTGGCTATATCGTGGCTACTTTCATTTAAATCAAAATAAACAATTTGGTCGCGCGGCGTCATTACACTTGATAAAAAACGAGCCTCTAAATCAAAAACGTTACCTATTAGCTCGTACTCTTGTTGCTGCAAGCTGCCATACTCTGCGCCTGCATCCATCATCGCGACTATATCTTCGGTGGTTACTATGTCCTCTCGCTCAGCGGGTACTTTAAATAAGCGCAGTACAAGGTTAGTTACACTATTAAAAAACATTACCAATGGAGTAAGCGCAAACGTAACCCAGCGCATAATACTTACCACCCTTACCGCAACAGCTTCGGGCAGAATCATCGCTAAACGCTTTGGCATTAAATCGGCAAACAAAATAAAAAGTGAGGTAATAGTAAAAAATGAGAATAAAAAGCTAATTTTTTCTACGTGTGCGCCCTGATAAAAAATTACGAGTACACTTTGCACATAAGGCGATAGGGCTTGCTCCCCCACGATACCGCCCAAAATAGCAATCGCATTTAATGCGATTTGGATCATGGCAAAAAAGGCTCCAGGGTTTTCTTGCAGCTTAAGTACTGCCGCCGCCTTTATATTGCCTTCATCAGCCATGACACGCAGTTTTATTTTTCGCGACGCTGCAATGGCAATTTCTGACATAGCAAACAACGCACTGATCAAGATCAACAAACTAATCCCGATTAAATCACCCATTTAACGCTCCAAAAGTTAGCGCTTTTTCAATAAAAAGCAGCTGATTATAGTCGGTTTTTTAATCGCAGCAATTTATATTTAAGCGTACTTTAAATAATTATCTAAGCTATTGAATTAAAAGCTAGTAACTATTTTTTGTAGCGTTAAATGCGGCCGAAAGTTTATCTTGTAGGCTTTGCTCCATATTTTTATTACAGGCAAAATAAAGTGAGGACTGTTTGGTATTAAGGGTTAAAACTGGTTCAAGTAATTTTAATTTAGGCTCTCGCTTTGCACGAAAGTTAAACTGCTTGTTGCTTAAGATGACAAAATCGAGAATATTGTGTCGGGTACTTATTAATTTATCTATTTTGTCTAGGCTATCAATAATAAGTAAATTTTTAGTTTCGCTAAAACCACGATCTAATAAATAATGATGGCTAAAATTGTCACGTAGTACTGCGGTTTTATACTTTTTAGCGTCGTTGAGTGTGTTTAAACGAATATTACGAGATTTAAGTGCATAGATAGCAGAGTCAAAGTTCTCTAATTCCGCAACCCAGCTAAATTTATCAGCTCTATTTGGCAATTTAACGATAGAAAAAATACACGTATTTTCATCTCGAAGCACCGCGTTATAAGACACAGCCCAACTATTAGCAGACATACTGTATTGAATATCAGTACTAGCAAGTGCTTTTCTTACTTTATCTACTGAACGGCCAGCGAGCTGACCATTTGAGTCAATGTACTGAAAATCAGGAAAAACTTCAGTCACAATAGAAATTTCAGCTGCGTTAACCCTAATACATATAAAACACAGTACGAGTAAAAACAACTTCATGCAGCTACACCTTTAACTAAAAATTGATACTAACAACTATAGCTGAGGGTAAAAGAACTGCTAGTTTTAATCTAACCCTATGCGCTGATAGGGCTAGGATTTTTACGTATCAATCTGCTACTTGTTCATCGCATTAATTAAAAATGCTGAAATTTTAGCCCCTTCGCGCAATGTTGTTTCTGAGCTTGATTGCCCCACTAATGAGCTGTCGGTAAACGGCGCGATTTCCATCATGTCTGCGCCAGTAATAGGAAACTCGTCGGCTATAGCCGATAAAATATCAAGTGCGTGTTGCGGGGTTAAACCATTCTCTTCTGGCGTGCCTGTGGCTGATGCAAACTCAGCATCAAGTGCATCTATATCAAAGCTTACGTAAACTTCGTCTACGTTATCTGCTTTTAGCTGCGCAATTACATCGGCAGCAACGGCTTTTGCACCGCGCTCTATAATTTCAGCCGCCCAATGCTGCTTTACACCAAACGTGCTTTCCCAATGCGTTTTTGGTTTACCGCTTGAACGAATACCAAATTGAATTAAATGATGTGGCGCCGGTAAAAACTCTAAAATATGTGTACACCACGAACCAAAGCATAAATCTATACCTAAACGTTCTACTAACAAATCTGTGTGCGCATCAAAATGGATAATAGCAGTACGTTTGCCTTGCTCACGCTTTGCTTTTAAATAGGCTTTAGTGAGTGGGTAGCTAATTGAATGATCGCCACCAATACCAAAGATACCTTTATCTTTAAACGTCGCGTAAAAACTATCACACACGTCTTCAGTAATAGATAGCGGGCTTACGTAGTAATCGTTGTTTTCGTCGCCATATAGCGCTTTTTGACAATTAGAAATGGTTGCATCGTTTAGGTATTTATCATGAAGTAAATGTGGGATTACACGTACATCGCCTAAATCAAATGAGTGACACTGTGGTTGTTGATCTATAAGTGCTGAACGCACAAACAGTGGTCCCCAGTTTGCACCACGCAAAATACCACCACCGCAATCTGAGCTAATGCCTAGCATAACCGCTTTATGTGGCGAGTTTGGCAATTCATTTAAAGAGTCGCGCCAAAGTGAATCTACATTCTCGGTTTGCCCATAAAGCTTATTACGAAGTGCGGCCTTGCGCTCTTTTGCGGTATTTACAGTAAATACACCATCGCCAGGAGAGCACAGGCAGTGCTCAACTTTGTTTTTAAATGCTTGAAATTGTGTGCTCATAATAAACCTCTGTAATTTATTACTGTAAAAAGCTGAATTATTTTGATTAGTTATGCAAAAAGATAAAAAATACCTAAACTTTAATTTAATTTTAATAAACCATTTTTATCGTTTTACAGACGCAGTGAAAAGGTACTAATCAAAGTTTAAATAAATCACTAATCAATTGAATTTAAATAATTTTAACTCGTTTTTTTGTCAGTAAATATTAGTGTGTTGTTGCTCTTGCCCGATACATATAGTGTCTGCATGGGCAAGTCAACAACGCCTTTTTATTTACAGGCTAAGCTATTGATTGAATATTCAAATCAGATGAATAAATCGTTGTATCTTAATATTTTTAAAAGGGATTAGCGCAAAACGGACAAACGTCCTGTACTTGGTAAACATTTATGGCAATGATGCTAGATTGACAACAAATTTTTATAAAAGGCTTAGTTATGGAAAAGGTATTTCACTTAGGATTATGCATTGACGATTTAAAAGGTGCAAAGCTTGCTATTGTACCTGGTGATCCAGATCGTGCAGCACGTATTTCTCAATTCCTAGACAACCCAACCTGCCTAGCTCAGACTCGTGAATTTCATGTTTATTTAGGCCAACTAAATGGACACTCTGTTGTAATTTGTTCAACTGGTATTGGTGGCCCATCTACATCAATCGCTGTAGAAGAATTAGCGCAACTTGGCGTGCGTAAATTTTTACGTATCGGTACTACAGGCGCTATTCAGCCACACATTAATGAAGGCGAAATTTTAATTAGCCAAGCATCTGTACGTTTAGATGGTGCAAGCCAACATTTTGCCCCACTAAGCTACCCTGCGGTATCTGACTTTTACGCAACACAAGCTATGGTTCAAGCGTGTAAAAACCTAGATATTGACTTTCATATTGGTATTACCGCATCAAGCGATACGTTCTACCCAGGGCAAGAGCGTTACGATACGCATTCTGGTTATGTACCAAAGTCATTACAAGGTAGCTGTGAAGAGTGGCAAAACCTAGGCGTGATGAACTACGAAATGGAGTCGGCTACATTATTTACCATGTGTGCAGCTCTTGGCTTACAAGCAGCGTGTGTTGCAGGCGTACTGGTTAACCGTACTCGCCAAGAAATCCCAAATGTAGACCACGGTGAAATTGAAAGAAAATCAGTAGCAGTCGTATTAGAAGCTGCAAAAGTGCTATTAGGTTAAACCCTTTTCAGCACTTTAATTAAACGTATAAAGCACAGCAATTGCTGTGCTTTATTGTTTTTGACAGGTTATTTTAACCAGAGTTCAGGTTATCTTAGCTCTGCGCTAATCACTTCTATTTCAGGTAGGTTGTCAAAGCTTGCAAGTACGGCACGTGCCACCCCACCTTGGTTTTCATGGCCTTGAGTTTCTAAAAGGGTGATTGATTTGACCGTATTACCATTAAAGCTAAGCCCCGCTAAAAACAACTGACTGAGCGCACTTTGCAGTGGCGAAAGGCTTGGGCTATAGGCTGCATTTTCTGCGTAACTACCGTAATAATCACCATCATAAAAGGTGCTAATCTTTACCGCACTAAAATTTTGGCTATAGGGTACGTATGCACTAAGTGCCATTGCTGCTAATTTTTCATCAATCTCAGAATTGGCAAACGCTTGTTGATGAGGCTTTGGATTAAACAAACTAAATTCGTTGCCTAAGTCGGTAGGCCCAAATGAATGTGGTAATAAGTCGGCCAGTTTAAAGTGTTGCTTTGGCAATAAAATATCAAACTCTTTAGCGTCGGCCAATTCATTCATAAACTGCCTGCAGTAACCACATGGCGCATCACTAATGGCTATTTTAACTATTTTTTTAGCGCCATTTAACCAAGCATTATTAATCGCCGACTGCTCTGCATGCACAACTAAGCTAAGTGCTTGATGATCAAACTCGACATTGGCACCAAAGTAAAAATTTATCTCTGCGTGCTCATCAAGTGCTTTAACAATAGCCCCCACATGAAAGTGCGAAACAGGTGCCACCGAAAACTCAGACGCCAAAGGCACTAAACCTTGTAGTAACGCATCATCAGATACATTAAATTGTGAACATAATTGTTTAATATTATTAGAGTTTAAAATGCCGCGTTGGTTTTTTAACTGACCGCGTAAAGCTTGAGTTTGCGCTACGCTTAAAGAGATGTGTGTGTTAGTAAGTGCTGTGTCTTGTTGCACAGAAAAAGTTGATGAAGCCATAACATTTTTTAATTATTCAATGGCTAAGTAGTTTAAAAGGTTAAGGTCCAAATTGCTAGACAAAAAAAGGGAACACAGCGTGTTCCCTTTTAAAATACCGATTACATTAAATTAGTGATTTACTATCACGATAATAAAATCACGTATTAACCAGTATTACGCATACCTGCCGCAATACCTGTCATGGTGATCATTAATGCATTATCAATGTCACCTTCGCTGCCTTTTTCGCTTGAACGCGCACGTCTTAATAATTCAACTTGCAATACGTTAAGCGGATCGGTGTACGGATTACGAAGTCCTATGGACTCTTTTATCCATGGTTGATCGGCTAGTAAGCTATTTTGAGGGCTAAGAGACTGTACAAGGCTAATTGCCTCTTCAAGCTCTTTACGCAAAGATACACCTAATGGTTTGTAAATGTCTTCTACTAGGGCATTATCGTAATGCTCACTTAACCAGCTGTCGGCTTTACTAAATACCATTTCTAGCATTTCTAGGCGTGCTCTGAAAAACGGCCATTGCAGGCTCATTTCATGAAGTGTTTCTAGGCCATACTTATCAAGCGCTGCTTTTAAGCCTGTTAACGCACCTAGCCATGCAGGTAGCATCAAACGGTTTTGACTCCATGCAAAAATCCAAGGAATAGCACGTAAGCTTTCAACGCCGCCATTTGGATTACGCTTAGCAGGACGTGAGCCTAATGGTAATTTAGACAGCTCAAGCTCTGGAGTGGCCATTCTAAAATAAGGTACAAAGTTTTCATCGTGACGAACTACATTACGGTAGTGCTCACATGACTCCTCACTTATTAACTTCATTACTTCACGCCACTGCGGTTTTGGCTCCGGCGGTGGTAATAAATTGCTTTGCAATACTGCACCAGCGTATATATTTAAGCTTTGTAGTGCTACATCGGGTAAACCAAACTTAAAGCGGATCATCTCACCTTGCTCAGTTACACGTAGCCCACCTTTTAAAGAACCCGGTGGTTGTGAGTGCAGTGCTTGCGCAGCGGGCGCTCCACCGCGACCTACTGTACCGCCACGGCCGTGGAATAAAACAAGCTCAATACCACGATCATCGGCAAGCTGTACAAGTTTGTCCATTGCTTCGTACTGCGCCCAACCTGCAGCCATCATGCCGGCATCTTTAGCAGAATCTGAATAACCAATCATTACATTTTGGGTATTTTTAATATGCCCGCGGTACCACACGTTATCAAGCAAGGTAGTAATTACATCGCTACCCGCATTTAAATCGTCAAGTGTTTCAAACAATGGTGCAACGGGTAAATCGAACTGACAGCCGCTTTCTTTAAGAAGTAGTTGTACAGCTAAAATATCAGAAGCGGTTCGCGCCATTGAAATAATGTATAAGCCAAATGTTTTTTCATCTTGCTTTGCAATTACATCAAAGGTGTCGAGCACTTCTTGTACGTCTGGGCTTGGTTGCCAATTTTTAGGGATTAGCGGACGACGAGAATTAAGCTCAGTAAGCAAAAATGCTTGCTTGTCTTGCTCTTGCCATTGGTTGTAGTCACCTAAGCCTAAATGACGTGTTAGCTCTGAAAATACATCGCTGTGACGGTCTGAGTCTTGGCGTACATCAAGTTTAGCCAAACGCAGGCCAAAGCTGTTAATACGGTGCAGTAAATCAAGTAATAAGCCATCAGCAACTACTTTCATATTGCATTTTAATAGCGAGCGGTAACATACTTCTATTGGGTGTTTAATTTGATTAATATCAGTAATTAAGTCTTGTGAATCACTGCGCTTGTTTTTAATTTTAGCGCCCAAGTGAGCCACTGTTTCAGCAACTTGATTTTTCAGCTTTTTAATTACAGCACGGTACGGTTCAAACTCTTGTCCTGCAAGTTCAATAAGCTCATCGCTTGCATCAGACATAGACAGTTCAGCGCACAATGTTTTTAAGTCTTGAATGTAAAGATTAAGTGCCATCCAACGGCCATGGTCAAGCACTTGTGTGGTCACTTGCGCGGTAACAAACGGGTTACCGTCACGGTCGCCACCCATCCAAGAAGTAAACTCAATAGGGCTATAATCAATAGGTAGCTCTAAGCTTAAATGCTCTTTTACTTGATCTGAAAATTCACGTAAAAAACGCGGCACAGCGTGCCACAAGCTATTTTCAATGACTGCGTAGCCCCATTTAGCTTCATCAATTGGCGTAGGGCGTGAACGACGAATGTCGTCTGTGTGCCACGCTTGGCTAATAAGCTGCGCAATACGATTTAAAATAGCGGTGCGTTCTTGCTCTAAATTATCTTTTCGCTCAAGCGACGCTAAACATTCACTTAATTCAACTTGTTTGTTGATCATTGTTCGGCGCGTCACCTCAGTTGGGTGAGCAGTTAATACTAAATTTATGTGGAGTTTTGAGAGTGTTTCGGCCAGATGATTACTGTCTAATTGGCCTTCTTTTGCTTTTGCAGTTAACGTTTTTAATGTTTGAGTGAGAGGGTTTAGTTGGCAAAAGCCAACATCATTAAAACGCGACACAGTATGAAACTGCTCTGCTACATTAGCTAAATTTAAAAAATGATTAAATGAACGGGCAACCGGTAAAAGCTCTTCATCACTAAGCGCATGCAGTACCTCAATTAGCGCTTGTCTGTCGTCTTCATTACCACTGCGAGATGACTTTGATAAAGCGCGAATTTCTTCTACTTTATCTAAAATCGCTTGGCCTTGGGCGTCCTTAATTGTTTGTCCTAATAACTGCCCTAGTAAATTAACATTTCCTCGCAAGGCGGCATATTGTTCACTCATTTCTCAGTCTCCTTTGTTTCGTGGAGTGCTATTAATATCATTATGAGCGCATATTTAATAGATCCATTTGCAATGGTATGTCGTAAAAAAGTATATGAAAAATAAACGTTAAGCTATTTTATGATCATTTTTTACGATGGTAATTGCCCATTATGTAGCACCGAAATGACTAAACTTAAACAGGCTGATACCGCTAACAACATCAAACTTGAAGACCTAAATGCGCCCGATTTTAATGAGCGTTATTCATATGTTGATAAAGATAAAGCAATGACTCATTTACAAGCACAAACAAATTCTGGTGAAATGATATATGGCCTTGATGTTACTTACCAAGCATGGAAAACGGTTGGCAAATATACATGGTTGAAAATTTTTCGCTTGCCAGTAATTCGTTTTTTCGCAGACTGCGGATATTTATTCTTTGCAAGGTACAGGCACTCGCTTAGCCGTTTATTAATGCCTAATACTCAGTGCACTAACGGCCAATGCCGTATTAAATCGAAAGGTGCTAAATGAACACGATTGTTTTATTTGGCGCAAGCAGCGCCATAGCAAATGCATATATAGAGCATCTACAAATAAACACGCCTACTCACCAAGTCGTTTGTATTAGTTCAAAAAGTATTGAATCTGAGGGAAGCATTGTTCATTTTCAAACCGATTACACAACACAAAGCCTAGCGCGCGTAACTGTCTATTTAAAAGAGCAAAATGCTAATATACAACAAGTTGTTATATTTAACGGTACGCTGCATAACAAAACCCACATGCCTGAAAAAAAACTTGAAGATATAGACGCTGAGTATTTCAACCAACTTCTAAACTCAAACACGCTAACCCCTCTGCTTTGCCTGCAAAGTATTTTGCCACTTTTAACACACAAAACGCAGTGCACTATTACCGCACTTAGTGCGCGTGTAGGCAGCATTAACGACAACAAATTAGGCGGTTGGTATACGTACCGCGCCTCTAAATCAGCACTTAACATGCTATTTAAAACAGCAGCAGTTGAGCTTGCACGTCGCGCTAAAAATACTAAGCTCGTTTTATTTCACCCGGGAACTACTGATACAGCGCTTTCAAAGCCATTTCAAAAAAATGTACCCGCAGGAAAACTTTTTACAGCTGAATTTGTAGCAAAACAACTTTTTACACTTACGTTTAATAACCCCCATTTAGAACTCAATGGTGAACCGGCCTATTTAGATTGGCAAGGGGACACCATACCGTGGTAAGGACCTTTAATGCATTTTACTAAAGAGCGCATAAACGCACTTGAAAAACACACCCGTACTCATTTAATTAACTCGCTTTCGGGTTTTAAAAGCGCCAACTTAATTGGCACGCAAGATAAACAAGGCAACACTAATCTTGCCATTGTTAGTTCGGTCATTCACTTAGGCGCTCACCCACCGCTAGTAGGTATGATAATGCGCCCCAATAGTGTGCCGCGCCATACATTTGAAAACATAATCGACACCGGTAGTTACACTATTAATCAAGTTAACAAAGCAATTTATAAACAAGCGCACCAGACATCGGCTCGATATGATAAAAGCGAATCGGAATTTGATGCGACCGGTTTAACGCCAGAATACCTAAATGAATTCACAGCCCCATTTGTGCAAGAGTCGCGATTAAAATATGCGGTAAATTACGTTGAGCACCAACACTTAGCTGTAAATGGTACAGAGCTTGTTATAGGTGAAATTACAGATGTGTACTTAGACGAGATAGCACTTCAAAGTGATGGTTTTTTAGATTTACAAGCTATTGATACTGTGGCTGTAACCGGGCTTGATAGTTATCATACGAGTAATAAATTAATGCGCCTGCCTTATGCAAAAAAACCTTAGCGTGCATGTTGTCGCATTATATTGAATTACCTTTTCACATTGCGCACAATGCCTAAAAACCAAGGAGATATTTATGGCCACACTAGGCGTTGGTACGCAAACAAGTGAACAAGCACTAGCAAGTTTAAGTAATATGACTTGCAAGGTAACACCCACACAAGTAGATGAATATTTACAGCGTATTGCTAAAGCTCAAGCTTATATGCAAGCAAATAATATTGATGCTATTTATTTAAACGCAGGGTCAAACCTCACCTATTTTACAGGCATGAAATGGTACGCCAGTGAGCGTATGGTTGGGGCTATTTTACCTGCTATAGGCGACGTACAATACATTGCCCCTTATTTTGAAATAGGCACACTAAACGGTTTTAAAGTGATTGAAGGTCCTATTCATGGGTGGCAAGAACACGAAAACCCTTATGCACTCTTTGTTAGCGTATTAAAGCAACTAAACATTAATGACAATGCCACCATAGGCATTGATGAAAGTGCGCAGTTTTTTATATTTGATGGTATTAACAAAGCGCAAAAGGGCTTAAATATAATCAATGCACAAAGCGTTACTGCACATTGTAGAATGCATAAATCGGTAAACGAATTATCGCTTATGCAATGCGCAATGGACATGACCTTAGCTGTACACCAAGCAACCGCCAGTATGCTTTATGAAGGTATTACCACCACAGAAGTAGAAGCCTTTATTAAAAAAGCACATCAAAAAGTAGGTGCTCCAGGTAACTATTTTTGTATTGTTTTATTTGGTGTTGCAACGTCTTTTCCGCACGGTGTTAAAGACCCTCAAGTCCTTAAAAAAGGCGATATGGTACTAATTGATACCGGCTGTAAAGTACACGATTACCTATCGGACATAACCCGCACCTATGTATTTGGCGAACCAACAATGCGCCAACGCATGTTTTGGGATCATGAAAAAGCAGCGCAACTCGCCGCGTTTAATGCCGCTAAAATTGGTGCTACGTGCGAAGACGTAGACGCTGGCGCACGTACTTATTTAGCGGCTCAAGGTTTAGGCCCGCAGTATCAAACACCCGGTTGCCCGCATCGTACTGGCCATGGTATTGGCTTAGATATTCACGAGTGGCCTTATCTAGTCGGTGGAGACAAAACCCCACTTGCACCTGGCATGTGTTTTAGTAACGAGCCAATGCTAGTTATACCTGATGAGTTTGGCGTACGTTTAGAGGATCACTTTTATATGACCGACAACGGACCGCATTGGTTTACACAGCCAAGTTATAGTATTGACGACCCGTTTGGGCTAAACGCTTAAACCCTTTAATAAAGAGCAGCCATTAGCTGCTCTTTTTAGTTTAAGGATTGATAATACATACTTCATCCCAATATCCCTTTTATACCAAAGCAATCCGCAAAAGGATGAATATGAAAAACTTTAAAATTGATATCGTGTCAGACGTAATGTGCCCATGGTGCGTGGTAGGTTATAAAAACCTAGAAACTGCACTAGAGCAACTTAACGACGAAATGAGTGCAGATATTACGTGGCATCCTTTTGAACTAAATCCAGATATGCCACTTGAAGGTCAAGACTTAAACGAACACTTAATGCAAAAGTATAACCTAAGTGAAGAGCAAGGCGACGAAAATCGTAAAAACATGTTCGAAGCAGGTCAACGTGCTGGATTCACCTTTAATTTTGATGGCAAACGCATCATGATCAACAGCTTTGATTTACACCGCTTACTTACTTGGGCGCGCGAACAAGGTAAACAAACGCAGTTAAAACTCGCTTTTTTTGAAGCGCACTTCACCGATTTAAAATACTTAAATCAAGAAGAAACATTGCTTGATGTAGTGGCAAGTGTTGGCCTTAATAAAGAACTGGCGCGTAGTATTTTACACTCAGATAAATACGTTCAAACAGTACGCCAAGAGCAAGACCGCTTTAAACAACTCGGTATTACCTCAGTCCCTACATTTATTATCAACGATAAATATGCAATCAGTGGCGGACAACCAAGCGATTCGTTTATTCAAGCACTAAAACAAATTAGTGAAGAAGAAGCCAAACAAGAAGTTTAGTTATTAGCTTTATAAATAAAATTGGCTAAGTATTTCAACAATAAAACGCCCGCTAATTAATAGTGGGCGTTTTTTTACAATCCTCTATAACTAACAACATTTAAACTTAATTTCTAATTATAGAGATGAGCAGCCCAATGCTTCCTCCTGATATAACGAACTTCAACAGTTCTCTATTTCTTCGTTTAACTATTTTGGCATGTAACTTGTACCGCTTGATCAAGTAATCCATTACACAAAACATCGGCAATAACATGCCGTCTATAAACAACACCAAAACCATCCTCAAAACTATAATAGGTATGGTTACCTGTCTAATCATATAGGGAACGTATAATGTTAAATATTGATACTACACTAAGCGTCTCTTCGCTAAATAAACTACAAATCCGTAATTTAAATGAAACTGAAATATCTGATTTTGCAGACATTTTAAAGCAAGCAAATGAAGACTTGAATACCCCAAAAGCATTTTTAAAGTCACTCACCACTGATGAACTACAACTCGTAAAAAAAGCCAATAGCCTCGCCTCTACTATTAATGTTGATTCATTAAGTGCCGAAGGTGCTCAAAATCTATTAAGCCAACCTGATGGCTCAGATTTGGTTGATTTAAATAATGATGGCATCGTTGAAATAGGTGAGTCTAGAAGTATACATTTTCCTCCTGTTAATGCGCCTTTGCATGTAAAAACAGCATGGAATAAAGCAACAGAGGGTTTGGATTGGGCCGAAAAAGCAAGAATTGAACTAACACTGCATTCTATGGTGTATGGATTCAATATTAACGGCTCAGGTACAAAAGAAGCACTTGCACCGGAGGAGCAATGGAACAAAACTAATATTGATGCGCTCTCTGAGTATGCTTATTCGAATTTGGAATTTAGAGTAAATTTAGAAGGTTGGAGCGATTACAATAAACAGCTCAACGATGTTTACGATAAATTTTTTACTTCTATTTTGCAACATAACACTAATGCCTCACTGTCGGAGTTTGACGTTTCAAAGTAACAACCCATTCATCAGAGGAAACGATGTCATGTAAATCAATGGCTACGGTGATTTGTGTAGATAGTTATGGACGCCCTAATAATATTAAAGTTATTAACGCTGAACCTGAGCAAGTATTCAATAGTGAAGCCAAACACGCCTTATCAAAATGGCAATACTCACCTAAGGTTGTTAATGGTATTACTTTACCTGACAAAAACTTAGAAATGACAATTGAGTTTAACTTGGATAATTAATAATCGGGTAAGCTTATATATTGAAGGCTGCAGTGTGCAGCCTTTTGAGTATTTGTCAGCAAGCTTATTAAGTACGATAAAGTACTTTAATTACATGCCAACCAAATTTAGTTTTAACTAGGTGTGGCTCTAAAATTGCGCCATTAAAGGCTATTTTGTCAAACTGCGGAACCATTTGACCGCGTCTAAATTCACCTAAGTCGCCACCTTTTTTACCCGAGGGGCACGACGAGTATTTTTTAGCTAAGGTTTGAAACTTTGCACCTTTACCTAATTGCTTAATAATGTCTTCTGCTATTTCTTTGTGTTTAACCAATATGTGGAGTGCGTGTGCTGTACTTGCCATTTCAAAACCCTGATAATTTAAAACGCGGCGATTTTAGCACAGCCACCTAAACCTAGCATCTACTTATAGCTAAGTTAACTTAGCCAATTATAAATAATGTTTTGCATCATCTGGGTTAGGTATTCTGCAAAAGTTGTACTTGCCAAATAAGCTATAACGGTTTAAAGCAATTTTATCGTACAGCCAATTATTAAAGGTATTTGGCAAAATACTAAAGACGTTTGCTAGCTTGTATGGGAAACCTAGCTGCTTTACTACTTCAAAAAAAGCATGGCTTTGCGTGTACGCTTTGCCGTTTTGTAGGTAAACCATTGAGGCGTATTGTGTGGTTGAAAAACCAAAGTGAGTTAATAACCGTGCACCTTTTGGGGATTGCACGCTGCATAGTTTAAAAATAACATTGGCATCGTTACTAGTGCCTGTTGACCTTTCAGGATTAAAATTTGTTCAACCTAGGGGCCATTTAATCGCGGCGCGAGGTTTGTAACCTAGTGGGCTAAGTAAAAACCGAGCAACAAAGAGTAAATGACCCCTAGGCAGAACCCTTTCGGGCAGCGCCTGTTTGGCATTTATGCTACGTTATCGCCTATTTATGGGGAACAACACACTACATAGGCTCTGCCTTGCCTAATTACCAAACAGACTGCTGCAAATTTAACCTCGAAAGATAAACAGGCCCTAATAATAAAATTACACCACGCACTACATAATTTGCACTGTGCATCGAATAATATAATTTTTTGATTACGCATTAATGTAGCCGCATCATCACTCATTTTATATCCTTTAAGCGGTTACTGCTGAACCGGCTTTTTTTGTAACTTACGCTGCAATGTGCGCCTATGCATATTAAGTTGCCGCGCAGTGGCCGACACATTACCGTTATTACTATGTAGCACTTGCTGAATATGCTCCCACTCTAAACGCTCTGGCGACATAACCGGTGTTACAATACTGCTCACATTTTGTGTATTTAAATCTGCCTTTAGGGCCTTTAATAGCGTTGCCATATCAACGGGTTTAGTAAGGTAGTCGTCAGCGCCTAAACGCATGGCTTCAACTGCGGTGGCTATGCTTGCAAATCCGGTTAGTAATACAATATGTGCCTGCGCTAATAAGCTGCGAAGTGGCTTAATTAAGCCAAGGCCGTTATCGTCACCCAATTTCATATCGAGCAAAATAAAATCTGGTAAGTGTTTACGCGCACAAAGTAATGCATCACTTTGATTATGCGCCACCTCACAACTAAAACCTTGTTTTGTTAAACGCCTAGCGAGTGTGCTAGCTAGGTTTATATCGTCTTCAATTATAAGTAATTTCATGTATGTGACTGCTCATTATTTACTATGGCTAATTTTACTTTAGCAACCGCCCCGCCACCCGCATGATTATACAAAGTTAGCGAGCCATTAAGGCGCTCAAACGTTACATTGGAAAGTAAAACCGCAAGCCCCATACCTTGGCTACTAGGCATAAGTTGCCCGCCAAGCTCTGCTAACTGGGAGTCAGTAAAGCCACTGCCAAAATCACGAATTAGCAGATATACACATTCACTATGTTGGTTATTTTGCTGCCAGCTTAACTCTAACTGGGTTTGGTTATTTTTTTGATTAGCAATGCATGCATTTTGTAGCAAATTGAGAATGGCAGGTAATAGCATTGCATCACTTTTTAAGGTGGCTGCTATCGGCTCACTTAACCAATTTATGTGCTGATCAGGGTATTGCAGCAATAACGTATCGGTGATCTGTGTTTGCAGCTGGTTAACTGTAATATGTTCGGTAATATTTTTATTACGAAGCTGAGCAGAGAGCTTTCTAAAGTCATTTAATTGCGTAGCACATTGTTTAAGTGGCGTTTGCATTTGACGAGCGACAGGGTTATTTGGCTGCTCTTCTAATAGCTCTTCAAATAACAATTGTAGGTTAGCGATAGGTGTCGCGAGTTGATGGGTTATTTGCGCTGCCGCGCCATCTAGGCTTACCAGTTGCTCGTTGCGTAATTGTTTTTCGCGAGCTTTGGCTATAGTACGTTCGCGCTCTTTAAGTGCTCTATTCATAGCGCCAATTACTAAAGCAATAACACTTGCGCTTAAAACAAAGTTTATCCACATACCAATAAAGTGCTCGCTCATGTTCATTTGATGCATACTATGATCGGGCATTCTAATTAATAAAAAACTGTACGCAGCAATAGCAAGCACAGCAATATAAGCCAGCCCTTTTTCACGTAATGTGATTGCTGCAATCATTATTGGCAGTAATAGTAGTGATACAAAAGCATTGGTAGCGCCACCGCTTAGCGAGAGCAAAATAGTTAAAAATACAACGTCAGCAGTGAGCTGCATTAACATACCTACAGGGCGAGCTTGGCTCACATTTCGATATGCAAATACACTCGCACTTTGAAAGATCGCCTCTATTGCAATAACGACTAATAAAGATAATAAAGCGATTTGATGGTTTAATAAAAAATAAGCACTTAGCACGGCAATTAGCTGCACAGCAATAGCGCCGCTGCGTAACATTAAAAGACGACGGATAGTGGGATCGGTTTGCATAAACAAGGTGTGTTTTACCTATAAAATTTAATACGTTAATAAAAGCAGTTAGTCATCATCCATTGATATGGTAAACAGCGCACACGGCGTTCCTTGATGAAATACCATTTTCCATTGTTCATTACTTTTTCGCCACAGCGACATTCGTAAGGAGTAATTAAATTCACTTCGGGCTGAACGCCTATAAGCAGCTTGATAACTAATTTGTGCTACATCATCGCTAAGCATTCGCCCTTTAAAGTGCTGATTATAAAACTGTGGAACAACTTCAGTAGGTAAGCGGGTAATTACATGATGTTTATCGAACACAGTGCCATTAGCTGCAATTTCAATGAATTCATCATCAAGCAAAGCATCTAATGCATCCCTTGATTGACGTACATCGGGGTCTAATAATTGTCGCTCGGAATCTATTAAATGATTAAATAGCGAAACTTTAATTTTGCTGCTCATGCACTTCCCTTTATCAGTACAAACTTAGATTAATAATACCTTTATTTGCTTTAAATTCGAACGGTTATATTATTAAATGCCGCGCATATGGATCAAAAATCGGACTAAATTAAAACTTTAAGGGACAAAATAGGGTAATAACTTCTCTTAAAGGGCAATTTTTGATATAACTCCCCAACTAGAAATACATGTCAGACCACCTTTTAAGAGAACACATTATGTCTTACGCACATATCACTGGTTGGGGTAAATGCATCCCACCAGCAAGCATTAGCAACGATGAAATTAGCGAAATAGTTGATACTAACGACGAGTGGATCACCACACGTACTGGTATCAAGTCGCGTAGAGTGAGTCATGTAAGTACCGCAGAGCTTGCAACTGTTGCAGCTAAGCATGCTATTGATTGTGCAGGCGTTGACGCAAAAGATATCGATTTAGTTATTCTAGCAACGTGTACCCCCTCTACCGTAGTGGCAAATACGGCCTCTTTGGTACAAAAAAACATTGGTGCTACAGGCGCTGCTGCTATGGACACGAATGCTGCATGCTCTGGTTTTTTATATGCACTGCAAGCTGCAACGGCGCAAATTCAAGCGGGTATGATTAAAAAGGCCGTAGTTATTGCTGCTGAGCGTATGACTTGGTATGTAAACTGGGCACGCCGTGACAGTGCAGTACTATTTGGTGATGGTGCAGGTGCAGTAGTACTAGAAGCTGCAGACACTCCTGCTGGCCTACTTGGTACTAAAACCGGTTGCGACAGCGAAGACAGAGATATTTTACATATCACCAACTTTGGTAGTGATTTAAATAAATATGAGCCAATTGGTCCATCTGACTTACTGTTTGAAGGCCGTGAAATTTTCAAACGTGCTGTTAAAGGCATGAGCGAAGCGTGTGATGATGTATTAACGCAAGCTAGTTTAAGCCTTGATGACATAAACGTATTAGTGCCACACCAAGCTAATTTACGTATTATTCAAGCAATTCAACATCGTTTAAAAGTACCTGATGAAAAAGTAATGGTAAATATTGGAGAATACGGTAATACGTCAGCTGCAACCATTGCTATTGCGTTGTGTGAAGCCGTAGAAAAAGGGTTAATTAAACCACACTCAAATATTATGTCGGCAGCGTTTGGGGCCGGTTTAACGTGGGCAGCAAGCTACATAAAGTGGGGCGAGCGTGTAACACCTATTAAAGTAAGTGATGCAACCTTGCCACCGTGTGAGCTAACAGGCCTTGAGCTAGTAGCACCGGCCGTTAAAGCATGTAAAGACGCTGAGCCAAGCTAAAAGGTATGCATTAGCTTTACATAAAACGCACTTTTTAGTGCGTTTTTGTTTTTAGGGCAATGAACTCATAGATCAAAGTATAGGAAACTAACTACATGGAACTATTAGGTATTCATCACGCTGCTATTATTTGTAGTGACTACGCACGTTCTAAACACTTTTATAGCAACATACTTAAACTTGAAGTTGTTAACGAGCACCTTAGAGCAGGGCGTAATTCGTATAAATTAGACTTAGCCATGCCTGATGGCAGTCAAATAGAGTTATTTTCGTTTGATGGGGCGCCTGCAAGGCCAAGCTATCCCGAAGCACAAGGCTTAAGGCATCTAGCATTTAAAGTTAAAAACGTAGCCCAAACAAAACAGTATTTAGAGATGCAAAATATAGCAGTGGAAGAGATAAGAGTGGATGAAATAACCGGCAAAAAATTCACCTTTTTTGCCGATCCAGATAACCTGCCGCTTGAGCTATACGAGGTATAACCCTCGTACAACAGGCTTTATTTAAAGCGGCTTTGTAAGTAATTGAATACCGCACGAATCCCTAGCGCTTCTCCACCCGTTGGGCGACCAGGTAATGTACGTAAATTCCACGCCATTACATCAAAATGTACCCATGGAGTGGTTGGCTCTACAAATTCTTTTAAATAAAGCGCCGCAGTAATTGCACCACCAAAGGGTGTGCTAGCACAGTTTGCCATATCGGCTACATCGCTCTTTAAAAAGCTTTTGTACTGATCAAACAAAGGCAGTTGCCACACCGGATCGCTTACATCCATTCCTGCATCAACAATACCATTTGCTACATCGCGCTCTGTTGAGAAAAAGCCAGGCAACTCAGTACCTAAAGCAACACGGCAGGCACCAGTAAGGGTCGCAAAATCTATAATTAGCTCAGGGTTATCGTTTTGTGCTTCGCTAAGCGCATCACACAATACTAAACGCCCTTCTGCGTCGGTATTATCTATTTCAACCATAATGCCTTTACGCGTTTTAATTACATCACCTGGGCGAAATGCATTTCGCGATACCGCATTTTCAACAGCAGGCACTAAAACACGCAATCTAATTGGTAAGTTAGCGGCCATAATTAATTGTGCTAGCGCAATAACATGCGCTGCTCCGCCCATGTCTTTTTTCATGTTTCGCATGCCCGAACTTGGTTTTAAATCAAGCCCGCCAGAATCAAAACATACTCCTTTACCTACTAAGGTAATAAGCGGTGCATCTTTTGCGCCCCATTTTAAATCAAGTAAACGCGGTTTATTTTCGCTCGCGCGACCTACCATATGTATTGTTGGGTAATTTTGCTCGAGTAGCTCATCGCCAATCCACTGGGTAAACTCGCCATTGTAATTATTGGCTAAATCTTCCATCACTTGCGATAAATGCTGCGGCATCATATCTACTGCCGGTGTGTTTACTAAATCACGTGCTAAATAAATAGCATCGGCTTGCTGCTTAATACGTTGATATAGACCATCATCGGCAATGGCTAATTGTGCTTTAGCCGTTGGCTTTTCTTTATATTCGCTAAATTCATAGCCACCTAACACAAAACCAAGCGCTACTTGCTCTATAAAGGCATCATCACCTTGAATTTGATACGTGCCCAGCGGTAATTTATTTGCAAGCTCGCCTGCAGCCCAAAAGTCTTCTTTGCTATGTAATAAACAATATACGTGGCTTAACTCACCCGTTTGCGCATCAGGCACAAGCGCCAAGCCTTGTTTTTCAAAACCACTATTGGTTAACCATGTTTGAATAAAAGCAGGTTGTTGAGATTGCCAGTCAGTTAACTCGTTTTTAAGAACAAAAGATAAAGGAATACCAGAAGAAGTATGACGAAGTAATGCACTCATTAAAAAGCTCATATAATAAAAAATGGTAATTAAGCATATCAATAAGGCTAGCTAAAAGGTATAGCTAATTTAGGAGGATTTATTCTTTATTTGGCGCTTTAGTGTGTTGTTTTAAACCTTCTTTAACTATTTCGGCGTCTAACTCTTTAACGGGTTTGTTCATGTTAAATGAGCTTGGTAGCACATCTACGCCAACTAAAGTGCCAAGCTTTACAACTAAAGGTATAGTAATGGGCGCAAAAGGTAGCAATGCAAACACACCCAACCCAAGTCCTTTTAATATATCTACAAATTGCTCATTGGCGCGTTTTAGATCTTCTTTTGTTGTTTGACCTTGCGTGTATTGCCTGTAAATCGTGAGCATTTCTTTGGTTTCTTGCTTTTCTTGGGCAAGTGCAATTTTAAGCGCCACCATAGCACGACGAAAACGCAGCTGTTGGCGCTTTTTACTTATTTTAACTGCCCGCCAAGGTGCACGGTGAATAACTTTATATAATCGCATAGCGTGTATTTTCACACAGGGGTTGCTTTAGACAAAGAATAATTTACTTTATGATCGACCTAGCCTACTCTTTTGCACCACAACGGTGCTTGCGGGCTATTTTTAATGCAAAATAATGAATGTATTTTACTCTCCAAACCAGAAAAACCCAAACCAGATGAATGCTGTGGCGGCGGAAGCTGCAGCCCTTGCGTGTGGGACGAATACAAGCAAGCATTAAATGTTTGGCAAGCCCAGCGTACGCATAAAAACTTAAAAAAGCATACAAACTGATAACATTAAAGCATACACCTCACGCATTAAACTTCCCCTTAAGCATTAAAAGTGCACTTCATTAGCTCATATCGGTTGCAAATTGCACCAATGTTGCAATTTTATTTTATTTTGTACTTTTTTGTTATTAAAGGGTTAATTAGTAATTGCCCTCTTAGTTTTTTATGTATAGGCTGTACATAAGACATCACATGAGGCGGATTTTAGTCCTGGAAAGTCAAGCAGATTGGCCTTTTAAACCCCATGTCGACGTGTCCGAATTAAAAATAAGTAATGTTAAATAACGCATTATGTACAAAATATATTCTAACTGGGGAAAATTAGAATGAAACTTAAAAGCAATGCGCTAAATCAAGCAATTAAATTTGCCTTAGCAACCACAACTACTGCTGGTTTATTTATTTCAGGTTCTGTTGTTGCAGCAGAAGAAAGTGAAACCAAAGTTAACAAAAATGTAGAAAAAATTGCCGTAGTAGGTACACGTTCTGCTCCTCGTTCAATTGGTGATTCACCTGTTCCTATTGATATTATTGGCGGTGAAGAACTTGAGAAATCAGGTAACACCGACATGCTTGAGCTTCTAAAAGGCTCAGTTCCTTCTTTTAATGTGCACCAAAACCCAATTAGTGATGCAGCCTCTCTTGTTCGCCCTGCTAACTTACGTGGCTTGCCATCTGATAGCACACTAATTCTTTTAAACGGTAAACGCCGTCACCGTGCGTCTGTCATTGCCTTTTTAGGCGGTGGTATAAACGATGGTGCTCAAGGCGCTGACATTTCAGTTATCCCAAGTATTGCACTTAAACAAGTAGAAGTACTTCGTGATGGCGCAGCTGCACAATATGGTTCCGATGCTATTGCAGGTGTAATGAACTTTCAACTTAAAGATGCTTCTGAAGGCGGTAAGTTTGAAGTGCGCCACGGTCAATACTACGAAGGCGATGGCGATACAACACAAATCTCAGGTAACGTGGGTTTACCATTTACCGACAATGGTTTTGCCAACTTAAGTTTTCAATATAAAACAGCTGACGCAACGAGTCGCTCAGAGCAGCGCCCTGATGCAGCCGCACTTTCTGCTGCAGGTGTGCCAGACGTTTCTTCACTTGCTCAAGTATGGGGCGCACCTGAAGTAGATGATGACATTACCATTTTTGGTAACTTTGGTTTAGAGCTAACTAACGACTCAGAGTTTTACATGTTTGGTAACTACTCGGAGCGTGATGTACGTGGCGGCTTTTACTACCGAAATCCAACAACTCGCCCTGGCGTATATGGTGGAAACATACGTGAAGTTAACGGCGTTAATATGCGCCGCCCTACTGATGAAGCAGGACAAGCTGCTTGGGATGCTGCAACTCCAACTGTATTAGTGGGTTCTTTAGATGGTTATGACGCCCAATTAAATTGCCCATTAGTAGAAATCCAAGCTAATGGTGCACCAGATCAATCTGCGATAGATTCACTAAGCTCTGCTAATTGTTTTGCATTCAATGAAACACTGCCAGGTGGTTTTACACCTAACTTTGGTGGAAACATTACTGATACCTCTTTAACTATCGGTACTAAAGGTATGTTTACTGGTGGCTTCTTAAAAGACGCTTACTATGACTTAAGCGGTACAGTTGGTTTAAATGAATCACGTTACTTTATTTATGACACAGTTAATGCATCTTTAGGCGCGGATAGCCCACGTGACTTCAGCCCAGGTAAGTATGAACAACTAGAGAAGAATTTTAACTTTGACCTCTCAAAAGGCTTTGACTTTGATTTAGCGTACGATGTAAATATTGCCGGTGGTTTAGAGTGGCATGAAGAAACATTTACCGTTATCTCCGGTGATGAAGCTTCTTTTACTGCTGGTCCGTTAACTGAGCAAGGTTTTGGTATTGGCTCAAACGGTTTCCCTGGCTTTAAACCATCTGATGCGGGTGAATACACTCGACGTAACTACGCAGCATATGTAGATATTGAAGCACCTTTCACTGAAGAATTTTTAATGGGCCTTGCGGTACGTTTTGAGGATTACGACAGCTTTGGTACAACGACAAACTACAAAGTAATGGCGCAGTACCACCTAACTGAAGATCTAAATGTACGTGGTTCAGTAAGCACCGGTTTCCGTGCTCCAACAGTTGGCCAAGCTAATGTTAGTAATGTACAAACAAGTTTAGACAACGGTGTGTTACAAGATTCGGCGCTTCTTCCTCCAACAAACCCAATTGCAGTACAATTAGGTGGGACAGAACTTGAACCTGAAGAATCACAAAGTTATACATTTGGTGCAGTTTATACCATTGGCGATTTATTCTTAACACTTGATTATTACAACATTCAAGTAGAAGACCGTATTAGTCAATCAGATAAAATTAATTTAAGCCAAGCAGATAAAGATACACTTGAAGCCGCTGGCGTTCCTAACGCACAAAGCTACGCACAAGTTAGCTTCTTTACTAATGATTTTGATACAACAACGCAAGGTGTCGACTTAGTAGCCAACTACACAGCTGATTTACTAGATGGCAGCTCTACATTTAGCCTTGCTTACAACTGGAATGATACTGAGGTAACGCAATTTAGTGACATTACAGGTGCATTCAAAGTACAGCGCTTAGAAGAAGATTTACCAAATCACCGTGCAACGCTTACTTGGGCACAGCAATGGGAATCAGTTTCGTTGTTTACTCGTGCTAACTACTATGGTGAATACCAAGGTGTGCACGTAGATTACGATGCAACTGCAAAAACAGCTGATGCGGCAGTAACAATTGATGCTGAAATTACCTACTTCTTAAATGAGTCGGTTAGCTTCTCGCTAGGTGCACAAAACATCTTTGACCAAGATGCTGAAAAGCTTGATTTTGAAGACAGCACAGGTATTCCTAACAACAACTGGGGTGGTCAGTACTACGAGACATCTCCATACGGAATCAACGGTGGATTTTACTACGCAAAAGCAACCTATACTTTTTAATAGTATTTCATGATAAACCAAGGCGAAATGTTAAGACATTTCGCCTTTTTTATTTTATATTAAATATAAAAAATAATAATGTTTTACTATGCTAATTGATAAAGCTAACCAGTTACTTGAACAACATAAACTCAAAGAAGCCGAGTTTCATTTTAAAGCAATTTTAAATAGTAACCCGCAAAGCGGCGAAGCATTATTCGGGTTAGGCAAAATAGCACTCAGGTTAGAGCGCTTTGACGCAGCAGTTTATTTATTACAAAAAGCATGTGAGCTAATGCCTCATATGTTAGATCCGCTACATGCACTTGCTGATGCATTTAATGGCGTTAACTCTCCCGATGATGCGCTAAAAGTGCTTGAGTACGCCAAAAGCATAGCAATTCATAACCCTGATCCACATTACTACTTAGCCCAGCATTATTTAAATTACGGTGAGCTCGACAAAGCGCACACTACGTTTGCTCATGCACTCAGCATGGGGCTATACCCAGTTACCGCTTACATTTTATTTGAGTTGGTGCAGCTAGGGCGATTTAATAAAGAGCACAACTACGTCAGTAACTTGCATCATTTCTTAACACAAACCAATAACCTGCGTTTAAAAATGGTGTGTTACTATGCTTTAGGTAAGAGTTACGATAAATTAGACGATACAGAGCAAGCGTTTAACTACTATATACTTGCCAATCAGTTACAAAAAAAACTCACTAACTTTAGCACCGCCGAGCTGAATCCTTTTTATAAAAGTATTATAGATCAAAATGCGCCAGCACTTATTAAAAGTGCAGATCGTACTTTTAAAAACTCTATAACCCCTGTGTTTATAATAGGCATGCCGCGCAGTGGTTCTACATTACTTGAACAAATGCTGGCAAATCATTCGCAGTTTACAACGCTTGGTGAAAACTCAAACATAAGTAACCAGGCGGTGGCTTTTATAGAACAACAAACACAAATGCCCTACCCGCAGTGCTTAAGCTTGCTAACGAATGATTTAATAACTAAAGCGCGTAACATTTATATTGAAACGTTAAAAACAGCACAGCCAATTCGTCCTTACATAATTAATAAATTACCGAGTAATTATCAAACTATTGGACTTATTCACTTGATGTTTCCAAACGCTAAATTTATAAATTTAATT
The DNA here is from genome assembly GCF_018101025.1 of Pseudoalteromonas sp. MMG006. Taxonomy (NCBI): domain Bacteria; kingdom Pseudomonadati; phylum Pseudomonadota; class Gammaproteobacteria; order Alteromonadales; family Pseudoalteromonadaceae; genus Pseudoalteromonas; species Pseudoalteromonas sp. MMG006. The sequence continues at coordinate 107,328 of NZ_JAGJEJ010000006.1, forward strand.
AGGGATTTTAATGCAACGGCTTTTTCGGTATTTAGTAATTACTTTGCTCAAAATGAGCCTTACTTTTGTGATTTAACGGAGTTTAAACACTACCACTCCCTTTATACCGAACTTATGGCGCATTGGCAGAGCATACCAGACATCGCCATTTACAATATGAGTTATGAGCAATTAGTAAACCAGCCTAAAGAGCAACTAACCGCGTTGTTTTCGTTTTTAAATTGCACGTTTGAGCCACAGTCTTTGCAGTTTTATACACGAAGGTCGGCCGTAACAACACTAAGCAAACACGCTATTAGGCAACCTGTAAACACATCTGCAGTTGCGAATTGGCAGCGCTATAAAACACCGCTTCTAAAGCTACTTGAAGAAGGCACTAATTAACTGTACTCATTAAACCACGTGACTACATCACTAAATTGATCTTCCCGGGCACTTGGGTGCGTGAGCATAGTAATATGATCATAATCAACACGATGGCCATGGCGTTTACCATACATTTTTAAGGTTTGTTTTCCTGGCCCTGACTCTGCTATAAACTTTTTAATATCAATAGGCTGTGCGAGAGCTTTGTCATTTACTGCTGCAACATGAAGTGTGGGCGGTACATGCAGGCTAGCTAACGCATTTGCGTAATCAAAACCATCGTCGCTATCAACCCACGGCGTTTTTTTGGCCCACTGCATACTTTGATAATGAGACTTCTGCGACTCATTATCGCTGCCCCACTTGTAGCCTTTAGCATTTAAAAAACCGCATTTTTTTGCAAGCAACGGCGCCATAAAGTACCAAATAAGATTCGCTTGCAGTAATTTCTTAGGATGATTATTAAATAGTGAGCGCTTTGAGCCAAAATAAGCACAGGCTTTAACGTCTTTTAAATAGCAAGGAAAGCGCGCAAATACGCTGTTCATCAATACCCCGCCCCAAGAGTGAGCAACCCAGTAATCAGGCTTTTTACCTTCGAGTTGTTCGATATGATTAATAAAAGCAGGAATATCTTCGACTATGGTCTCTGTTTGGCCGTACTTTGAATGACGAGTTATTAGCGGTTTACTCTCTCCTCGTCCACGCAAATCTGCGACATAGCAACAATAGCCTTGCTCTGCCAAAAAAGGGGCCAACCCTTTATTACTGTGGGTGTAAAAAATTTTGCCGTTTTCTACTGCGCCATGCATTAAAAACACTACCGGACCTGCGTGCTCATCATTCGCGATGCGGCGTAAATGCAATGTTTGCTGATCGGCTAATTGAACAAAATGTGATTGCTGAGTGATTGCCATGTCATATCCTTTATTATTTTTATAAACTCATCCTACCAGTACGATAGGGAATTCCAAAGTAAATGATTGCACTTTTTAGTTAAGCATTTGATACAATTACATCATTATTAAATTGCTAAATTTAAGCTATGAAATCAAAACCTACCAGCAACAAGTTACACCCACGCAATCAACACTTAGATGGCTACGATTTAGATATGTTATGCGAAAAACATAATGCGTTAGCACCTTTTATAGTAATAACACCTGCAGGCAGTAAAAGCATAGATTTTAGCAATAACAAAGCCGTTAAAACGCTTAATCAAGCTCTTTTAAAAGCACACTATAATGTTGAGTTTTGGGATATACCCGATCAAAACTTATGCCCTCCTATCCCTGGGCGAGTAGATTATATTCATTACTTGGCCGATTTATTAAGCACGGATAACCAACAAAGCATACCGACAGGGCGTAAAATTAAAGCGCTTGATATTGGTACAGGTGCTAATTTAGTTTACCCACTTACAGGTAGCCATGAATACAGCTGGCATTTTACAGGTAGTGATATAGATGCAAATTCAATAAAGATTGCGAAGCAAATTGCACAGTTTAATGGTTTAAAAATCACCTTAAAACAACAAAAAAATACATCATTTATATTTAAAGGCATTATTACGCAAAAAGATTTATTTCACGTAACCCTGTGTAACCCTCCGTTTCATGCAAGCGCAGATGAGGCTAACAAAGGCACTGAGCGCAAATGGAAAAATTTAGGTAAAACGCCGCAAAGCGCCCTTAACTTTGGCGGCCAAAATAACGAGTTGTGGTGCGAAGGTGGTGAAGCGCAGTTTATCAGTAATATGATTAATGAAAGCGAGCAATTTGCAGAGCAAGTTATATGGTTTACATCACTGGTTTCAAAAAAAGAGACACTCAATACGTTAGAAGAAAAGCTAAGTAAACTACCTATTGCAGAATATAAAATTGTAGATATGGCACAGGGGCAAAAAGTGAGTCGCTTTATTGCGTGGAGTTATTTTGATAAAGCCACCCGCGAGCAAATTTTTGAAGAGTTTGTGTAAACCCATAAAAATAATAAAGCCTGTAGTAATCAATAAAGGAATAACAACAATGATAGATTTTCGCTCAGACACCGTTACTAAGCCTTCAAAACCCATGCGTGATGTAATGCACAGCGCACCTGTTGGTGATGATGTATACGGCGACGATCCTAGCGTAAACAAATTAGAGGCATATGCATGCGAGCACTTTAATTTTGACGCTGCACTTTATTGTAGCTCTGGCACACAAGCTAATTTATTGGCTTTAATGGCGCATTGCGAACGCGGGGATGAATATATTTGTGGGCAAAATGCACATAACTATAAGTTTGAGGGCGGTGGCGCCGCTGTGCTTGGCTCTATACAGCCTCAGCCTATCGAAAACGAAAAAGATGGCAGCTTATGCTTTAATAAAATTGCTGCAGCTATAAAACCAGATGATAACCACTTTGCTAACACTCGCTTGCTTAGCCTCGATAACACCATTGGCGGAAAAGTACTCTCACTTAACTACTTATCTCAGGCGCGCAGCTTCGTGAATGATCACAATTTAGCGCTGCATTTAGATGGCGCACGCGTGTTTAATGCAGCCGTTGAATTAAGGGTTGATATAACCGAAATTACAAAACACTTTGACTCTGTTTCAATTTGCTTATCTAAAGGCTTAGGTGCGCCAATCGGCTCGTTATTATTAGGCTCACAAGAATTAATTAACAAAGCCAGGCGCTGGAGAAAAGTGCTAGGCGGTGGCATGCGTCAAGCTGGAATGTTGGCAGCCGCTGGGCAGTATGCACTTGAAAATAATATCACCCGTTTAAGTGATGATCATGCTAATGCGCGCTACTTAGCGAGTAAATTAAATGAACTCAATGGTTTTAGCGTTGATATGAGCAATACCACCAACATGGTGTATGCAACTTACTCGGGCAATACTGAAATTAGTAAAATTGCCAGAGAGCTTAAGCAGCAAGGAATATTAATTAGCCCAAGCAAATCGCTTAGGCTAGTTACTCATCTTGATGTAACAAAAGATGATATAGACACATTTATTCGGGCTTTATCGGCCCATATTTAATTCTGCTTTATAGTGTTTGCGGCACACCGATACATAACGGTCGTTGCCGCCTATTTCTACTTGGTTACCATCAGCTATGGCATTGCCATTTTCATCAGTACGCAGCACATGGTTTGCTTTGCGCCCGCAATGACACACCGTTTTAAGCTCAATCAGCTTATCGGCCCATGCTAATAAATACTGTGAGCCAATAAATAGCTCGCCTCTAAAGTCGCTACGCAGACCATAACATAGCACCGGAATACCTAATTCATCAACAACATCAGTTAATTGCATAACCTGCTCTTTTGATAAAAACTGACATTCGTCAACTAACACACAATGGCGTTTTTTTTCATCTTGTAGCGTTTTGATAAGTTCAAATACATTTTTAGATTCATCAAATATATGTGCATCTGCCTGCAGGCCAATACGAGATGATACTTTTCCTACGCCTGAGCGATTATCAATTGCAGCTGTTAAAATAACCGGTTCCATACCGCGTTCGCGATAATTAAATGCCGATTGTAATAAAGTGGTTGATTTACCCGCATTCATCGCTGAGTAGTAAAAGTATAATTGAGCCATTACCGTGCCTAAAGAGAAAAAGTGCGCTTATGCTACCTTAATATGCCATTAATACCAATTTCATATCATCTTCTACTTAGCTATTTCTCAAAGGCTTGTAAGTATTTTACATAAACAGATGCGCTATCAAACCTAGATAGCCATTGCCACATCTCTAAGCTTAAAGCGTTGTTTTGCGCATAAAATTGTTTAGAAAAAATAAGATAGCCATTTGTGGTTTCGTAAGGAGGATAAATGGCTTTAACATTTTTACTATGCGGGTAGCTCGATACGTTTAAATCATCTACTTTGCATAAATCAACACTGGCTTGAACGACTCCCTTATCAAGGAGCTCAAATGCTTTAGCTTTAGAAAACGTATTATGAATAAATAAGGGCTCATCCTTTAAGGTGCTATTAAGGCCATAGCCATTAGGTATAGCAACAGTAAATGCTTTATTTTGAAAAACTTCGCGAGAGCGCCACTCTTTATGAAATTAAAGCTACCAATTAAGCAACTACTAAAGCGACTCACAGCAAATTGCGTTTGTAATTCGCCTTTTTCATTAAATGGATACGCCGCAATTCGCTCCCGGCCAGGGCGGTAACTTGCAATAACCGCATCTACTTTATTAAACTCAAGATCGTTTAAACATCTGCGCCAAGGTTTTCTTACAAATGCAACGTTTACACCGTCTAATTCAGCATCTAGTTTACGAAGTACTTCTATAGAGGCGCCCGGTTGATCTATTGGAACTTCTTGTCCTACACCTAAAAACATAGGCGCTACATCTTTATCTTCGTAACAAAATAAGAGCGTTTGAGAATTAGCAAAAACCGCTGAAGAAAACATTAATATTATGATAAATAAATAATTTAAGCTGCTGATACTCATAATAATTTTTATTAGTTAAATAATCTTAAATTGTAGCTTGTGATCATAAAGCTGCCAGTACGGCATCTATTAAATTATCCCTTCGTGCTTTAATAGCCAAGCTTTTCTCTCAAGCCCGCCTGCATACCCTGTGAGCTTTGAGTTTGCACCTATTATGCGATGGCACGGTACAATAATACTGATAGGGTTTTTGCCATTTGCTGCGCCTACTGCCCTCACTGCTTTTGGGTTGCTTAATGCCGTAGCAATATCACCGTAGGTGTTCGTTTTTCCAAAAGGCACATTTAACAATGCTTGCCATACACTTTGTTGAAATGCCGTTCCTTTTGTATCAAGGGGTACATTAAACGTGGTGCGTGTTTTATTAAAATACTCAAAGAGCTGTTCAGCACAGCAAAGTATTGCATTATTAGTAACTTTTTCAAAAGGGGTATGAACGTGCTCTACATGCGGGTAAAAACCGACGTAGCTGACCCCTATTCCGGTTGCCTGAATAACAATATCGCCTATTGGGCTTGGGATATGTGTTTGAATTATCATTATAACTGCTGCCATAGTTGAAACGTTAAATATGATCTAAATGGAGCACAATTTTCACTCTCAAATGGGATTGCCGCGGCCTGTGCTTTTTTTACCCCTAAATCACCATCAAGTAATATGTCGGGTAGGCTTTGCCCTCTTAATTTTGCATAGTTTACCGTCCAAGGGCCAATACCTTTTAAGCTTAGCCACTGTGCTAAATCATTACAATCGGGGTTTAACGCACAAAACTCAGCTAAGTTGTGTAATGCATTTTTTCGCGCTTGCGGCATTTTAAAAAATGTAAACTCGCTTTTAGCGACGCGCTCTGCGCTTGGAAAATAAACTAGTTCGCCTTGTTTTTCACCAAGCTCATCAACTAGTTTTGTTACTAAATTATGTGCCGCCGTAACACTGACTTGCTGGCCAAGTACCGCTCTTATTCCTGCCTCAAAACTTGACCAAATACCCGGTATTCTTAAACCATGGGTAAGTGTAAATGCGTTATTGATGTTATTAGCTAAATGACTCTCAATTAGATTAATATCTGCGTCTAAATCGAGTATGCGCCGTATATTATTAATGATCTGCTGCAGGTAAAGCGTGTTGTCTATATCTATCTCAACCACAAAATAATTTTTATTTTCGACAAACCGCGCGTTAAAACATCCTTTACAACTAGCGTAGGTAAATGTACGACCATAACTTTTATCATCAAGCCACTCTATTGGCTTAATAAGCCTTTTAGCTAAAAAACCATGTAACGCTTGCCAATTATAAGGGGGCCTAAAAGGTAACGTTAGTTTAAGTGTAGAGCTTGATGGTTTGTCACCTGAACGAAGCTTAGAAGGGGCTATATTCAATTGTTGTAAAAAAGCGTCGTTAAAACGTCTAACACTTTTAAAACCCGATGCAAACGCTATTTGCGTAAGCGGAAGGTTTGTTTCTTGAATCAATTTTTTAGCGAAATGACACTGATTAAATAATCTATATTGTGTAATAGACACACCAAAATATTGAGAAAACAGCCGTCTTAAATAACGGCTGCTTATTCCTAAGCGAGCTGCGAGCTTTTCACAGTCTTGTTCATCGTTTAGATCTATTAACTGCTTTGCTCTAAGCGCTGTCGTTTTTGTGCCCTGCCAAGCAGCACTGCCTGGAGCACTGTCGGGGCGGCACCGTATACAAGGTCTAAACCCAGCTTGGGCAGCATTATGTGCAAACTGATAATAAGTGACGTTTTTTTCAAGTGCGATAGGTGCTGGGCATATAGGTCTACAATATATCCCTGTACTTTTAACAGCAATATAAAAAAGCCCATCAAAACGGGCATCTCTACTTTGACGTGCCTTTTGCCAATGCTGATTATTCATAAAGCTGCTCAGTATAATAAATTAAGATGCCAGTAGCCTATAGAAACTAAAATACTTTACTAGCCACTTTCGGACCTTAACTAACTCCTAGCTTTGTTATAATTTTATAAAATCTAATGTAAATAATTAGCTAATAATAAACATTACTTAGCAAAATCGATTAGCTCTTGCCCTGTTAGTCTATAAATAATCCATTCATTTTGCGGTTTTGCTCCAATACTGTCGTAAAAATCGATTGCAGGTTTGTTCCAATCAAGTACTAACCATTCAAAACGACCACAGTTATTGCTAATTGCTTTATTAGCAAGGTGCTTCATTATTGCTTTACCCGCGCCATTTCCTCGACTGTCTGGACTTACGTATAAATCCTCTAGGTATAAACCGTTTTTACCAAGCCACGTTGAATAGTTATAAAAATACACAGCAAAACCAATGGGTTCATCACCTTGCAAACAAATAATACTATGAGCGGTTGCACCTTCGCTGAATAAAGTATCTAGAATTGCTTGTTCATCTGTTTTTACTGCATCAGGCTCTTTTTCGTATATGGCAAGTTCGGTAATAAAATGCAAAATAGTTTTAGCATCACTTGGCTTTGCGTCACGAATAATAACGGGTTGTGTCATTAATTTTTAATCCTAAATATACTGCTCTAATTTATCTTTTAAAATATCTAATTGGATTGGTTTACTCAAGTAATCATCCATTCCCGCTTCTATGCAACGCTCTTTATCAGACTCCATTGCATTAGCCGTGAGCGCTATAATTTTAATATTTTTATGTTTAATAGTCGCTAATCCTTCGCGAATAGCTGCTGTTGCCGCAAATCCATCCATTACGGGCATTTGGCAGTCCATTAAAACAACTTTAAAAAAATCTGCCTCGTGCGCTTTTAGTATATCAATAGCAATTTGACCATTTTCAGCAATGGTCGCTTCACAATTAAGCTTTTTAAGCATTAACTTAGACACTTGCTGGTTAATAGGGTTGTCTTCTACTAATAATATTTGCGCAGGCTCCTCTGCTTTTTCTTTTTTAAGCGAAGAAATAAATCCCGGTGTAACTAATGGCAGTACTTCGTCAGTTTCATTACTGGTAATAACTGATAACGCCGAAATTAAATCAGCAGTTGTTACCGGCTTTGGAAAGTATGCCTGAAAACCAGCATCTGAATATTTTTGTGCACCTTCCATACCCGCAATACTGGTCATCATTACAAGTGGCATCGTTTTATAGCATTCATCCGCTTTTAATACTTTACAAAGCTCAATACCGTCCATTTCGGGCATTTGCATATCAAGCACTGCAATATCATACATTTCTTGATGATTTTTGTATTGCTGCGCGCACATAGCCAATGCTTGTTTAGCGTTAGAGGCAAGCACGACTTTAGCGCCCCAGTGTTGGAGCTGTTGAGAAATAACTATACGATTTGTTTCGTTGTCATCAACAACTAAAACCGTTAATTCCTTCATATTAACATTAGGAATGTAACGCTCTTTTTGCTCACCTTGTGAAAGCATTACCGTTGCAGTAAATACACTGCCCACCCCTTTTTGGCTGGTAAGTGATATATCCCCGCTCATTAATTCACAAAGCTGTTTGCATATAGCCAGGCCCAACCCTGTGCCGCCATATTCACGGGTAGTTGAAGCATCAACTTGAGAAAAAGGGGTAAATAATTGTTGCTGCTTTTTCTCACTAATGCCAATACCAGAATCTTTTACACTAATAACAAACGCTAAACCATCAGCTACCTTGTTAACTTTCGCGCTGACAACCACTTCGCCTTGGCTAGTAAATTTAACGGCATTGCTAAGTAAATTAGTTACAACTTGACGAATACGGCCAGGATCGCCACATAGTTGTGAAGGCTCTAGTGATACTAAATCAAGAATAATCTCAATGCCTTTCTCTTGTGCTGAAAGTGCTTGCGCTGCGGCAATTTCACCTATTAAGTCGCGGCCATTAAAGTTAATTTTTTCAAGCTCAATCTTACCCGCTTCACCCTTTGAAAAATCAAGTATGTCGTTAATGACCCCCAGTAAAGAATGAGCACTTTTTTTAGCTATACCGACTTTAGTTTCTATCGGTTTAGATAACGGCTCAAGCTCCACCAGCTCAAGCATACCTAGCACACCATTCATAGGTGTTCTGATCTCGTGGCTCATAGTGGCTAAAAAATCGCTCTTAGCCACCGCTGCCTCTTCGGCTTTTACAAGCGCTACTTTTAACTCTTCACTTATAACTTTACGCTGCTGAGACACTAAAGTACTGCCAACTAGCGTCGCTAAAGAGCGGAGGTAAGTCTCCTCACTTTGGCTCCAGTGATGGTGCTCACCTACATTTTCTGCGCACAAAATTCCTAAGTTTCCGTCTCCGCTAGCAATGACAGCATCTAGCATTGATTTAATATTAAGTGGTTTAGTGTAAGATTCTGTAAAGTCAGTCGTTGCCGGATGCGTATATACATCCTCTATGGCCACTAAATTATGTTCAAAAATAGCATTGTAATAGCCTGGGTAATCTTTTGCAGTTAATACAGCATCAGAATCAACAAACCCTTGCCCTTGAATATACAAACCATGGCAAGTCATTGCATCACGCTGAGCGTTAAAAATCCATACAGATGCACGTGTTACATCTAGTACTTCACACATTGATTTAATAGCTAACTTTTTAACTTGCGCAACATCACTGTTTTGTACCTCTGGTGCAACAGTCAAAGTTGCTAAATTTTTGTTATACCTGTTTGCCTTTTCGCTCTCAAGTTCTAAACGTTTATGAGCATCTATACTTTGAAAAGAACCAAAGACACGTACACATTTATTGCCTTTAAATTCTGCCTGCCCCATCGACTTAACCCATCGTTCTTGTCCTGTATGAGTTAAAATAATAAGTTCAACGCTCCAACTCTCCCCAAGCGTAACAGCGCACTCAAATAATGTGCTTATCGTATCCTGATGCACTCCTGGCTTATAAAATTCAATAGCAGTATCTATATTTGGCTCAAAATCCTCAGGTACCTCATGAATAACTTTAACTTCATCAGACCAATAAAGTGTATGTGCTTCTAAGTCCATTTCCCAAGCACCAATTTGTCCTTGTTTACTCATTGACTCGAGTAAGCTTTGCTGACGACTTATTTCGAGTTGCGTGTTATAACGCTGTGTAATATCTAAAATAAACCCATCTAGGTATAAAACGCAGCCATCATCTGCATAAATAGCCTGCCCTTTTTCATTAACCCAATGCAAACTGCCATCACGGGCATTTATTCTATATTCAATCGACCATGATTGCTGGGTACCTACGCAACGTAAAATTTCATTTTTTACGTTTAATATATCGTCTTCATGTATTAAATCAAAAAAATCTAATAACTTATCATGTATCAACTCATCAGGTGAATAACCTGTTATTTCAATAGCTTGGTCACTCATATAAAGAGTGCTTAACTTATCATCGAATTTACAGCGATAAATAATGCCAGGTATATTAGCAACCAAAGACGCAAACCTGTCCCGACTACTCTGTAGTTCATGTTCGGTGGCTTTTTGAGCAGAAATGTCTAGGTGAGTCCCAATCATACGTTTTGGCGAGCCATCACTATTCCACTCAACCACTTTCGCGGTATCAAGCACCCAAATCCAGTGGCCATTTTTATGCTTCATGCGGGCTTCATGTACATAGTAGTCAGTATGACCGGCAAAATGCTCATTTAACCTTTCTTTCGATTCAATTAAATCGTCAGGGTGAGCGTATGTATACCAAGTATTTATACTACATGGCTCAATTTCACTTAGCTGATAGCCTATAATTTCAGCCCAACGATTATTAAATGTAACTTTGCCTGTATCTATATACCAATCCCAAATGCCCACTGCAGTTGAGTCAATGACCAGCTGTAATTGTGTTTTGTGTTGTTCAAGCTCTAATTCTTGAAGTTTAAGTGCGGTTAAATCAGTTCTAATAGCAATGTAACTTTGCGGTTTACCATGCTCATCTAAAAATGGCGCGATGGTGGTATCAACCCAATATATTCCGCCATGCTTCGCTTTATTACATATATGACCGTTCCAAACGTCACCACGCTTAAGTGTTTGATACATGTTTTTAAAAAATGCTTTGCCGTGTTTGCCTGAATTTAAAATGCGATGATTTTGTCCTATTAGCTCGTGCTCTTCGTAGCCGCTAATCTCACAAAATCTTTTATTCACAAAGGTAATTGTGCCATGTAGGTCGGTTACAGCGACGATTGCATGTTCATCTAAAGCACTTTTTTGTTCTGCGAGTTGCTTAAGTGCTATCTGTAAGGCTGAGCGCTGTTTATGTAATATGCTTTGCTGCTCCGCCTTTACTTTTACCAGCTCACTTAAATCTAATGAAAGCTGCTTAAACTCTTTACTGTCGTTGAGTATTGCAACTTTACCAGTGCCACCATTAGTAATATTTTCGACTGTTTTAGCTAGGTCAATTAATGGCCTAGATAGCCTACGCCCAAACAACAAAGACGAAATAAGTATTAATATCAGCGCCGCTGCATTAGTTAGAAGTGCTAAATGCTTATAATTATCAGCTCCCTGAAGCGCTACCTTAACTGGCTTGGAGACCAATAATTGCCAGCCATCTTCATTTAGAAAATTTAAATTGGTGATATAGCCGTACATAATTTCGTTTTGAGCTGTGCTATAAGAAAAAACACTGTCGAGAACAAGGTCGTGCTGGAATAAGAAAGTAGGACTGTTTGATTTTCTGTTTAGTAATTTTTGAATTTTATTATTGTGCACAACATTAAAAGTTATGTCTTTATTCTCGGTATGTATCTTATTTAGATTATTTAATAAACCAGATAAGTTTATATCGGAGAGTAAAATAGCATTAAGCTGCTCATTAGTATCTAATATGGGGATTGCAACTATGTGGTATTCTTTGTTTGCTAAAGTAGTCGTTTTAAGCTGCACGTCGCTCGTACGAAATACTGTGTTGTAAATGGCATTAAAATCGTCTTTATTTAATAAACGAAAAAAGTCAGAGGTCGGCGCTATTTCCCCGTCCTTAATATCAACAATTTCTACATGATTTACAAAAGCATATTGTGCAGTAAATTGCTCTACTAAATATTGATTGCGCGTAGTACTACTTTCAAGCTGTGCCTTTAGCAGGTATAAATCGTTGATATGATCTGCAAACCAAATATCAGCAAAGTGCTTACCAATATTACTTAACTCATTAAGCTCAGAATCTGAGCTTTGTTTAAGCGTATCGTTTACATGCCCAAAACTAAACCAAGTCAACAAACAAAGTGGCCCTAAAGCTATAATTATAAAAGTTATAATTAGCTTACTTCGAATTGATTGCATTTTCCCTGTTACCCAACTGAAGTTTAAACGTTTATCCATTCATTTACTCAGCAACTTTAGTCATTTTATATTACTTACATTAATGCACTAAATACTTAAACACGCAAGTTTTTGACATTAAAGTCTTTTAAAAATCAGTATTTTGCAATTAGATAAAAATAAAGTAGTGGTCATATTCCCATTATTTATTACTAGATTAATGCTGTTTACTTACGATCTAAAAATACGCATAGTATAAATATTAAGTTATTTATACTAATGTTGGACTATGGAACACAATCACGCACATAGCCATGTAGACGATAGCCAAAGTAATAAACAACTTACCATCGCAGTTGTCATTAATGCATTGCTAACTGTAGTGCAAATTATTGGTGGGGTATTTTCTGGAAGCCTATCTTTAATAGCTGACGCACTTCATAACCTAAGCGATGCTGGGGCTATATTCATTGCACTCGTCGCACGTAAAATTGGCGCTAGGCCTTCAAGCTTAACGCATCATTTTGGTTATAAACGCGCAGAAGTTTTGGCTACCCTCTTTAATAGCAGCACATTAATAGTGGTTGGGGTGTATTTAATTTTTGAATCGGTATCGGGTTATTTAAATCCAGAACCAGTAAATGGCTGGATAATAGTATGGGTAGCGGCGTTTGCACTATTAATTGATTTAGCAACCGCGTTTTTAACCTATCGAGCTGGAGCAAATCACAGCATGAATATTAGAGCAGCTTTCATACATAACGTGTCAGATGCTATGGCCTCTATTGTGGTGATTATTGCCGGTACCTTAATAATTTTATACCAATGGTATGTTGTTGACCTAATTGCAACTGTATTTATCTCTGTATATGTAATTTACCATGGTGCTTTGCTATTAAAGCAAAGCTGCACAATTTTAATGCAAGCGGCACCGGAAAATATCAGCACATCAGCAATATCACACGCTCTCAATGATAAATTTAATATTGAGGCAGTAGTTAGCATAAAGCTGTGGCAGCTAGACGACAAAGAGTGCTACTGTGAACTAGTTATTAGTTCTCGAAATGTAATAGTTCTAAATGAAATCAAAGACTTATTGCACAATAATTTTAATATTGAAAACACCATAATAGAAGTTCAACCTATCACAATTAAAGCCCCCCTAACTCGGTCACTTAAAAAATAAGCTTTATAAAAAGTAATTTGACTGAAGCATTTAAGTGCTTTTGGATAAAGTAATAAACCAACATTAAACTTATAATACCTATTTATTAACTTATTAACCTTTAAAGCTATACAAACTCTAAAAGTGTAATTAGTAAATAACGACCCCTGATACACAACTATTTAATTGAAAACGGCTCGTATTATCATTTACAATATTCCTACTAACTCATAATGAGATACTACCTTTGAAACTTTGGTTACGTAGAATTCACTTAGGCCTCGCCCTTATTAGTGGGCTATTTTTGCTAATAGTGAGCTTAACCGGTGCTGTAATGATCTATGCAAAAGACATACAACACTTAATAGAGCCAACAAAATGGCAAGTAAAACCACAAAAAAACTTAATGCCCTACGATGCACTTATACAGAATGTAGAGGCACAGACTAAGCAAAAGATTACCTTTTTCATGCCCGAACTAGCATCAGATACTGCGTGGCAGTTTAGGTTGGCTAATAAACATTATGCAAGTGTAAACCCTTACTCAGGAGACGTAATAAACGTTTATGAATCCACCGATACTATTTATGGGTTTGCTCAAGGTTTACATCGCTGGCTGCTATTTGAAAATAGCAAAGGAGAAAAAACCTTTCGTAACTGGATGTCAGTGTGTGCATTACTACTTTTAATAAATGTGTTACTTGGGTTTTACTTATGGGTAAAGCCAAAAAACAGGATTAAACGGCTCGCTATAAAACCTAAGGCTAAGTTTAGAGTGCTTATGTATCAATTACATACTGTGCTTGGTGTATACTTTTTTATACCACTTATGCTTATTGCATTTACCGGAATGGCATTTAATTGGAAAACGCAGACTCAATCGGTATTAGAATTTGTAACCATGAACAAAGTAGAGCAAAGGCCTAAAGCACCTAAAATAACTGCATCTGCACACACGACTCTAAATTATAACCAAGCAATAAAAAATGCAGTGGATGTATTTCCTGATGGCGAAGTATATAGGATTTACCTGCCTAAAAAGGACGACGAAACACTAGCACTGAGAATGAAAAACCCTGGCGAAAGCCACGCTTATAGCTGGGTGTGGACAAATCCATTCACAGGTAAAGTATTAAATTCCTTTGATGCCAGCAAAACCAATTTCACAACTCAAGCATGGAACTTTAAGTATAAATTTCATATTGGTGCTTTTGCAGGTCCAATTGTGCAATTTTTATGGCTGTTAATAGCATTGGCACTAGCATTTTTTATTATAAGTGGTTTTTATTTTTGGGCAAAAAGGCATAAGTGGATTTAAATACAAATAAAAAACTGTTCATAAACCAAGCAGTAACGCAAATTTAAATAAGAATCAAAACCAATAGTAAACCAATGATTTTTAAAGAAAAACTTGCAATACAGGCCATTTGTACTACACTGCTGATAATTGTAATAGTTAAGGCGATTTATCATGAAAGGTAATCAAAAAGTAATCGATGCATTTAACACATTGTTAGCTAACGAATTAGCAGCTATCGATCAGTATTTTATACACTCTAGAATGTATGATGACTGGGGTTTAAACAAGTTATACGAGCGCCTTAACCACGAGATGGAAGAAGAAAAAGATCACGCAGATTGGCTTATCAAACGCATTTTATTTTTAGAAGGCGTGCCTAATATGACCAAACGCCGTGATTTACTAATTGGTACTGATGTAAAAAGCATGATGCAAAACGATTTAACACTTGAGCTTGAAGTAGTTGCATGTGTTAAAGATGTAATAGCAATATGCGAAGAGCAACAAGATTACCAATCACGCAGTATTTTAGAAAAGCTATTATTTGATACTGAAGAAGATCACGTTTATTGGTTAGAGCAGCAAATTGGCTTAATTGATAAAATTGGCGCGCCAAATTATCACCAAGCACAACTAGGCTAGCAGGAGCATAATATGAAAGGCGATAAAGACGTTATTGCAGCATTAAATAAAGTGCTCGCTAATGAGCTTGTAGGTATTAACCAGTATTTTTTACATGCCCGTATGTTTAAAGATTTTGGCTTTACCCAACTAGATAAAGCAGACTACAAAGTATCTATTCAAAAAATGAAAAACGCCGATCGTTTAATCGAACGCATTTTGTTTTTAGAAGGCTTACCTAATCTACAAGACTTAGGCCGATTACGTATCGGTGAAAACAGCGAAGAAATGATTGCAGCCAATATGAGTTTCGAGCTTGATACAATAGACGAGCTAAGAAGCGCTGTTGAATTAGCTGAAAGTAAACAAGACTATATTAGCCGCGAAGCGCTCGATCACATTTTAAACGAGCAAGAAGAGCAAATTGACTGGCTTGAAACACAGCAATTACTTATTAAAAATACCGGGCTTGAAAATTACTTACAGTCTCAACTGTAAGCAATAATCGATACACAAAAAAAGCAGCTTAATAAAGCTGCTTTTTTTATGAATTTATAAAATGTAACTATGCTACTTGATCGGTAATATCTGCAATTTCGATAAGTTTACGATTAAGGATCTTTTTAGTACAACCACAACACTTACCGCATTGGCTGCCCACTTTAAGCTCTTTAGTTAATTCACGCATGGTCGTTGCACCATCGTCAATTGTTTGCTCAATTTTTTTATCAGTCACACCGTGACAAAGACAAATATACATTAATACAAACCGTGTAAATTACATTCAATAAATGCATACTAATCTAAACGACAATTGTTATCAATAGCTTCCTCACTAAAATTTAAATTTATTCACTAAAAATGCTCGCTCTTTTCTTTACTATATTTACCCAAAAATAAAGTTATGGAATAATGCCCGTCTCTTAGGGGAGTAGCCCGCTCAGTAATGAGTAAACTTATCAACATAATTGCACCTCACGTGCATGGTAAGTTTGTAATGTTGTAGCAAGCATTATCGGCGAGACCTAGGTAGGCACTATCCTCATGGCGGGAGATACGTGTTTACCTTGGTTTAACACTCCCGCCTATAAGTATTTTTAATGGAAGTTTTTTTTACCTCAACCGTCACAGTTACGTTAGCCGAAATAGGCGATAAAACTCAGCTATTGTCACTATTACTTGCCGTACGCTTTCGCAATAAGGCTGCTTTGGCTTTTGGTATTTTAGCAGCCACACTTATTAACCATGGTCTATCTGCTTGGCTTGGGAGTTGGATAAGTGAAAGTATAACTCACTCCTATTTACCAATAATCGTTAACTTAAGCATTATTGCTGTTGGCTTGTGGTTGCTAATTCCTGACCAGAATGAAGATGTTAGCCATCGATATGATAAATATGGTGCCTTTTTAGTATCCTTTGTATTATTTTTTATCGCTGAAATAGCTGATAAGACACAAGTTGCCACTGTATTACTTGGCGCACAATATCAAGACATATTTTTGGTAACTGTTGGTACAACATTAGGAATGCTAATCGCTAATATCCCTGTAATTTACGCAGGAAATGCACTGTTAAAGAGAATATCGCTTAATACGGTAAGATTTATAGCTGCCAGTGTATTTGTGTTACTAGGAGTATACGGACTAATGACTTATTAACTGAATCATTAATGGGTAATAGAGCAACTCGTCATTGCTCTATTACGTTTGAGTTGTACAATAACAACCCTTAGTATTATTAAGTAATAGCTGGTTATTGAACCCAGCCATTAAATTGGTAATTACCGTTTCAACAAAGCCACTGCCCTGAGCGCAACCTAGTCCTTCAGATAGAGGCCCTGCATATACAAACTCGCCTTCTTTATTTAAAACGACCGCCGCAGGTGTTGAAGGTATTACTGTTTTTAAAGAAGGCGATTGCTCAAGGAGTATTAACGATACACCCTTTTGTTTAGAAAACTCTGTTAATTGTTTTAAATGCGGTTTTGCTTGAATAGTACAGCCACAATTAGGGTCTGTAACAATAACTAAAGAAGCAGACTTGGACTCTTCATATTTAACTTGTTGTTTAAAATTATTAAACCAGTTGGGCTCATTTAATAACTTGTTTCTGTCAAAGTCACTTAGCTGAGCCACTTGAAAATAAACCAACCCAACAACTACGCTAATAAACCATACTGCAATTACTAAGTAGGTTGTTAAATTAGATCTATTTAAATTTAGCAATACTTTGCTCAAGCAAGTCTATGCTAACATCAATCAATTGAACTTTTGCGGTAAGCTGCTCTACAATTTGAGTGTCTTGATATTGATTCTGGCGCATATTATCGGTACTACTAGCTATTAACTCTGTATTGCCTGCTTGTTCAGCAACCACTTGTGCGACTGAATCTGAGCTTGTAGACACCGCTTCTATTTGTTCGCTCATCGCTGAAATATTCTCTTTCATTGCGGCGCTGATATCTGTTAGGTCCACAACAAAGCTTACACATTGGCTCATTGACTGAGTTGATGTTTTACTATTACTGACTAAATCTTTTAATGTTAGGCTTATTTTGTCTGTTGTGGCTTTACTATGATTTGCAAGTGATCTTACTTCATCTGCAACAACAGCAAAACCTCGGCCATGTTCTCCGGCTCGAGCAGCTTCAATTGCGGCATTTAAAGCAAGTAAATTTGTTTGCTCTGCAATACCTGAGATTTCATTTAATAAACTGGAAATAACATCTCCAGCCGCTACTAAATGGTTTATCTGCTCTTCAGTATGATTAAGCAGTGTTAGTAACTCTTGGCTTTTAGCATCCGTTTGTAGCACTTCTTTTAATGCATTACTTGCAGCTTGTGTAATATTATCAACCTGACTTTTTAATACCTCGCTTTCTTCTTCTACCATCTTAAAGCCATGAGCAACCTGCGCACCCGAATTTGCTATATCGTCAGTTTGTTGCGTACGTTGTGTGGCACCATCAGCTAGCTGATCATGGACTTGAATAAGCTCTTGGGAGTTATTTTGTAACGATAATGACTGAGTTTGAACTTGCTTAATAACATCAGCAATATAGTCTAATAATGTATTAAACCCAGCGACTGCTTTGCTGCTTGTATCATCAGCTCGCAATGATAATTTAATATTTTCAGGATCTTTCATTATTTGCTCTGTTGCATAACTGAGTGATAAGCCAGCTTGGCGCTCTCGCTGTAACGTTATCGCAATGTAACCTGCAACTAATACCTCAACAATAGCGTATCCCGCATGCATTAACACGGTGGTAAACGCAAGTCTGTCAGGGTCAAAAACATAAAAGCCAGTATTTTGAGTCTGTAAATAGTAAAAAGAGAGGTGATGAATAGCAACAAACACAATAGCAGTTATAAACACCTGCCAATTAACAAACATTATCAGCATTGCCATTAAAATAAATATCTCAAAATGAACTTCTATCAATCCGTATGCTTGTTGTATGTGTAAAAAAGAAAACATCATTATCGCACCCGCTACAACATGTGCAGTTATAGCGCTGTTAGGCTGGGTTTTTAAAAGCCAAATAGGTAATAGACTCAATGGTATCCCAATAACAAAGGCTTGAGTTAGCGTGTCGAAGTATAAACCAATCCCTATCGACTCAATGAGTAGAAGAGAAAATATAAGAGTAAATAAACGTGCGACACTAGACATAAATACCTTTAATACATTTTAAGTTTTTAAAAATAACCAAGTTAATACGTTACATATATCAAGATAGATCAAAATGATACATAGAATATAATACCAATATTTTTAGTTTATTACTTTATTATAGATAGTATTTTTTTAAACGTAGGTGTCGCTGCTTTTTTTGTCCACTGAAAAATAATAATTTCAGCGCACGATATTGTACCACCCGCTTGTTTGAGTTGCGCCAATGCTATTTTTTTATGTGCAGGATTTCGAGACCCAACTGCATCGCTTGCCACTATTACTTCAAAGCCATTTTGCATCAACTCTAAGCACGTTTGTAATATGCAAACATGCGCCTCTGTTCCTGCTACTATAATCTGTTTTTTACCGCTGATCTTTAAAGCTTCAAGAAAGCCTGGCTCTGCACAAGCACTAAAGTATGTTTTATGAAAAGATGGTGTGTCGGGTAAAGCATGTTTAACCTCAGCGTTGGTCAGCCCTAAACCTGCCACATATTGCTCTGTGATCAACGATGGTACCTTAAGCACCTCACTGGCTTTGGCCAGTTTTAGTGTACTTTCTAAAATAGAATCAAAATTTGATATTGCTGGGGCCAATTTAACTTGCAAATCTATAATCAAAAGCAAGCTATTCGTTAGCTTAACATCTACAAATCCATCCATAAAACGGCCTATTTTTAAAACGAGTTTGAAAAAAGGTTAGCTCATATTTAAAAAGAGTACTTTGTAATTTTATAGATAATTTTTGTAATCGACATTTGATAAATATGCTATATTTAAAATAAATAATTCCCACCACTACATGTTTAAGAGCGAGTTTATTAGTGCTGTTGAGTAAGATGGTTTATCTTGTCATCGCTGTTGTTTTTATTTGCATTGGAAATGTGAGCGCATCTCAAAACTATGCTCAACAATTACAACGCCTTTCAACCGATGAACGATTAGCACATAGCTTCGTGACACGTTCTATACAAGATGATATTGGATTTGTATGGATTGCCACTGCACAGGGCTTGAACCGCTACGACGGTTATCAAGTTACTGCTTTTCGAGGCGGATACGATCTCGACAAACAAAATATTTTTGACATGTTTAAAACATCAGCAGGAAACATTATTGTATCTACCGACTTGTCTGGCGCCTTCTTAATAAACCCTAAAACACTCAAAACAGAGAAAATTTACTCTGGGCAGCTTGATAATAAAAGCAATACCTATTCACCAATTTCAGCTATTGCACAGCTCACTGAGCACTCTTACATTGCCATTGACGAGCAAATACTAATTTACAATCACAATACTAAGCAGTTATCTCCCATAATCGCTTTAGACAACAAAGACGATTACATAAGGGCACTGACTTTTTACAAGCATATATTATATGTAGGTACTAATAATGGCTTGTATTCGTATGATACTAAATATAAAAAGTTAAAAAAACTTTCACTTCACACACCCGAAAATGTGACCGAAGATAATAATAATGTAAAGCTATTGTCTGTAGATGCAGAACTTGGTTTATTGGTAGGTACTGTAGAAGGCTTATACCATATAGCTTTTGACAAAAATAAAAATATTAAACCAGATCAAATAAATACATTAGTTGCAGATTATAATATTTGGGATTACGTACAAACAACAGATGGGGAGTTTATTGCGACACAAAGTGGCTTATTTCAATATTTTAGGAATTCTGGCGCCGTTGAGCTTATTTTAAGCTTTGATGAAAGCAAATTTAATATTACAGAAAATACCATTAATGATGTAATGGTCGATAAATCAGGTTTGCTATGGCTTGCTTCGCGCACTCAAGGCGTTTTAACTTGGGCAACACAAACAAAGCGCTTTAAAAATATTACTCTTCCTAACAATAATATAATCAACAAAATAATTCAGGACGAGAATGTACTTTGGTTAGGCACCGATGATGGCATTACAAAGTATAATTTAAACACTAAAGACGTTAGCACCTTTTTAGAATCAACTGATAGCAAAGCAATTTATGGCGAATATGCTGTATTTGATATTTTCCCATCTAATTTAAGTGCCGGACAATATTTATGGTTAACCCGTTACCATGGTTTAGAGTTATTTAATAAGGCGACTGGGGAAAAAGTTCCTAATAAAGACTTAATAAATAATAAGCTAAACAGCCTGAATTCATTTGGTTTTGCCTTAATAGCGCCAGACACTTTTGCCTATGTTTCGACTAACGAGTTTTATATTTTTAATGGCAAAACAGGTGAGAATAGAGTAATAAAAGGCCTAAAGGAGATAACCGTTCCAAATGAGGCTTATACTTTTCACACTCCTCTAGAGACACACCCTGAGGAACTAATTCTAAGTACTACAAACGCGCTTTATAGATACAACGAAAAAAATAAAAAAATAACTACGATATTTAAATCAAATAATAAAAAAAACAACTTATACAACACCGTAGAAAACTTTTACCTAGACGCAAAGCGTAATTTACTTTGGCTTGCAACTACGCAAGAAGGCCTGATAGCTGTCGATAGTAAAACCTATGAACGTAAGCACACTCTAAACATTAAAAATACGTTTGTAACTAACTCCATTTATAAGTTGCTCGCTGACGATAATCGAAATTTATGGGTAAGTAGTGAAAATGGCTTATACCAGTTAAATTTAGACACTCTAAATATAACTAGCTACACAGTAAAGGATGGACTCAATAATAATAAGTTTAGTGCTATTGCCGGTACTATTTTAAATAACAAACACATAGCTTTTGGCAGTTATCATGGCATATTACAGTTCGATCCAACCGATTTTAATCCCACGGATCAATCAACGCACACTAACTTAGAAATTACTGATATAAACTTACTTTCCAAAAACCTAACGTACTACCCGAATAAGTATAAATACAAACCTCTAGAACTTGCCTACGATGATGTGGGTTTAACGGTAAAATTTTCTAACTTTGATTACATTAATAAAGAAAGTACTCGATACAGAGTTGTGCTGTCAGGTGAAAATCCCCTTGTTTACGATGAATTAAAAACAAATCAGGTATTCTTTACTAAATTACCACCTGGCAATTATTCACTAACCATTTCAGTTGTAAAACCAAGCAGCACAGGTATGGCTGAACAACGATTACTTAACTTCAGTGTTGCCTATGCACCGTGGCAATCTCCGCTTGCTTATGCGTTGTATCTTATTGGTATGTTTTTAATACTATTTTTACTGTTTTGGCAGTACAGAAATCGCCAAGTAGCAATAGAAAATGCACAAAGAGAAACTATTCACTCACAAAAACAAACTGAGCTTGCGCTAAAAAATAATAAAAGTGGTATATGGAACTATCGTTTTAGTGATCACACAGTTAGCACGCAAAGAGGCTCAGAATTAGGTTACTTTAATTTACCCGAACGCCTTAGCATAGAGCGTTATTTCTTACTTATTCACCCTGATGATAGACGCAGAGTTGAAGCTCAATGGTACGCCTATATTAAACAAAATAAACAGCAACATTGGCAATGCACCTACCGCTTAAAGCATAAAGAAGGTCACTGGCTTTGGTATCAAGACCTCGGTCAAATTATGTATAAGGAACACTCAAGTGAAGCACAGTATGTCTCAGGCATATATACAAACATTACTGAGCAACGCGCCAATGAGCAACAGGCAAATATCTTGGGCGAAGCATTTCGCCAAATTACCGATTGGTTGTTAATTTTAGATGATCAACTAGTCCCTTTTTCAGCTAACAATAGCTTTATGGATACGTTTACTTACGAGCAGCATGATACTAAACTCACCCCAAAGCTTATTATTAAAGCGATCGGCAAAACTAAATGCATTGAATTTGCCGCAAAGTTAAAAGCATTAAATGCAAAACAAAACTGGCGCACGAATACATACATAAAAACAGTAAAGAACCCCAAGCATCCAGTACACTTGAGCGTTACAGCCGTAGCTAAAGAAAGTAACACTATTAGTTACTATGTGGTTGTTATATCTGATTTAACAGAGCAAAAACGCGCTGAAACAGAGCTGAGATATTTAGCAAACTTTGACCCTTTAACGCATTTACCAAATCGCAGTTTAATGTACAAAAATATTGAACAGGCGATAATCAAAGCACGAAATAATAATAGCTATTGCGCTCTCCTATTTATTGATTTAGATAAATTCAAGCCTGTAAACGACTCATTTGGTCACGCAGTAGGCGATAAATTACTCTGTGATATAACACAACGTGTAAGTGCAATACTTGATGACAACGCGGCACTAGGACGTCAAAGCGGAGACGAGTTTTTAGTATTAATTGAAAATATAGAATCTAAAGAGTCGCTCAATAAGATAGTAAAAACAATTAGCCATGAACTTGCCAATAAAGTAAATATTGAAGATTTCTCAATTAATATATCGGCAAGTATAGGTGTAGCACTTTACCCTAACGACGCTGATTCTACAGATACTCTGATCCGAAATGCCGATGTTGCAATGATGCAAGCAAAGCAATCAGGACGTAATGGTTTTAAGTTTTTTAACGACAAAATGAATAAGCAAATAAAGCAAAAGCTCATTCTTGAAAATGATTTAAAAGATGCAGCAAAAGCACACCAGCTGTTCAACCATTATCAGCCCATTGTTAATTTAGATACCAAAGTAATCAATGGCGTTGAATTACTAATGCGTTGGGAGAACAAAGGGCAGTTTATTTCTCCTACTGAGTTTATTCCGGTAGCCGAAGAAATAGGTTTAATCGAAAAACTTACTGAGCATGCATTAAAACGAGCGTTAACAGACTTAGCCCCGTTACTGAAAAATAATCCACTGTTTTATATATCGCTGAACTTATCACCTAAGCATATTTTAAAAATGCACATAGCAAGCCGTTTAGAATCTATATTGAACGATCACAACATATCACCTCAACAGTTGCGTCTAGAAATAACCGAAAACACATTACTTGAAGATAAACAAAAAGCGTCAAAACAATTACAAAAGCTAAAAATGGCAGGCTTTAAATTATTATTAGATGACTTTGGTACAGGCTACTCATCACTTACTTATTTGAGTCAGTTTCCAATAAATGTAATTAAAATTGATCAAAGCTTTGTACAAACCATAGGACACGATAAAAACAACGAATCAATAATTAAAACAATCTACTCTTTGGCTGACAACCTTGGGCTGTATTGTATTGCTGAGGGGGTAGAAACCCGCGAACAAATTGCATTTTTAAGTGCTATTGGCTGCAACATACTACAAGGGTATTATTTTGCAAAACCAATGACTGCGCAGGATTTATGTGAAGCAGAGTGCTTTAAAAAGATTTTAAGTTTGTTATAAAAACAGTTCGTTTAGTAATTTCGCTATATGTGCCATGATCATATAAGCAACTTAGAGCCCTCAGAGTTGGACTTTATTAGCTAGCTATGGATATGATGACATTCATGGCTTTCAATTTGTAGCACGCTATTTTTAACTTTAAATTTTCTACTAAGTAGCTGCTCGACTTTCATACGGCAAACTTCGTCATGCTTTTCAATTGTACAATGTTGTTTTAGTACTACGTGCGCACCGACAACAATATCTTTATCTTTTCTTGAAACAGTGACATTGTGAACATTATGAACATGTTCCATATTCGTAATTTCTTTTTCTATATCAACTACTTTTGGTAATTTCGCTTTATTTAAACGCAAACCTTTTAAGCAGCTAATAATCACTTTAACACCCGTGAATAATACAAACGAGGCTATAAGCATGCTCGATAAAATATCAATAACTGCCCACCCTGTTAGGTAGATTAATATACCCGCCACAAAGGTTGATACCGTTGAAATTAAATCAAAGAATGAATGCAAAAAAACAGCATAAACATTAATACTCGCTTTTCTTCCTTTGTATAATACCCAGGCAGCAGCACCATGAAATAAAAAACCAATTGCAGCAATAACCGACATTAAATAGCTATTAATAGCCAGCTCGTTACCTTGATGTTGATGAATGAACCGCTCGCCTCCTTCATACAAAATTATCAAACTAATAGCTAAATAAAGAGTGCCATTTATTAAACCACCAATCAGCTCCGCTCGCTGATGTCCATCGTTATAAGTTTTAGCAAAATGAATAGCAAGGCTTGACGCAATGAGAGCTATAAATAACGAACTGTTATGCACAAATAAGTGTCCTGCATCAGCAAGCACAGCTAGAGAGTTAGAGTAGTAAGCACCAACAACCTGAATAACCATAAATGAGCATGTTATCGCCAAAGCAATAAGCAACCGACGGCGAGAGGCCTGGTGTGTAGTGATTTCTGTCATGAAGTGCTTAAATAACCTATACTTAAATTGCAAATAAGCCAGCAGGAGGCTTAGAGTAGAAAAGGGTATGATATAGAGTTGCAATTGTAATACGAAGACCGAATAAACGCACTAAAAACTTAGTAAATTGGCTAAAACTGTACTAAATACTACATACATATTAATAAAAAATATTGAGTTGATGTTTAATCTTAAATGGAGCAATAAGTGGACTTTAAATCAGTAGAATACATTTGGAGTACTATTAAGGTTATTCCTTTTGCCGTCGTACTCTATGATTCGCAAAAACAGACTTATAAAGTCAACTCTCAAGCGCAGAGTATATTTGATTTACCCTCACAAAATAACTTCATTGAGGCCGACTTTAAAAATGTGATCCTCACAAGCCCTGAAAGTAAAAAACATTTAAAAATCAACCAACTATTCGAAAAATATTTAGTAATAAATACAAGCTGCCATATTTTATTGCATAAAAATAATACAGCCTTACAATTAAATGCAAAGCTTGCTCAATTAAGTAATAACCTTCACATAGCAACGTTCGACGTAATTAAGCAAAGTAAAGATGAGCAATACAACTTTGATAAGATCATTTCAAAAATTTCTACTGATTTAATTGACATTCAAAACGATAATATAGATTCACATATAGAATTTGCATTGAAAGCGATTGGCACAGTATGCCATGCCGACAGAAGCTATTTATTTAAATTTTCAGATGATGGCAAATCAATGAGAAATACCCATGAATGGGTTAATCAAGGCGTTAAACCGTTCAAAGATCAGCTTCAAAATATCCCCAAAGACGCACTCCCCTACTTTTTCAACTTAATGAACACCACTCACATCTTTAAAGTAAATGATGTTGCTGCACTGCCTGAAAAAGCAATTAAAGAAAAACAAGAATTCCAGTTAGAACAAATACAATCAGTGCTATGCATCGGTTTACGTTATGACAAAGAACTGATTGGATTTATAGGTTGTGACTGTGTAAAGCAAAAACGAGAATGGTCTGACTTAGATTTAATTAGATTAAAGCTAGTCGGGGAGATGATAGCGAGCGCCCTTAAAAACATAAACTATAAGCATGAGCTTCAATATATTCAACAACAGCTCATCACCGCAAACCTACAACTAAATGAACAAGTAAACACAGATGGATTAACCGATATAGCTAACCGCCGTTGCTTTGACGACACATTACAAAACGAACTACTTCGTTGCACGCGTCACCAACAACCTATCGGTTTGATAATGTGTGATATAGATTTTTTCAAAAGTTATAACGATAATTATGGTCATCAGCAAGGCGATGAAGTTTTAAAATCTGTCGCGCAAGCATTAAAAGCAATGTGTAAGCGACAAGGCGATTTAGCCGCAAGGTATGGCGGAGAAGAATTTGCTATAATTTTACCCGCTACAGATGCTG
The DNA here is from genome assembly GCF_018101025.1 of Pseudoalteromonas sp. MMG006. NCBI lineage: Bacteria > Pseudomonadati > Pseudomonadota > Gammaproteobacteria > Alteromonadales > Pseudoalteromonadaceae > Pseudoalteromonas > Pseudoalteromonas sp. MMG006. The sequence goes on from NZ_JAGJEJ010000006.1 coordinate 133,897, forward strand.
TCAATAGCCTAAAATTTGCGACACTCATTCAGAAAAAAATTGAAGAGTTATCGATAGAGCACAATTATTCATCCGTAAGCTCAAAACTCACTATAAGCATGGGTGTGTACAGCCTGATCCCCAAACAAAATACTACCGCGCAAAACCTTATTAGCGGTGCCGACAGCGCACTTTATAACGCCAAAGAAACAGGTCGAAATAAAATAGCGAACGACTCAGATTGCAAATAAGATTAGCATTTCAGTATATTTTTAACTGATTGATCACGTTTTGCCTTACAGCAGCCAGTATCAATTTAACCACTTTAATAAAGTAGTTAAGGTTATATTTGTGGGCTGATATCGTAATATCTTTACTGAGTTTGTTCTTTTGTTTAGCCTTAAAAAGCTCTGTATTAGCTTAGTTACTAGGCTTATAGCCACCCTTTTTTTATCTGTACGTCCTTTAATATATTTTTAACAGGCTTCGCTTTTTGTAATTTTTAGTATTTACCCTATTGAATTTGGTGTTATTTTATTAACCCTAGCTTACGTTTAATTAGAGGGAAATCATGAGCGAAAAAATCAACCCAGAAGCCTTACACGCACTTAAAATTGCTTTTACCTATATGCCACAAGCCATTGAGGTAACAAAATATGAGTATGGCGAGCGTTATCAAACAGTACTTGATCACATTGAAGCCGTGCGAGAAACATTGCTTATAAACGATGTTGACCCTGATGAAGTGGGTGGCGACATTAACCCAGAGTACACCCCCAACTCAACCTACTAAATACTTAGCGCTGAGTATTATATATTCAGCGCAATACCTAGCTTTATATAAAAAACATGGACTTATAAGTTTAAATACGCACCGATTTTAGTTATTAGTTATAAAAACTGCTAAACTGGCATTAAACCAATAAAAGCGCCTTAACTGGCTAATGTATTTTATAAATTTAACAAAAGCTTACGGGGTGTTTTCTTTTGAATTTTTTAAGGCGTTTTCACGACATTGTCTCAAATCAAACCCTTGATTTTGAAGGTAAAATTTACAGCCTCTTAAATTTTGGGCTAGATGTATTCAATCTTGAAGTAGGTATTGTTAGTAAAATTGATGAAAGCAGCTATGTTGTTTTGCACGCGATCACCCCCGACAACGCGCTTTTATCAGGTACCGTGTTTGACTTACAAGGCACCTACTGCGTACATACTTTAAAAGCAGGCTCTGCCCTGGCATTTCATAAAGCATCGCAAAGCGCCATAGCAAACCATCCCTGCTACATTAATTTTCAGCTAGAGTCATACATTGGTGCGCCAATAAAAATTGGAGATGAAATATTTGGCACTGTTAACTTTTCATCAGCAAAAGACTCCCTTGCTTTTAATGACGATGCCTACGACTATATAGAGCTATTCGCCCAATGGCTCGGCTCAGAATTTGCGCGTTCACAAACTAAAGAACAACTTATAAAAAACAGTAATACATTATTAAAATTAGAGAGTGTAGCAAATATAGGCACGTGGGAAGTTGATTTAATAGAAAATAAAATATACTGGAGCGAACAAACTAAGCGTATTCATCAAGTATCAAGTGACTACCAGCCCGTAATAGAAGATGCTTTAGAGTTCTATAAAGAAGGAACTAGCCGTGAAAGCATCAGTCAAGCGGTCAAAAATGCTACCGAAAAAGGCGATAAATGGCATTTAGACTTACAGATAGTAACCGCAAAAAACCAAACTCTATGGATATCGACCTTTGGGGAAGCTGAATTTGACGGGGATCGTTGCATTCGTCTATTTGGTACTTTTCAAGATGTTACCGAGTCAATACTGCTCCGCGAAGAACTCAAGCAAAAACAAGTACAAGCCGAGCGCTTGCTTGAAGATAGGAGCATGCTACTTGCTAAAATAAGCCACGAGCTGAGAACGCCATTAAATGGTATTACAGGTATGCTTACTACATTAATTGATGAGCATAGCGAAGAAGTGCGCGCCGAAAAAATAAAAGTAGCACTAAGAAGCGCTGATATTCTGCTTAATATAATTAATGAAGTGCTCGACTTTTCTAAAATTAATCACGGTGAGCTTAAACTAGAACCGACTGACTTTTTACTAAAAACTATTTTTACAGACTTAACGTCGTTATACACACCCTTATTTAAAAATACACACGTAGCACTTAAAGTAGAAAACACCATTGACGATTCTTTTTGGGCATTTAGCGATAACACACGCCTTAGCCAAATCACCTCAAACCTATTAAGTAACGCGCTTAAATTTACCGAAAGTGGCTCCGTTTTACTTAAAACCAGTATTGAACACGCAAAAAAATCACAAAATCTAAATATTGAAGTAGCCGATACTGGCCGAGGTATGAGTAAAGGATTTTTAGCGTCGCTATTCTCTCCTTTTTCACAAGAGGTTAATGCAAAAAATTCGAAAGGCGGTACAGGGCTTGGCCTTGCCATAGTTAAAGAGCTTGTTGAATATATGGGCGGTACAATATGCGTTAAAAGTACCCCAAATGAAGGCACTACATTTTTATTAAATATACCCATTGAGTTAGGTAAAGAGCAAAAGCAAGACAGCTTAATAGCAGCTCAAGATATTGATGGTAGTGAACTATCTGTACTCGTAGTAGATGACAACGATATCAACAGATTGGTATTGCACGCCTCTTTGAGTAAATTAAATATTAAAGCCGACTCTGCTGTTGATGGCCAAGATGCCATTTTAAAATGTAAACAAAAGCATTATGACCTTATTTTTATGGACTGCATAATGCCAATCCTTGATGGTTTTGAAGCAACAAAACAACTTAGGGCTGATAACATCTGCCCCAAACACGAAACCTATATAGTGGCTATAACCGCTAATACCTCATCTCAAGATAAACTTGCATGTCAGCAAGCCGGTATGGATATGTTTATTTCAAAACCTTTTAAACTACCCACCCTAGAAAAAGCAGTTATTAACGCACTTGAGCATAACGAGAAGGTCAGCTAGCTATGCAACAAACTAGCCAGTCAAATAAGGATATAAAATGAAAAACACAATAAGAACATTACTCTTTACTGTACTGTGTTTAGCCATATTTAAAGGCGCTTCCACTGGGCAATGGGATTCATCAATAACAGTTGTTATTGTAACTTGCGTATTACTATTAGTTACATTTATTAGCGGTAAAGCGTCACGTGGTTCTTCACCTTATACAAATAATGACTCTTCTGTTTATCCTGGAAGTAATGCTCACTCTCATACAGATTGCGGTGGAGATTCTGGCGGCTGTGATTAATAAGTATATTATTATAAGTCGTAAAAAAGCCGCCTTTGGAGAGGGCGGCTTGGGTTAACAAACAGCTTTAGGTGTACTTTGCTGTTATATCAAGAGAGGGGTTTAATTAAGCAGCGGTTTTATCTTGCTCACTTTCTTCACTGTTGCGAATTAAATAATCAAAAGCACCTAAACTCGCTGTTGCACCGCTGCCCAGGGCAATAATAATTTGCTTAAATGGGGTATTTGTTGCATCACCTGCGCCATAAACACCAGGTAATGACGTAGCACCTTTTGCATCAATTAATATTTCGCCAAATTTACTTAACTCTAAGTCACTAATTTTTAACCACTCAGTGTTAGGAATTAAGCCTATTTGTACAAAAATACCTGCTAAATTAAGTGCTTTACTATCTCCTGTTACTCGGTCTGTGTAAGTAAGCCCGGTCACTTTTTTACCATCGCCAAGTACTTCTGTAGTTTGGGCGTTTTTAATAATAGTAATATTATTTAAGCTATTTGCTTTGCGAATAAGTACTTCATCGGCGCGTAGTGTGTCTGCAAATTCAAGTACCGTTACGTGCTCAACAATGTTTGCTAAATCAATCGCCGCTTCAATGCCAGAGTTACCACCACCAATTACAGCAACCGGTTTACCTTTAAATAAAGGGCCGTCACAATGCGGACAATATGCTACACCGTATCCGCGGTACTCTTGCTCACCGGGTACGTTCATTTCACGCCAGCGGGCGCCGGTTGCTAAAACAAGTGATTTAGCTTTTAAAGTAGCCCCGTTTTCAAGCGTAATTTCGTATTTGTTATTAACGCGTTCAAGCCCTGCAGCACGTTGGTTGTGCATTACATCTACATCGTACTCTTTTACATGCTCTTCAAGCTGGGCAACAAGCTTAGGCCCTTCAGTAGCTTTAACCGAGATAAAGTTTTCAATAGCTAATGTGTCAGCAACTTGCCCACCAAATCGCTCTGCAACAATGCCGGTATTTAACCCTTTACGTGCAGAGTAAATTGCAGCTGATGCACCGGCAGGGCCGCCACCAACAACTAACACGTCAAATTCATCTTTTTCACTAAGTGCCGCAGCTTGGCGTGCTGCGCCTTTACTGTCTACTTTGTTTAATATGTCTGTTAGGCTTAATGCACCTTGGCTAAATGGTTCGCCATTTAAATAAACAGCCGGTACTGCTAAAATGTTGCGCTCTTCTACTTCCTCTTGAAATAGTGCGCCGTCAATCATTGTTGCTTTAATTTTGCTATTCGTCGCGGCCATTGTATTTAGCGCCTGCACTACTTGTGGGCACGTTTGGCAACTCAAGCTAATGTAAATTTCAAAATTAAGCTCTTGATCAAGTGATTGTATTTGTTCAATGTCTTCGCTTTTAGCTTTACTTGCATGTCCGCCAGTATGTAAAAGTGCCAACACTAAACTTGTAAATTCGTGTCCCATCGGTACGCCTGCAAACGTGACGTGGGTATTTTTAACCGGTGAATGTACAACCATAGACGGGCGTCGTGCGCTGGTGTCTGGGTTGTTAACTACCGTAAACTTATCGCTTAGTGATGCTAAATCGTTTGCTAAGCTTTCTACTTCTGCTGATTTTTTGCTGTCATCCAAGGCAATAAGCAGCTCAACAGGTTGAGTAAGCGATTCAAAATGGCTTTTTAATTGATTTTTAATGTTGTTATCTAACATGGCTTAACCCTTTTTAGGAAAATTTAAACAGCAAGCCTCCCATGCCAATTAATGCATGTGCTTAATCATTAAATTGAGATAGGAGGCACCAATAAATGAATATTTATTGGTTTAAGGGCAGTTACCTGCCCTTATAAAAGTGGGTAAACCTGTATTTAGATTTTACCAACTAGGTCAAGTGAAGGAGCAAGTGTGTCTTCACCTGGCTGCCAAGATGCAGGGCAAACTTCACCGTCGTGAGTTGCAATGTATTGTGCAGCTTGTACTTTACGTACTAACTCTTTAGCGCTACGGCCAATACCTAAATCGTGAGTTTCGATTACTTTGATTTCGCCCTCAGGGTTCATTACAAAAGTACCACGAAGTGCTAGGCCTTCTTCTTCAATCATCACACCAAAGCTGCGAGTAATACGGCCTGTTGGGTCGCCAATCATTGGGTAAGTGATTTTACCGATTGTGTCTGACGTATCGTGCCATGCTTTATGAGTGAAGTGAGTATCAGTTGATACTGAGTAAACTTCTACGCCCATTTCTTGAAGCTGTGCGTAGTAATCTGCAAGGTCGCCTAACTCTGTAGGACATACAAATGTAAAATCTGCTGGGTAAAAGAAGAAGATTGACCACTTACCAAGTACATCTTTTTCAGATACTTCTACAAAATCACCATTGTGGTATGCAGTTGCGTTGAAAGGTTGAATTTTTGTGTTGATTAATGAAGTGCTCATAGTATTCCTCATTTATATTTAATGTATTAATTTAAGTTACCAAGCAAAGCTAGATTTGTTGGCTAGCTCTGCTGGCTTGATTAATACAATAAGCCCATTGATAAATTAAATAAAATTGATTGTTTAGATTAAAACAATCGATTTTTAAGATTGAACTATTAACAAGGATTTCTCGTAATTGATTTATTAGTCGTTTATTAATTTATATTTTAAGAATACTGCTACAATAACCGCGCTTAAAACACTTACAGATAAGGCATGCAGCAATGGAAAAATTTATTAATCATATTCAACTTGGCTATTTAGGTTTATTGCCTTTTTTAGGTTGCGTAGCTTGGCCGCTGATGTTTGGAAGTAACAGTGTTAACTTAGAATTTTTTACTTTTTATAGCATTGCTATACTTGCCTTTATGGCAGGTAATTTATGGCGCGCTGGAATGCAAAGCTACAGCGATGCAATAAAAGCAGTTTTACCTGTAATCCCGGTACCATTTTTATCTTTTTTGCCTGTTGAGTGGGCACTTGCCTGGTTAGGAGCCAGTTTTTGGTTGGTACTTATACTTGAAAAAGCCACGGTACAATGGAAAACCTACCATAAAGATTATCAAAAAATGCGTTTTGTGCTTACCTCAGTAGTCTTTGTGTGCCACATACTTACCATAGGCATGTGCCTTTACCCTAAATAACTACCAGCCACTTAACCTAACGAGCGTAATGGTGTAACATCCGCGCACTGCTATTTGAGGACGCTCCATGATTGATACATTACGCCAACAACTAAATGAACTTGGCGAAAACTACGTAGAAAAAAACGCTGCGTTTAAAATTAAAGTTATTCCGTTTTTTTGCGCTATAAGCATAAAAAAAGATCACAAAAATGAAGGCCGATTAAGCTTTTACTCAAACCAGCTAATTGAAATACTTTTAGTTGTGCTATTTATGCTGTTTGGCTTAACACTTTACAACCCAGAAGCAGGGTTTTCGCATGGTCCTATTCATATTGTGTTTGCTATTTTAATTACCTTTAATTTAATTTTAAAACAAATTGCTATTGAAGGGCTTAAAACACGCCTTGCATTTCATCGCTTACACGCAGCTCACTCTCAAAGCACTGCCAGTAATGATGAGCAAACACCCAGTAAGTCCGCTTAATTTATGTATTTAAATACTGATTGGCGAATACTTACCGTAGGTGATGGCGATTTATCGTTTTCAAATGCCCTGCATACTCATATAAAACCTTCAAAATTAGTGGCTTCAACTTATGATAGTGCAGACACTATTGAGCAAAAATACGAAAATAATGCGCTAAACACCCTAAAAGCACATAACGTTGATGTACTTAATAGTTTTGATGTAACAAATCCTGCTTGTTGGCAAGCACTAGGCCAAAACCAACAAAGCTTTGATGTGGTTATATTTCAGTTTCCGCTTATACCTGCATTCGTTGGGCGCGAAGCTTATGAAAGCAATACTCAACAATCAAGCATGAACGTTCTTAACCGTGCTTTGCTTCATCAGTTTATTAAGTACGCTAACGAATTTGCGCTAAACCCTAACGGGCCAATGCTTTGTTATATTACCTCTAAAGATGTAAAGCCCTACAGAGAATGGAATATTGAAGGCACTTTAAACAAAGGCTTACAGGCTGAATATTTAGGCCAAATGCCATTTGATATTAGCCACTTTGCAGGGTATAAAATTAGAAACGTAGACCGTGACAAACATGTAAAAGATACCAGCGGTATTACCTACGTGTTTAGCCCTAAAATGAGCCCTGAGTGGGTCAGTGAATTAAGCCCATACCTTTCAAAACCTGCCTATTTAACGCCTAATCATTGCTCGCTGTGTCGTGTTGGTCCGTTTATAGCGCTTGAGGATGAAACTAAGCATATAAATGCTAAAAAACATCAGCAAATGCTTCGCCTAGAAAGCAATTGGCAAGCTTGGCTTACTCAATTTTATAGCACACGTTCACACCCCTGATTTATAACTTTGTTTAATTAAATCAGCTGCTTTTTGGCAATCGAAATTACCGGTGCATTAGTATTGCCGGTAATTATTGAAGGCATAATAGGCGCATCAACTACGCGTAACTTGCTCATGCCATGTGCCTGTAAATTAGCATCCACGGCTGGCATTTCATCTTACCCCATTTTACAAGCCCTACAGGGTAATACTCGGTATCGCCCGTTTGCCTTATAAACTCAATACGTTGCTCATCGTTATTAATATCAAGCGAGTACATTATTTTACCGCGGATTTAATCAAACACATTACTCAAACAGCACCAGCATGAACTTTTTATCTACACCACAATGCATAAAAGTCAGGTAATTACTTATCATTTATTACAAAGCCTGCTTTATAGAAATGATACACTTTACATTAACTTATTTTCCAAGGAGTGAGCATGAACTTTGTTATTGTTGGCACTAATTTTATTAGCGACACCTTACTTAATGCCGCAAATACATTAGCCAATTTTAATTTATATGGCGTGTGTTCGCGAGCAACCTCAAGCGGTAAAGCATTTTTAGAAAAACACCCAAAAAATTCAAACGCAAAAATTTTTACTTCAATTGAGCAAGTATGCCAAGATCAAAATGTAGATGCCGTATACATTGCAGCCCCAAACAGCTTACATAAACATTACGCCGTCATGTGCCTTGAAGCAGGCAAACATGTATTAGGTGAAAAACCATCGGCTGCTAATAATAACGAGCTAAATGCTATTTTAGCGACTGCAAAAAAACATCAACGGCTCTACATGGAAGCAATGATGACTACGCACCTGCCAAACTTTAGCAATCTTAAACACGCCATGGCTAAGATTGGTACACCGCGTAAGTTTATTGGTCAGTACAGTCAGTACTCATCTCGCTACGATAAATACAAAAATGGTGAGCGCCCAAATACATTTTTACCTGAGTTTGCTAATGGCGCCTTAGTAGATTTAGGTGTGTACCCTCTTTATCTATTAATAGCCCTTTGGGGTGTGCCGCAAAGTGTAAGCGCAAGCGGTATATTGCTTGATACCGGGGTAGATGGCGCCGGCGATGTATTGTTAAATTATGCTGATAAACAAGCTGTTATTAGTTATTCAAAAATTTCGCAAGGCGACAATATAACCGAAATACAAGGTGAACTTGGCCGCATGCGTATAGAAGCCGTATCTCAGCTTAAAAAGATTGAATTTATTGCAAACAATGGTGAAACAGAGGTTATCTCAGATAAATTTGATGAGCATTTTATGAAATATGAAGTGGCCCACTTCATCAAGTTGGTTAAGCAAGGCCTGCTTGAATCGCCTGTTAATACACACCAATTAGCTTCTGATGTAATGAGCGTACTAGTCGATGCGCGTAAACAACTCGGTGTTATTTACCCAAGCGATCAATCATAAAATATATGGGCGTTAACCAACGACAGTTAACGCCCAAAGGGAAGTTAAAACAACTAGGGCGTGTTGATCTTTGATGGTTGAATTTGCAGCAGTGTGTTTGGTTTTTAGGCAAGGCAGAGCCTATGAAGTGTGGTTACTCCCCATAAATAGGCGATAACGCAGCATAAATGCCAAACATGCGCTGCCCTTCGGGTTCTGCCTAGGGGCGATAAACTCTTTGTTGCCTACATGGATGTAGGTAAGGGGCGTGAGCAGGACGCGGAAGCTTTACTCGGTTTTTACTTATTCTTACATGGATGTAAGCCAGTAGGGTAACGAAGGAGCAGTTACCGAGCCCATTAGGTTACAAACCTCGCGCCGCGATTTAATCGCCCCTAGATTGAACGAATTTCAATCCGCAAGGATCAACACGCCCTTACTAAGACTACACTTTTTATTATGATAACGATCCCCATCCATGGGCAATCAATTTGGAAAATCAAAAACCAAACACATTATTGGCTATAAATAACACTTATGAGTTAACTCGGTTTATTACCAATATAACATCTTAAATAACCTTAAAATTAACCTAACACATAAAAACATTACCAATCAAGCTGGCCAATTGTATTATTTTAAACTAAATTGGTAATACACAAACGCAACCATTGGTGTATAGTGGTTTGTAAGCGTTATATCGCGTTAGAATTTTGACATAATAGTGAATTTTGGGGTAACCTCTGCTATTAACAGTTGTTTTTGACTATTAGGCCGCAGAGGCCATTATTCCTTAAGGTAATGAAGGTAAAATATGGGTAATCGTCGCTTATTTTGGCGCATTGTTGATAAAGTTGAGTCTTTGATAAATCAAGGTGAGTTTTCAGCTGGTAGTCGTTTACCACCAGAGCGTGAACTTGCTGAAATGTTTGACGTAAGTCGCCCTACTATCAGAGAAGCTATTATCGCATTGGAAGTGCGCGGCCGAGTGGAAGTTAAAACCGGCTCAGGTGTTTATGTTGTAGAGCAGCTTGAAAAGCCAATAAAATCTAAAGAAATAAGTGCTTTTGAACTGACTCAAGCTCGTGCGTTAATCGAAGGTGAAATTGCCGCACTAGCCGCTCAAACAATTACAGAAGAAGAACTTGAGCAATTAAACAAAACGCTTATCGCTATGGAAAAAGGCCTTTATGTAGAGCAAGCTGACCGTGAATTTCACGAAATTATAGCCCGCTCTACCCGCAATAAAGCCCTAGAATACGCAGTATCTAATCTGTGGGATTTACGCCTAAATAATTCTCAAATCGTTACTGACTACGGCAGCGTATGTAAAAACAATAACGAGTGTGTAATGGACGAACATACCGCTATTTATAATGCCCTGCAAACACACGATGCAAATGCAGCACGAATTGCAATGCATAAACACTTCAACCGTTTAATCAATGCTTTATTTGATGCGGTAGAAGCACGCGCTCTAGAAGAAATAAAACGCAAAAATAACGAAAAACGCGGCCTTTACTCTCTAGATGGTTTAGTTAAAAGCGCAAACTAATCTCCATATTCATTACTTAATTTAAAAATAGCGAACAAGTTAACTTGTTCGCTATTTTTTTGCTTATTATTTGTTATACCTCTGTAAAGCTATTCTATTAGAGTACACAACATGCTTTTTATAAACACGAGCTATGCATTTAGTCTGTTATAAAACACCTAATAACGCATTCAGGGTTTAATTATTTTTTAAGTAACACTTCCGGATGTATTAATTACTGTGTATTGATGTTTCGCCTCTAATAAAAAAAAGATACACTTCGCAAAATTAGCCGATTGTTATCAAGGAACTCAATGCAATCATCCACTAAAGATTTTTTAATAGCTGTTGTTTGCGTTATTTTAGCCATGGTAACCATTCAATCAGGGGCTTCATTTGCCAAGCAACTATTCCCTATTGTTGGGCCAGAGGGGACAACTGCACTCAGGCTGGGTTTTTCTGCGTTAATTTTATGCTTAATATTTAAGCCTTGGAAAAGCCTTCCTGTCCGAGGGCACCGGCTTTCTATTATTGTATACGGCTTGAGCCTTGGCGGGATGAATATTTTATTTTATTACGCAATAGCGCGTATTCCTTTAGGCATAGGTGTTGCGCTTGAATTTACTGGCCCCTTAGCTGTTGCTTTATTTAGCTCACGCGCTAAACGCGATTTATTTTGGGTTGCCTGCGCCATAGCTGGTATTTTGTTATTACTACCCGATATGAACAGCCAAGATAGTCTAGACCCAATAGGTGTCATACTTGCCCTTGCAGCAGGCGCTTGCTGGGCGGCGTATATTTTATTTGGTAAAAAAACTGGCACTCAAAGCTCAGGAGGAGCAACCGTTGCTTTGGGTATGACCGTGGCTGCATTAGTACTAGTCCCTTATGGTGGCATATCGCAAAGCAGCGCATTCACGTGGGAAATAATACCCCTTGGTATTGGCATTGCCATTTTATCAAGCGCTCTGCCCTATACACTTGAAATGGTCGCTCTTCGTAATATGCCAGCACAAGGGTTTAGTATTATGCTTAGTTTAGAGCCTGCTTTTGCAGCCCTTGCAGGTTTTACTATTCTTGGAGAATTACTAACACTGTGGCAATGGTTAGCTATTTTATTAGTAATTATAGCCTCTGTTGGCAGTTCATTCTCAAGTGTGAAAAAACAGTAGAATACTCTAGTCATTTAAAACAAAACAGCCATCATATAAATAATGATGGCTGTTTTACTTAAAGTAACGATTAACTAACTGTTTGAGTATCCCTTTTGGTTGTTAGCAAATACCCAATTAACGAAATAAACGGCATCCCGGCTGCCACAAGTGCAACACTAGTCCACCCACCAGCTTCGTATAATGGGCTAGCAATAAGCGAACCTACAGCACCCCCGACAAAAATACTCGTCATGTAAATCGCGTTCAATCGCGCGCGACTTTGCGGCTCTAATGAATACACAGCCCGTTGCCCTAGCACCATATTCGCTTGCACTGCAAAATCAATAAACACACCTGTTAAGGCTAAAATTATTATCCCGTTGGGTAACTCAAATAAGCTAGGTAAAAAACACACTGCGGCAATCACCTTTGCCAATAACGATAACTGATGCGTATAACCTTTATCAGCCAAGCGCCCTACAATAGGAGCAGCTATAGCACCTGCTGCACCAACTAAAGCAAATAAGGCTATTTGTGATTGCGATAAACCATATTCTCGCGCGAGTACAATGGGTACGCTTGTCCAAAATAAGCTAAACGAGGCAAACATTAACGCCTGAAAAAAAGCGCGTTGACGTAAAACGGGCTGACTTATCATTAACTGCTTAAGCGATTTTAATAATTTAAAATACGTTGTTTTTTGAGTTGGCTGCCTGTGCGGAATAGCAAAATAAATTACGCTTGCTATAAACACCATACAGCCAGCTGCAAAGTAAAATACTGAACGCCAACCAAAGTGATCGGCAATTAGGCTCGATATAGGCCTTGCGAGTAAAATACCTAATAATAAACCTGCCATAATATTACCCAGCACTTGGCCACGTTTTTCGTCAGACGATAAATGCGCCGCAAGCGGGATAAGCACCTGAACAGACACCGAGCTAATACCTATCATTAAGCATAAAATAAGCATTACATTTGGGGTATCGGCAAGGGCTGTGCCTATTAAGCTCAAAAACGATACCCCAAGCGTTATAAGCATTAGGCGCTTGTTCTCGATGAGGTCAGCTAATGGCACTAAAAAAAATAGCCCAAGGGCGTAGCCAATTTGCGTAAGAGACACAATAAAACTCGCACTGTGCGGGCTCAACCCCACCTCGGGTGCTAATAACTCAATAATAGGTTGAGCGTAGTAAATGTTGGCAACAATTAGGCCGCAACATAAAGCAATAATACCAACAAGTGTATTGCTAAGGGGCTGCGGTGAAACGCCGGTTTGAGTCATGTAGTTCTCTGTTTTATAGAGTTTAAAATAATAAAACCCAATGGATGCAAAGCCCATTGGGTTATAACCTGAGAGCTAATTTATTTTATAGGTGATGGCTTACCATGCGGGCTTGAACGTAAATACTGTTTAGGTGCAGTTACAGTAGCGCCAAGCTCTGCTGCTGCATGCCAAGGCCAGTGCGGGTCATATAAAATACCACGCGCAAGGGCTACGCCATCGGCTTGCTGCTCATTAATAATATCCTCGGCTTGTTGTGGCTCGGTAATTAACCCCACCGCTATAACAGGCATATTCACAGCCTCTTTAATAGCTGTTGCAAATGGCACCTGAAAGTTAGGTTTAACAGGTATTTGTTGCTCAGGGCTTAGACCCGCAGTACTTACATGAATAAAATCACAGCCAAGCTCATCAAGGGCTTTAGCAAGCGCTATTGATTGTTCTAAATCCCAACCACCTTCTACCCAATCAGTCGCTGAAATACGAATCCCTACTGGTTTGTTGCTGTTAAATTCTGCGCGAACAGCTTTAAATACTTCAAGTACAATACGCATACGGTTTTGCAAACTGCCTCCATACTCATCATCGCGCTTATTACTCAACGGTGACAAAAACTGATGCAACAAATAACCATGCGCACCATGTAACTCTATTAAGTCAAGGCCAAGCTCGTCAGCGCGTTTAGCACCGCTTACAAAGTCTTTAATTAATGAGTCTATGTCGGATTGGCTCATAGCTTTTGGCTCTGGGCTATTTTCGTCGTACGCGACTGCTGAAGGCGCAAGCGTTTGCCAGCCGTTTTCATCAGTTGGGCTTAATGCACCGCCCCCATCCCATGGCTTTTCTGTAGATGCTTTACGCCCTGCATGAGCGAGTTGAATACCAATAGGCATAGGGCTGTATTGCCTCACTGCTTTTAAACTTTTACCTAATGCTTGCTGGGTTTCGTTATCCCAAAGCCCTAAATCACCGTAACTAATACGCCCCTCTGGGTTTACCGCTGTGGCCTCTAAAATAAGCAACCCTGCACCACTTAAACTTAACTGCCCTAAATGAATGGTATGCCAATCACTGGCAGCACCATTATTGGCTGAGTACTGGCACATAGGCGCAATAATAATTCGGTTGCTTAATGTGAGTTGACCTATATTTAAAGGCGAAAATAACTGACTCATTGCTTGCTCCTTAATGCGCGCACACGCGTGCGAATTGAAATAGCTTACGATAACTACAGTTAATGGGGATCAAACTTAATTTTTACAGTGCTAAAAGTAGAATAAGTCATTACTAAAAGAGCTATAAATGATGTTTTTATCGAGGCATAAAGCGCATTAACAAACACTACAATTAATGCAATTTTATAAACATGAATGCCTATTTACTTTTAATCAATCAAAGTAGCTGCTTATAACGTGTACCCTTTTCGCTGCAAGTCTTTGGGCACAAGATACTGCCATATAAATTAAAGCGCATCTAAACTCGCTATTTATTCCAAAAAAGTGAATTAAAATTCAATTTTATTATTCCCAGCAATCTAACTCCCTGATAAACTGCTTAACTTAATTTACTAATGTAAAACATTTGAACTGGGGATCACTTTTTATGTTTAAACCAAGCTTGTTAACCTTGGCTATTTCGAGCGCTGTTTCTAGCGTATTTTTATTGCCTAACGCCGCACTTGCTCAAGAAGAAGTTGCAGCTCAAAACAAATCACTCGAAGTAATCGAAGTTACAGCAACAAGGCGCAGCGGCTCTGTACAAAATGCACCACTAAATATTACAGCGCTTGATGCAGATATTATGAAAGATCAAAATATCAGCGAGCTTGCCGATGTAGCACGCTGGGTGCCTGGTTTAACAATAACCGATCAAGGTGGTCGCTCAGGCTCGCCTATTATTGTTCGTGGTTTAAACACAAACTCGTCTGGTCCATCATCAGATGGCGGTACAGTATCAACTTACATTAACGAAATTCCGGTTTCGGTTGATATGCGTTTAGTAGATATAGAGCGCGTTGAAGTGCTTATTGGGCCGCAAGGCACCCTTTATGGTGCGGGCACATTAGGCGGTGCAATCCGTTACATGTTAAAAGAGCCTGAGCTTGATTTTACGTCATTCGAAGTTTACGGCGACCTATTTCAAACCCAAGAAAGCGACTCTCTAGGTGGCGAAGGTGGCTTTATTGTTAACCTTCCTATTATTGAAGATAAATTAGCAGTTCGCGCAAGCTTAAACGTATACGAAGATCCTGGCTTTATTGATTACGGCTACGTAGTACAAGAGCCAGGTGTATCGCTACCCGATCCTGATTGGAACGATAGCACTGCAGTTAACGAAAACATTAAAAATGTAGAAGATGCTAACGGTGAAACCACTACTACAGGGCGTATTTCAGTTCGTTGGAAAGCAACCGAGTCATTAGAAGCAACATTAAATTACTTTTACCAAAAGCAAGATAGCGAAGGCCGTTCAATTGTTCATTACAACAGCTTAAACGATGATAATGGCCTAAGTGATATCATTGGTAAATATGAGTCTGCTTATCGCTATGAAGAACCGCGCGAAAAAGAAGATCAATTACTAAGCCTTGAGCTAAAAGCCGATTTAGGTTTTGCAGAGCTAGTATCGGCAACCGGTATTTCTAGCTTTGATGCAGACGGACAACGCGATCAAACAGATTTACTTATTCGTCTTGATTATGGCTATGAAGAATTTCCAGCATTTTCATCTTTCACACGTGAAATTGAAGAAGAAGACACCTTCACCCAAGAGCTGCGTTTAGTATCACAAGGTGATAGCGACTTAAACTGGATTGTGGGTGCGTTTTACAACAAAATTGAAACAGATGCTTCTAGTAAAGAGTTTACTCCTGGCTTTGGTGACTTTGCAGTAGAGAACTTTGGCGCTTCACAGTCTCGCCC
Source organism: Pseudoalteromonas sp. MMG006 (assembly GCF_018101025.1). NCBI lineage: Bacteria > Pseudomonadati > Pseudomonadota > Gammaproteobacteria > Alteromonadales > Pseudoalteromonadaceae > Pseudoalteromonas > Pseudoalteromonas sp. MMG006. The sequence continues at coordinate 149,868 of NZ_JAGJEJ010000006.1, forward strand.
AGATCAGCTTGAGTACTTTTCAGTAGATCGCACCGAAATAACAGAATCAGCTTTATTTGGTGAAGTAGGATATCAAGTAACAGAAAAGCTAGACGTAACTTTAGGTATGCGCTTATACCAATACGACGTTGAATCAGAATCTGCTGTAGACTTCCCATTATTTAATACTTTATTTGATGACGCTGCACCTGATGCTATTTCATTAAACTTTGAAAAAAATGAAGCTGACGATAACGGCAGCCTCTTTAAATTTAATGCTAAATACCAATTTACTGACTCAGTTATGGGTTACGTAACAGTGAGCGAAGGCTTTAGAATTGGTGGTTCAAATGGTTTAGCACCGTGTCCTGATCCATTACCAGCTAACCAAGCAGGCTGTGGCAGCCCAGAAGAAATGCTTTACGACGCCGATACAACTACCAACTACGAGTTAGGTTTAAAAAGTACGTGGTTTAGAAGTCAATTACACTTTAACGCCGCGTTATTTAACGTAGATTGGGATGATGCTCAAATTGCAGGCGCGACTGATGTAGGCCAACTACCGTACCTATCTAACGCAGGCAGTGCAAATGCAAAAGGGGTTGAAATTTCAACCCGTGCCATTTTATCTGACTCGTTCTCAGTATATGCAACTTATGCATACACAAAAGCAGAGCTAACATCAGACGCACCATTTTTGTTTAATGCTGATGGTACCGATGGCGCTGAAGACGGCGACCGTTTACCGGGCTCACCAGAGCACCAGTTCTCAATGGGTGTAAACTATCAAACTGATGTGTTTAACGACAAGACCCTTGATATTAACTACGGTTTAACCGCGCAAAGTGATGTAATTTCAAGAGTTGGTTTGCATGACAATGGCGAAACGCTGCCAGGTTACAGCTTAAGCAATATTTCTGCTAAGCTAACGGCTGATGAGTGGTCTACTACTTTATACGTTGATAACGTATTTAATAAATACGCCGTTACATCAGTACGTCGTTCAGATGCCGATATAACATCCGCTAATGGCGCCGACATACAACGTAACTACGGCCATTACATTAATCGCCCACTAACGGTAGGTGTTAAATTTAACTACAAATTTGAAATATAATTTAAAGTCACTTTTAAACAATGTTATAAGGCTCAAATTTATTTGAGCCTTTTTTCTTTATTAACGCGTAACTAAACAATAAAAATAAAACAATGCAGCCAAATTTAAAACAACTCCACCAAAGCGCAATTAATCATTTAAACCAAGGCAATATTGAGCTTGCTCATAAAGCGTTAGTTGAATTGGTAACTCAAAAAAATGACTTTGCCGATGGATACTTTTTACTAGCCATGGTTAATTTACGTGTTGGGCAAATACACAAAGCCATAAAGCTAATCGAAAAAGCCCTTAGCTTTGGTAAAAGCATTGAATATACCGCCCAACTTGCAAAATGTTATGCAATAACAGGTGAGCTTACTAAAGCCAAAAACACCGCTTTAGCCATACCGGTTCAGCAAATACGAAAGCCTCTTGATGCCGACACCTTAGGTGTAGCGCTTACACAAGCAGGCCTACACAAAGAGGCACTAAACTACTTTAACTGCGCTATTGAACTGGCCAAACACGCAAATAAATCGCAGCCACAGTTTTATTATAATTTAGGGGTGAGCGCTAAATTTATAGGGCAATTTGAACAAGCCAAAAATGCTTTTGAAAGCGCCATTGCGCTAAACCCGCTGCATCACCAAAGCCATTTTGCATTAAGCGACTTAACCAAAGCCACTGCGCAATCTAATCATATTGAACGCTTAAAAAACGTGTTTGAGCAAATCACTCACCCCGATGCAAAACTGCATATAGGCCACGCACTTGCAAAAGAGTACCAAGACATAGGTGAGTTTGATAATGCGTTTAAAAGCCTAGAGCAAGGTAAAGCAGCAAAGCGCGCTATGCAGCCGTTTGATCATAAAAGCTCAGCCGCATTATTTGAACACATTAAACATTTAAGTGAGCAGCATCAACACGCGCTAACACAGGGTAACCCAACACCAGAGCCTATTTTTGTATTAGGTATGCCCCGCTCTGGCACCACATTGGTTGAGCGTATTTTATCGAGCCACAGCGACGTACAATCAGCCGGTGAATTACAAGACTTTGGCCTAAGCGTTAAAAAGTTAAGCCAAACACAAACACCGCATGTACTCGATACTCAAACACTCACTAAAGCTTACGAGCTTGATTTTAATCAGCTTGGGACAACGTATTTAAACGCCACTCGCGTAACCACCGGCAGTCATAAGCACTTTATAGATAAACTCCCGTTTAACTTTTTTTATATCGACTTAATAACTAAAGCCCTACCAAACGCTAAAATTATTTGCATGCTGCGCGACCCAATGGACACCTGCATTGGTAACTACCGCCAGCTATTTACGATAAATAACCCCTACTACGCGTACTCGCTCGACCTACTCGACACCGCTAAATTTTATAGCCGCTTTTATAAACTGATGCAGCACTTCAGCAACATGCACAGCAATATAAAATTAGTAAAATACGAAGAATTGGTCGCAGAGCCCAAGCAACAAATAAAAGAGTTAGTCAGCTTTTGTAACCTAGAGTGGCAAGCACAATGTATAGACTTTCACTTAAACACCGCACCGGTCTCTACGGCTAGTAAAGTACAAGTACGCCAACCACTTAATAACAAAGCAATTGGCCGTTGGAAGGCGTTTAAACCCCATACTGATGCAGCAGTTGAGTACCTTTTAAAGCAAGGTATTAGTGTTGAATAGACGTTTTTACTTTGGACGGAAGGTGAATCCAAATAGGCGGCTTTGTGCCAATTGCGGACATTGATGATCCTTGATGTGTATAATGTATGAAGTCAAAATATAACCTCTTTGGCTTGTTTAATTTGCCATGAGCAATTCTTTGACTAAGGCTTGGGCCTTATCTACATCAAATGCTCTAGCAGCATACCCTTGTGCAAGAATTTCTTGAGGTAGATACTCATCAAACTTATCAATGGCTTTTCCTGCAATAGCATCAGCTAAATCAATTGCTGATATGGTTTTATCATCTCGAAAGCTTTTAAGTGTCTCGATAACATCATCAATTAAGCTATTCTCAACTTCTATAATTCCTGCAAATGCACCTGCTCCAAACCCTTTGTGTATAAGTACTGCAACAAGTGTACTTACAACTTTATCACCGGCCCAAGGCAAAACAACAGCTGTATTGCCATGCTGTAAGAAATATGTACTTTCAAGTTTTGCAGTTTTAAAAAAGTCAGTACCTTCTTTGAAAAGTGCTTGAGCAACTGTATCACCAAATTCAATTTTTTGTTCACCAACTTGAATTCTGTAGTCACCTTCTTTCAGAATTTTAAGCATTTCTTGTCTCACGACATCATGTACAGTCATACCGGAACCGCCAAATTTAGGTGGTTTTCCTCCTTTTGCATGCTGTACTGAAATCACTTTTTTGTTTTTATCGACTAGCTCAACCACCCAACGTTTACCCGCAAATATAATATGTTGGCCCTCTAAAATAAGGCTATCTACGGGTAATGTCCCTAGTGTTTTACTACCCGTTACAATTCTAAATTCTTCAGGGGTTTTAAAAACGGCATAAAACGTATAATGATTTGTTATTTTTTCACCCATAAAACCTAAAACCAGTTCACCACTTCCTAACTGGGTAATAAGATCTACCTTACCCATGTGAGATAGCAAATCTTTAAAATGTGTAACAGTAACTTGTTGGAATGGACCGTCTTTACAAAGTAATACGTAGATTTGATCTGCTCTTATACTCCCCCATTGCGCGATGAGAGCTAAAACTTGATGAAGTAATGTTGAAAAGTGATAGAGCGAAGTGTCTGCTGGTTCATACCATTTACTTGCAACCAATAAACGTATCATTGCTAGCGATTGAACCAATTCAAGCCGCAGTTTATCTACAATACTCGATTTTTCTGTAAGGTCAGCCTCAGTTATCAGCATTCGCAAAATACTAGCGCCACCACGCCTACCTGAACGACCCATGCGCTGCCGTAAACTTGCAATAGAATGCGGCGCAGTAACTTGCACGACAGAGTTAACCTTGCCTATATCAATGCCTAACTCTAAAGTCATAGTACACACTGCTGTCGTGGGAATTTGATCTTGCTGAAGCCGAGCCTCAAGTGATTCTCGCATTTCTTTGGCTAACGAGCCGTGATGTGGAAAAAACTCGTTAGGCACAGTGTTGCTCTCACACATCTCTGCAAGAGTGGTCGCAATACTTTCGGTGCGACTTCTGCTATTTGCAAACACTAGGTGGTTTCCACCACGGCAAAGACCATATAAATCGTTGCATACGGTTTGCTCCGCAGTAACCGTCTCATCTGCCACAACAGCGCTCTCAATATATCCCTTCACTTGCATTTTTAACGATGATGAAGACTGCGTTTGCTTTATTATTTTACAAGACAGTGATTTATTAGGTCTTAAAGATGCTGGGACACTTTCTAAGTTACCTAAAGTGGCACTTAAAGCCGTTCTGGGTATTGGTGAGTTTATACGGCCTACAAGGTGTTCTAAGCAGTGCAGTAAGCTCAACAAGTGATGGCCTCGCTCTGTGCCAATAAATGCGTGAAATTCGTCTATAACTATGTGCTTTAAATTCTGAAAAGCAGACTTTACCCAGCCACTGTCTCTTATTAATAATGACTCTAGGGACTCTGGCGTTATTAACATAATGCCTGATGGATTTCGTTTCAGCTTATTTTTTCGACTTTGAGGACTATCACCATGCCAGGGGGTAACTTGTATGTCTAACAAATCTGACAAGCTTTCTAGCCTTCGGTCTTGATCGTTTATTAACGCCTTTAGCGGGCTGATATATAAAATACCCACACCGCTTACTTCATCTGCGATGCTACTTATTGCAGGTAAAAAAAATGCTTCGGTTTTACCTGCGGCAGTAGAGGCACTAATAAGCACATCAGTATTGCCTGAAAGAATAGGGTCAATTGCTAAACATTGTATCTCTCTGAGCCGATCCCAACCTTGTTTAAAAATCCACTGCTGAATCCGAAAATCGAGCTTTTCGTGTGCGTCAATCATAATTTGAAGTCAGCTAACTCATTGTCTTCAGGTTCCATGTCTAGCTCTATATCGGAAGGTTTTTCCTCTGCAATATCAACATTTTTTATTAAACTGTCCCACGAAATATTTGGATTTTGATCAATCACGGCAAGCATATCTAAAAACGCTTTGATCGTATTTCTTGGCGTTCTAAAGTAAGCGTCTCCAATTGTTTTACTGCAATGGACTAGAAATGCTTTAAGGGACTCGTCAGGAACTAAATATAACGATTCATCACCTGATGCGAAAACATGCCTAAGGTTTTTAAGTAATATGAATAATTCTTCTGGAGTTAAACTTGCCAAATGCAATGCTGGAGATGAGTAATCAATAACACCAGCTTGCTTTGCAAACGTATTGCCAGCTAAACGAGATTGCAGCGCCTCATAGCTATATAACCCTTTTCTTGGATCAAGTAAAAACTCGGGTGTACCACCGAGTAAAAACCCTAAGTACTCAGCCGATCCTTGTAAGCAATCGTTGAGTATTCTTAGAATTTGCTCGTAATTTGATAATCGTGCTTGGGTGCTATTGAGTTTGTATAAATTTACCATTTCATCGAGGTTAACTAATAACCCTTCGTAGCCAGCTTGCCTTACAAATAAACTCATAAGCTTTAGAGAGTCATAAAACGACGCATCTGAGATAATACTTCTTATACCAAGATCTTTGCGAGCATCTGTTTTTGTTGCATATTCTGCTCTTAACCATTTTACAGCATTGTTCTTAAGTTGCTCGTTATCTGTTTCATGGCCAGTCCAGTATGCTTCTATAACTTTTGCAAAGTCGTAACCACCTACAAGCTCAGAAATAGACGCGAGCCTTTCGTGGATCACTGTGGTTATTTCTTTGCTTGTATTATCTGCTTCTTTTCGTGCCTCGGTAATAAGCTTTTCAACCACACTGGTCAATGCATTACCATCAGGCTTATTACGAGTAGACATGTTTCTCATTAACTCAGAATACAAGTTTCTGGCTTGTCCAGATGATGCATGAATACGGCGGTCAGGAGATAAATCTGCATTAATAGTCACTAACTTTCGCTCTAATGCTATCGCTCTTACAACACTTAAAAAGAATGTTTTACCTGAGCCGTATTCGCCAATAATTAACCGAAAAGCAGAGCCGCCCTCTGTCACTCTGTCGATATCTTTAATGAGCGCTTTAAGCTCATTACCACGACCTACTTGTATATGCTGTATGCCGACTTTTGGGGTAACACCCGATTTAAGAGACTGTATAATTGCATCGCGCTCTTTTGCTCTAATTTTTTTTGCTGCCATTGTTATAACTCCCTTATCTCTCCGACTATTTCTTCATCAATATATATCTCACCGTCATCATCAATTACTGGTGCATCTACTAAATCAAATGACCAGTCATTAATGGTTTCTATAGCACCATCGATCATTAACTTTAGCTCACTACACATTTGGGCTACTTCTTCACGACCCCATTGCGCTTTGGCACATAGCTTTTCAAACAACTGGCTATGAGCTTGATCTAATCCATCAACTTCGTTTGTCAGCTCTGAGACTTCAATATAATCGCTTTCATCTTCATCTGAGGTAAAGATCTTTTCCAGCATATTTTTAGCTTCTGTTGTTTGACTTTCATGAAGGGCTAAAATTGTTTCATCTAAGCTAAATTCTGATGAATTTTGACTTTTTGGCGCAAGCTGGTGACTACTTGTAGTAAGCTGATGAATATCACTCGCGACAGACTCTTTATTCAACCCTGAATTGGTGTAGAGTTTCTCGATTTGTTTTACTTCTTTGTTATCGACGTTACCATCAGCGAGCGCAATAGACAGAATAAACCGCTTCACAAATTCTATTTCTGTTTCACCTAAATTATTAAGTCTATTTTTTAAACCCGCATTATCCGATGGGGTAACTAATCGCCATGTAAGATAAGCCTTTAAAGATCGCTTTTCTGTATCTGTTAATTTTTCATCATGAGTAATTAGCTTTTCTAGCTCAGAACTTTCTGACTCATCTACAACCCCATCTATGTTTGCAACCATCGCACCTAAGCGAAGTGCGACACCCACTTGGTTAAATACATGACTAAGGACAAACTCTTCCCCATGCCCTGGAGTAAATAAGACAAGTTTGCCATCTAATTTAGGTTTTGCATGGTGGTAACGTAAGTCAGGTGCAATACCTATATCAGCAAAGCTCGCTAGGTTATAAATGAGTTCACTTTCCTTTTTATTTATCGCTTTTGGTGCTGGTAAGTCTGTTTGCAACCAAAACTCAGAAACGTTTGTTACCCCATCATTTTCTAAAATGATAGCCTTAGCCCACTTTTTAAACTTTTCAATTAATGGTGATGGTTGGCTATTAGTAATAGCGCGTGGAAGTAACATCAGTGCAGCTAAGTCATCTCTACTAGTGCCTGCTTTACCTAAGTAACGGCTATAACTAGCGAGCTCTTCAGCGGCTTTATCAGCAATAGGTATTAGTTTCTTAATAGGGGCTTTTAATATACTCGGGTCTGGTAAACTATCGAGTAAAATTTTAACGCTAGGGATACCACCACTGGCGGCAAAGTACTCAGCGTTTAACTTGGTTTTATTTGGTTTAACTTGCATTCCCTCAGAGAATTTTTGATTGTAGTAAAGTTTAAAAAGTGCATCAAACTCTACATCGCAACGCCTAGCTGCGGTTTTTAAATTGTATTGGTCTGTATTTTTTATCCATTCAAGTGCCAACTCATCATCCACTCTTTCTGTGGCAACGATTTGCTCTGCAAGGCGTAATTTAAAAAGTAGAGAATGACGCGTCTTCGGTAATGTATGTTTTTTACCTTTAAGTAATTTAGGTTTAACTAAATACATAAACTCTAAGAGATTTGCTGAATAACCAGCAAAAGAGCGATTTGAAGCAAACACTTTATGTAAACGAAGTACTTCATCAAAAATATCTTCAAATTGTTCCTCTCCAACTTTATTATCTTGACCATTCTCAACAACAAATCTTTCAAGTCCGTAAAAGTACAAAAATACAAAGCCAATTGGGGTGTTGCCCGCACTTCTATCGGTTGCTAGCCAATCAAGGTAGGCACCTCTAGACTCTTTAGATAATAAACCGTAGCTTGGCCAGTAGCCTAAAGATTCATCAGTTGGGAATTCGTTTGAATTAGCCCGTGGTGATATTACTGGTAAGTCTGTACAAATTAGCGCTGGTTCAGGGCGATAACCAACCAATGATTCCATCGCCCCACCTACATACAGAAACCCTTTTAACTTTCGACTGTGAATAGTAACTTCTTGACCCTTGCTTAACCATTGAGCTTGTTTACCCTTATTGATATAGGTGTCTTCAGATACATTACTCTCAAAAATATTAAATGTGGCTAAGTCGTCTTCAGAATTTGTCGAATTATCAGCACTTTCTATAGTTGGGGTAGATGTATTAATAACAGTGATGCGAGATTTTGGAGTTGTCTCCTTTGAGGTTGCTAATTCATTAGTTTGTTCGTGTAATTCAATAATTACTGATGCTTTATCAATTTTAATAGATTTTATAGGGCTGATTGCATCATTGGATAGAGCTGATATAGAAGCCTTAGAGGCTGGCGTACTATAAGTGCCTTTTATGTCCGAGCTTGGATTATCTAATACTCGAGGCTTTGCTTTATTTGAATTTGAGCGTGAACTGGTAACTAACCAAATTATCAATATAACAACTGCAATTATAAAAATGAATTCCATGTAACATCCCTTTAAAAATGGTTGGTACCATTTTGGTATTTAAAACTCCATCAGCTACTAACATATTACTAAAAAAATCAGAAATGTATAATACTGCTGCTAGCTAATTGCAATTATTCTTTATCAGACAAAAATCGTCTTTAATAAAGCTTAATTTGTATAGGGTTTTTCACAGAGATCACTTGACCATCTATATTGAACTCTTGAATTTTAAAAACTTGAGTTTAATCATAGCTATTGAGTGACCATTCATCGCTCTAATTCTCCCTTGAGAGACCAGGCGCTAATTGTCAGTCAAAGATCATTACTCGAATACACACTTAAAATAGGAAACGTATGCTCAGCAAACGATACAGTTACCGATTGTGTTTGGTTACCATTAAAGCCTAACTTAAATTCGTTTGGTGTTAGCCTGCTGCCATCTGCAAATAGCGCTAAAACGTGTTCTTGATTAAGTTCACGTTTGCCAGAGGCTAAATTAGTAAGGGTAATAACCGCCCAGCGCTCCCCTTCTTCGTTACTCATAAGTACATAGTTTAAAATTGAAAAGTCAGACTTTTTAGGCGTTATGTTGTTATCGTTAGGGAACGACAAGTGCATGCTATTTGGTATCGCTCGGTCAACATTCAATACATTATTTTGCGCTGCAAACACATTGCCGCAAAGTACCAATAAAAATAAAAAGCTAACTACAATTTTTGCCACAATTAAACGTCCTTTTAAATTTAGATGCTTGAATGCTTGATTAAAATTTATACTCGCAGTTTTTACCTATTATGTAAACACCTTATTAAAAGCCCAACAAACAGGCTAAGCGCTCATTCAGTGTCACCGCATTAGTATTAATACTTTGCGGCACGTTAATAAACATAAGGTTATTAAACAGGAGTAAACTACATGGCAACCACACCTAAAAAGTCACATGAGGTTAGTAAAACACAATCGGCTTTATTAAACCCAGAGCACAGCATTCAAGTAAGAGGCGCACGTGTTCATAACTTAAAAGATGTGGATGTAAACTTGCCTCGTAATTCACTTGTTGTTTTTACCGGTATATCCGGCTCGGGTAAGTCATCGCTTGCCTTTGGAACATTATTTGCCGAATCGCAGCATCGTTACCTTGATTCGGTATCCCCTTATGCACGCAGATTAATAGACCAAGTAGATGAGCCCGATGTTGATTCTATTGAAGGGCTACCGCCTGCCGTTGCTTTGCAGCAGCAACGCGGCGCACCGTCGGTTCGATCATCAGTTGGCAGTGTAACCACTATTTCTAACGCGCTGCGAATGCTTTACTCACGCGCAGGCGAATATCCCAATGGGCAAGGCATACTGTACGCCGATGCGTTTTCGCCCAATACGCCACAAGGCGCCTGCCCAGAGTGCCACGGTATTGGCCGTGTATTTAACGTAACCGAAGAGCTGCTAGTGCCCGACCCCACTAAAACAATTAAAGAGCGCGCTATTGCAGCATGGCCGCCGGCTTGGCAAGGTAAAAACCTAAGCCGTATTCTTACCTCGTTAGGCTACGACATTAATAAACCGTGGAATACCCTGCCTAAAAAAGCCCGTGATTGGATTTTATTTACCGACGAAACACCTACGGTGCCAGTGTTTCCCGAGTACACACTTGAGCAAACACAAGCCGCTATTAAAAATGAAGAAAGCCCTAGCTACATGGGTACATTTACAAGTGCTAAACGCTTTGTTTTACAATCGTTTGCGAGCACTCAAAGCCCACGTACTAAAAAGCGCGTATCGCAGTATATGCAAATATCACAGTGCCCGCAGTGCGAAGGTAAAAAGCTTAAAAAAGAGTCGTTATCGGTAAAAGTAGCGGGCCTTGATATAGGCGAAATTTCGCAGTTAACACTCAATGAGCTGGCAGATAAGTTAAGATTTGCCGCTAGTAACCCCGCTAAAAGTAACGCTGCAAATCCCGAAAAAGCCATAGTTGCAAAACGTATAGCAGGCGACATTCTTAAACGCGTTGAAGCACTCACCAAACTGGGTTTAGGGTATTTGTCACTTGAACGCACCACCCCATCGTTATCACCTGGTGAATTACAGCGCTTGAGGCTTGCAACACAAATTCGCTCAAAATTATTTGGTGTAGTGTATGTGTTAGATGAACCCTCAGCAGGTTTACACCCTGCCGATACACAAGCCTTATTAGCCGCATTAGATGAGCTAATAGCGGCGGGTAACTCTGTGTTTGTCGTTGAGCACGACGTAAGTGTTATTCGCCATGCCGATTGGGTGGTTGATGTAGGGCCAAATGCGGGCTCCCGTGGCGGTAATGTTGTTTACAGCGGCCCTGTTGAAGGCTTAAAGCAAATTAGCAGCTCACACACGAGCCAGTACTTATTTAAAAATAACGAACCTCAGCAAACACAAATACAAAGTAAACAACGCCCAGCAAAAGCATGGCTTACGCTTAAAAATGTTGAGCGTAACAACTTACAAAAGCTTAATGTAGAATTTCCGCTTGGGGTTATTACAAGTGTTACAGGGGTATCTGGCTCAGGTAAATCAAGCTTAGTAAGCCAAGCGCTTGTTGACTTGGTTTACGATGCACTAGGGCAAAAATCGCAGCCACAAATACCTACCGATGAAGCCGAGCTACTCGAGCAAGAGCTTGATATAACAACCGGCGGGCAAATAACTGGGGGCATTGAGCACATAAAGCGCCTAATAACGGTTGATCAAAAAGCTATTGGCCGCACACCTCGCTCAAACCTTGCAACATACACTGGTTTGTTCGATCACGTACGAAAACTGTTTGCCAATACCAAAGAGGCAAAAGCACGTAAGTACGATGCCGGTCGTTTTTCGTTTAATGTTAAAAAGGGTCGCTGCGACAACTGCGAAGGCGTAGGCTTTGTAAGTGTGGAGCTGTTATTTTTACCTAGCGTGTATTCGCCCTGCCCTGTGTGTAATGCCAAGCGCTACAACCAAAAAACACTCGAGATTACCTATAAAGATAAAACTATTGCTGATGTACTTAATTTAACCGTTGATTCTGCTTATACATTTTTTGCCGATGAACCTGCTATTTTACGTGCCCTAAATGCGCTGCTACAAGTGGGCCTTGGCTATTTACGTTTAGGCCAACCTGCTACTGAGCTTTCAGGCGGTGAAGCGCAGCGCATTAAACTTGCCACCGAGTTACAGCGCACACAACGCGGCGATACCCTCTACATTTTAGATGAACCAACTACCGGCCTGCACCCTAAAGATGTAGCCATGTTAATGGCGCAGTTAAATGGCTTAGTTGATGCTGGCAACACCGTCATTATGGTGGAGCACGATATGCAAGTAGCCAGTAACAGTGATTGGGTTATTGATATTGGGCCTGGTGCAGGCGATGAAGGCGGAGTAATAGTTGCACAAGGTAAACCTGAAGAGGTTGCGCAATCTACAAAAAGCCGTACTGCGCTGTTTTTAAAGCGCAGTTAAATGACGTATGCTCTAGTTAAAAAATTAAGTGCAGTGTATGCGTAAAATAAAAAAGAGCCACAGGCTCTTTTTTATTAGTCTAAAGCTAACCACATTCCAACAAGCATCATTAAGCTACCAGCAATACGGTTCATCCATTTTATATTATCACCACGGCTTAAAAATAAGCGCAGGCTCTTACCGCCTGATGCATAGGCAAGCATACATACAAATTCGCTTACCATAATGACTAAAACAAGCACTAAAAGCTGTGGGGCTACTCCGTGCTGTACACTAATAAACGGCGGCAATAATGAGATCATAAACGCCCACCCTTTAGGGTTTGCGATTGCGGTTACAAAACCTTGCGTAAATAACGACTTCCTACTTACGTCACTTGGTTTTGAGGTATCGACCGACATTTTTCCTTTGGCTCGCCACATGTTAAAGCCAATGTAAATTAAGTACGCACCGCCTACCCACTTTAAAATGGCAAAGGCATCTGCGTAATTTAGCATGATGCTTGCAACGCCTAATACCGCAGCTATGGCAACACTTGCAACACCTAACAACTCTCCTATCATCATCCATAATGTGCGGCGCACGCCAATGCTCATGCCGAGTGTCATGGCAAGTGTCATACACATACCTGGAGTAATAGACACAAAAAAGAACGTCGGTACAAAAACCGCAAGCGCTGCTATATCAATCATTAATTTACTCTCGTATTAAAACAAAAACGCGGCTATAAGTAGCCGCATTATTGCTTACTTATGTTTATTATTGAGCAGTATTTGCTGCTGGTTCAGTAATTACTTCTACTGGCTCTGCTGTATCATTTAACAAATACTTATCTAACCATTGCTCTTGTTCCCACAATACATGTAATAAGCTTTTACGTGCACGGTAGCCATGGGCTTCGTAAGGAAGCATAACTAAGCGAGCGTTTTTACCTAAGCCTTTAAGCGCTGCGTACATACGCTCACTTTGCATTGGGAAAGTGCCCGAATTAGGATCTTCTTGACCGTGGATCATTAACATTGGTTCGTTAATTTTTTCAGCATGGAAAAACGGCGACATATTAGCGTACACACTTTGTGCTTGCCAAAAATCACGTTCTTCGCCCTGAAAACCAAACGGCGTTAATGTACGGTTATACGCACCACTTCGTGCAATACCGATTTTAAATAAATCACTATGCGCCAGTAAGTTAGCTACCATAAATGCACCGTATGAGTGCCCTGCTATGGCTATTTTGTTTTTATCGGCAACGCCTTTTTTAACTAATACATCAACAGCTGCTTGCGCGCTTGATACTAGCTGCTTTCTAAAGTTATCGTTTGGCTCGCTGCCATCAACACCTACAATAGGCATTTTTGGGTCGTCAAACACGGCAATACCTTTAGCAAGGTAAGGCATTGGGCCCCAATAGCCAATGTAGGTAAATGCATAAGGCGACTCGCGAACTTGCGATGCTACTGCTTTGTCTTTGTATTCAAGCGGGTAAGCCCACATAAGTACAGGTAACGGGCCTTGTGTTTTATCATACCCTGGTGGTAAATATAACGTGCCTGAAAGCTCTACGCCGTCATCGCGTTTATAACGTAATTGCTCTTTTTTTACGCCTTTAAATGCAGGGTACGGGTGAGCAAAATTAGTTAATTGAGTCAGTGTATCGTTATCTAAATCACGAATAAAAAAGTTAGGCTGCTCAGTTTTAGACTCACGAATAGTAATAAAGCGTTCGCCTTTGTCATCAAGCATTGCACGTACGCGCTCGTAGTAAGGCGCCTCAGATTGCCATAGACGTTTACTGCTATTTGTTTTTACATCGTACCTGTCTAAAAACGGAATATTACCTTGCTCTGATGCGCCATTGCCACGCAGGTAAATATAGCGCCCGCCTACAATTTTAATTACGTTTGCGCCTAAATCGTTGCGCTCGTAAATTGCATTACCTGGGTCTTTATACGCATCGTTGTAACTACGCTCTGAAAACAACACGCGGTTTCTGTCAGCATTACGAGGTTGAATAACAAAGGTGCGCACTTGGCGATCGCTAAAGCGCCAATCTGTCAGCATGGCTACGTTTTCGTTGCCCCACTCCATTCCTGCGAAGCGGCGCTCTACTTTGGCAAATAATTTAGGCTCGCGTTTAAATGGTGCACGTAAGCTGTAAATATAATCATGGTGCTTAACATCGGCTTTCATGTCGCCGCCATCTTGCGCCTCGGCCCAAATAACTTCAGCGCCTTGATCAGCTCGCCATTCAAAATCACGGCGGCCAGTGCGTACGCTGTCGTAACCTTGTGGAATGTTATCGGCAAGTGGCTGCTTTGCAAGCTCAGCTAGTGCATAACCGCGCATACCCCATATTTGCCACGTACTGGCAAATCGGCTGTAAGGTACTTGATACGAAAAAGGTTCGTTAATACCCGCAACTAAAATGTTGGTAGAGTCGGGCGATACCGAAAACGATTTAAATAATGCGGGGCTACCAATAGCTTGGGCTTTGCCATCAAGCGTAATGTAAGCCAGCTGCCCTTGGCCGTAAAATTTAAACTGCGCTTCGTCAAACGGGCTCGTTAATAAGTTTTGATACGTACGCGCAGGCGCTTTTTCTCCCGTACTTTGTTGAATAACAGGCACTACACTTTGGCTGTTATTTTCAAGCCTTGGCTTATCAATATTTACCGCAAGGTTTGCAACAATTGCACTACTATCGGGTAGCCATTTATAAGGTGACGACGTTAAAACCGAGTTTAATGCAGCACTTGAAAGCTGTTGTGCTTGTTTGCTCTCAACGCTGTAAAGCCATAAATTTGCTTGGCTTTGTTGCTCAACAATAAAGGCTAAATATTTACTATTAGATGACCATTTAGGCGAGCGAATAATACCACTTGGTAAGTTATTAATACTGATAACCGTGCCGCTCTGCACGTGCTTTAGCGCAACTGCGCTGTATTTTGCGCTAACACGTGAGCGCGAAAAGTTAGCCGGATTAAGTTTAATACCCGCCAGTTTAAGCTCTTCTTTTGCAAGTTCATCTAAGGTTACAACACGTTTTCGTTCAAAAAGCGCTAGCCACTGACCATCGCTTGATAAGTAACTAGTGGGGGCTAATTTAGCGTCAACCAAAGCAGCAAGTTCAGGTGATGGTGTTTGATAGCCTTGCTCTGCTTGGCTTGTTGGCAGTAATGCAACACAACAAATAAAGGCAACTAACAGCCTAAAAGCGTTCATGTTTTTATCCTTTTGTTATTTTTTACTGTTATATGCGTATATAAACACGTTTTGCTATGTTCATAAAGCATTAAGGTAACTTAAGCCCCCGTAAAAGGTGACTTAATAACCCTAATTACGCTACACTACACCGCTATTTATTCACCACTGCGGCGCACAAAACACAATGCAAAACACTGCTAAATCGGTCACTATTATTGATGTTGCTAAGCGTGCTGGTGTATCAAAGTCAACCGTGTCTTTACTGCTTACCAAAAGCGAAAAAGTAGGCGATAAAAGCAAACAAAAAATATTAAAAGCGATTGATGAACTCGGTTACGTTTATAACCGTGATGCGGCCGCCATGCGTTCAAAACGTTCAAATTTAATTGGCATTATAATAAACGATTTAACCAACCCTTTAATGGCCGAGCTTGCTGCAAGCCTTGAAAAAACGCTAAACGAAAGTGGCTTACAAGCCATGATACTAAGCAATAATAACAACCTCGAGCTACAAACACGCGCAATAAATAACCTAAAAGAATATAACGCAGCTGCTTTTATTATTTGCCCAGTAGCAAATACCTGTGCCAAATGGCTTGATACACTAAGCGCGCAGCACAACGTTATTACCTTAATGCGCGAAATCCCTTTTAGCGCTGCCCCTTGCGTGCTGCCCGATTACAAAAAAGCCAGCCACGTAGCAACAATGCATATACTCGCTCAAGGCGTTACAAACATCGCTTTTATAGGCTGTGAGCTTACAATGAGCGAATCTTTAGCATTACAAAGTGGCTTTAATACTGCTTGTTCGCAGCACAGCATAACGCCTTTAACAGCTATAGCATGCCCGCACAACCAAGCGCTTAGTGCTAAAAATATATTTTCAAACACCTACAAGCAAAACCCACTATTAAATGCTGTGGTATGCGCAAACGATATAATTGCACAAGGTGTGATAGCAGCAATACATTCGCTTAACTTGCCAGCAAATCAAACTATAAAAGTAGTTAGCTGCCATCACTTACCTAACTACAGTGTTATGCCTTGCAGCTTGAGTACGGTGGTTATTAATACCGATGAAATAGCAAAGCGCAGCTTTTTAGTTGTGCAAGAGCTGCTACAAAATACAGCCCCTCCAGTTAAAACGCTGGTAAATGTAAACTTACAAATTAGAGATTCTAGCCAATGAAAAAAGTGCTGGTAATTGGCTACGTATGGCCAGAGCCAAATTCGTCTGCTGCGGGAACGCACATGATGTCGTTATTAAATGCATTTAAAGCGCAAAACTGGGAGGTTGAATTTGCAACCCCAGCGCAGCGTACCGAGCACATGGTTAACCTAGACGACTACGGTATAACAAGCCAAAGCATTGCCCTTAACTGCGAAAGCTTTGACGAATACGTTAAAGCCTATAATCCAGATATAGTCATGTTTGACCGCTTTATGATGGAAGAGCAATTTGGTTGGCGCGTAGATAAGCATTGCCCCAATGCCATTAAAATTCTCGATACTGAAGACTTACAATGCCTACGTAATGCACGCCACGAAGCGCACAAAGGCGAGCGCGAGTTTACCACCAGCGATTTACATTCAGACATAGCAAAACGCGAAATAGCGGCTATTTTACGCTGCGACCTTAGCTTAATTATTTCAAGCTATGAGATGAGCTTACTAAACAGTGTGTTTAAAGTAGAGCCAAGCTTATTACACCATTTACCGTTTATGGTCGATTTAAGCGCATTGCCTAAAACCACTAAAAGCTTTGATGAACGCGCACACTTTATGACTATAGGTAACTTTAGACATGCCCCAAACTGGGATGCCGTTCTTTATTTACAAAAAATATGGCCATTAATTCGCAAGCAACTCCCAAAAACAGAACTGCATATTTATGGCTCTTACCCGCCACCAAAAGCCACCGCACTTAATAACCCTAAAACGGGGTTTTTAATAAAAGGCTGGGCCGATAACGCCTATGATGTAATGCAAAGCGCGCGCGTGTGTTTAGCGCCTCTTCGTTTTGGCGCAGGTATAAAAGGTAAGTTACTTGAAGCCATGATAATGCAAACACCCAGCGTTACCACCAGCATTGGTGCAGAGGGCATGCACAACGATTTACCATGGTCTGGTAAAGTGGCCAATAATACCGAAGATTTTGCAAATGCAGCCGTTGAGCTTTACAACAATCAAACTGATTTTGAACACGCTCAGCAAGCTGGCAATACGCTACTCAATACGCTCTACGACAAAGTAAAATTAAGCGCGGCGCTCATTAATAAAATAGATGCAATAAGCAGCGATTTAAGCGCCCATCGCGAAAAAAACTTCACCGGACAAATGCTCAAACATCATACAATGCGAAGCACGCAATATATGGCGCAATGGATAGCAGAAAAAAATAAAAAATTAGATTAAAAATGACTAGACTCTTATAGATTTGTGTTTAAAATCGCGCCCATTACAAATGGGCGTTCTAGCCTATACTTTTAGCTAATTTATTTACACACTGGCCTAAATAAGATTTGAAAACTGCAACCTTCACAGAAAAACGCAAATTTATCGTTAAGTTAGGCAAAATGCTTCACAAGTACGGTACGCCTGCTTACCGCCTAGAAGCTCACCTAATGGAAGTGGCTACTTACTTAGGGCTTAAATCGTCGTTTGTTATGTCGCCAACCTCTGTAACGTTTGTAATTTGGACCGACGGCCACGAAGACGAATACACACACGTAGCACGAGTTGACCCTGGCGATCACGATTTAGGCTCACTTGCCGACACCGACGATCTAGTAAATCAAATGCTTGACGACAAGCTAAGTTTGCAAGAAGTCGACGCTCAGCTTGATGCTATTTTCGACATGCCAAACCCATACAATAAACTAGTTACCGGTATTGCGTTTGCAACATCGGGTGGTGCGTTTGCAATGCTAATGGGCACAAGCTGGACTGATGTTATGTGGTCATCGCTGCTTACGTTAGTAGTTTATGTATTTGTACTTTGGTCTACACGCTCTAAGCGCGTTGCACATATGCTTGAGCCACTTGTTGCCATTATTTCAGCTATATTAGCTTGTGCGGTAAGTGTATACATAACCCCCGAAATTAACATACGTTTAGTGGTGCTTTCGGCCATTATTGTATTTATACCGGGCCTTGCACTGGCGCTTGGTTTAGCCGAGCTTGCAGCTAGGCATTTAGTATCGGGTACTGCACGAGTTATGGACTCGTTTATGCTGCTATTTAAACTGTACTTTGGTGCCTTTATTGGCATAGGTATTGGTTTTGCTATGTTTGGCCAAGCAGACTTTGTGCAGCCAGAGCCTCTTCCTAAATGGACAGCTTGGCTGGCTATACTTCTGCTTTGTAGCAGCTTAGTTGTTATATTTAGAACTAAAATTAAGCATGCCGGTTGGTCTATTGCATCTGGTTTTATTGCTTACGGCACAAGTATTGGCTCTGCTATGTACCTAGATTACACGTTAGGTACGTTCGTAGGGGCTTTATCGGTAGGTATATTTAGTAACTTATTTAATCGTGTTGCTAATGCACCCGCCTCAATTGTTGCCATGCAAGGCTTAATTGTATTAGTACCCGGTAGTAAAACCTACATTGGCTTAAACTCACTTATTGAAGGCCAAGACTTTGTATACGCAGAGCATATTGGCCAGCAAACGTTTTTAATATTTATGTCGCTTGTTGCAGGGCTAATATTTGCAAACGTGGCTCTTCCGCCTAAAAAGAGTTTGTAGTATTTAAATTTAACCTTCTAGGGTCTATTGACCCTTCTGTATTAAAATTTGTTCTCTCTAGGAATTAGTCGGGCGCGAGGTTTTTAAACTAGCAGGCTAAGCGATAAAGAGTAAATAGTTCTTCAGGGCAACCAAGAGCAGCACATTTTTTTGCATTTATGCTGTATTATCGGCCATTTACCGTAATGAACACAGGCCCTGCCTACCCTAAAATCCTTAGTAAAAACTAGGCGAATTTACGCTTTCATAGCAAGTCTAATAGAAATAAATTCAAAGCTGTTAGCGCTGAAAATAACAGCCGGGATAGGTTTATTATCCGGAGTTCGAGTTTGTTATTATGCGATGTATAAATAGGTAAATAATAAAAAATTACAATATACCGTTTCTCGATAAAGGCTCATGTGTTGTTCTGTATTCATACCGCCGTATATAATCTTAACGCGGTGAGTGAGTTATTTACATACTAAAACAATAAGTTACTAATAAAATGGAGGTTATCTCCTAAGCACATTTCAACTGGATTAAAAATTTCGCGCCACAATTAAATCCCCCCTAGCTTGAACGGTGACTCCCTGAAAAATTAATAGCCCAACTATTATTTATCATTGAATCAGCCGTAATAAGCATTCACAGAAAAGATAATTTTTAACCCTACATGCCCAAATGCAACAATAATGTTAGTTAATTGTTTCGCACAGTACCATATAAAGGTACAATCATTGCCATTAAGTAAACTTAATTATACCTACCTTTATAAATTAACTATCTACGGATAAATTAACTCCAACTAGGAAACATTTAATATGCATATGGCTAAATCTTTTTTTGGGATTGCAGTAAGCTACTTTTTTATAATCAGCATGATACTAGCTAACACCGCTGTAGAGGCGGTAGAGGTAGATGTTGCAGTTGTTTATGATAATGAAACAAAAGAATACTATAATGGCTCAGCATCTACTGCAATCATTGCAATGGTAGATCAAGCAAACACCTACCTTGCTAATAGTGAAGTTGATATCCAACTAAACCTTGTTGCAACACAAAATATAGATATAACTCCGGATTTAAAAATTCTTAGAACAGATACCCAAGTAAGTACTTTGCGTCAAAATAGTGGTGCTGATTTTGTCACTTTAATTAGCCAATCATTTGATGAAGGTTGTGGTGTTGGGTATGTAACAACGAGCAGTTCACGTGCGTTTAACATCATTCGCAGAAGCTGTATGTCTCGATCATATCTTCACGAAATGGGACATACAATGGGGCTCAGTCACTCATTAAAACAAGAAAGCGTTGGTAAAGATTACCCTTGGGGAATTGGATATGGCGTAACAAATTCCTTTTCTACCTTAATGGCTTATGAATCAGCTTACAACACAAACACACGTACTTACCTTTTTTCTAACCCTAATTATGAATGTAAAGGGTACGATTGTGGTATTAAAAATCAAGCCGATGCAGCAAAAGCATTGAATAATGTAAAAGACAAAGTAGCAAGTCATAGAAGCTCTATTGCTTCAAGTGAAGGGTTAGAAAATGGCACTGTTTCAGTTTCCCAAGAAGGAAGTGAAGCATGGAGCTCAGTTAAATTTAAATCAACATTTACGTCTATACCAGTGGTAATAATGGGCCCTCCTACAAAAAATGGTGCAAGCCCTATCACTGTAAGTATTCGTAATGTCACTCAAAAAGGTTTCGATTTTCAATTAGATGAGTGGGATTACCTAAATGGCAGCCATCCAGTAGAGACAGTTTCATGGCTGGCTGTAGTTGAGGGTAAGCATGATTGGGGTGGCCAGCAAGTATATGCAAGCAAAACAAAAAATGTAACTCATAACTGGAAGTCCGTTTCTTTTGCAAATAATATCTATACGACGCCTATTATTCTTGCACAAAAAGAGGTTGTACTAGAGGGCTCTGCATCTACCATTCGTATGATTAACGTTTCAAGTCAAGGGGCTGATTTTTTTCTCCAAGAAGAAGAGGCAAACGATGGTAATGTTGCTGGCGATACGATTCACTACTTAGCGATTACGCCAGGAAAAGGAAGCATTGACAAGCTAAAAACACAGGCCCAAATAGCGACAGATTCAGTTACCGATTCATGGAAAAACATTAATTTTTATGATGACTACGAAAATGCGAAGATATTTTCTAGCATTCAAAGCTACAACGGTACAGATCCTATTTCTCTACGCTATCAAGACCTTAACAGTGATGGTGTGCAAATAAGCTTACAAGAAGAGCAGTCGAGCACAGCTGAAACAACCCATACGGCGGAAAGCGTTGGTTGGTTAATTTTGGGTAACAACTAATTATTTTACTTTTTAGATAGCTGTAAAATTAAAATACACTAAAGCAAAAACGCTTTGCGGTCGGTTTTAGTGTATTTAAGGCTCAATTCTTTTTACGTTTAACTTCTTTAGGTATTAGAGAACATGAAATTTATCATAGGCACCTTAATTGCTGTAACGGGTTTAATTTTAGCATTTATATATTACCCTCCAAACAACGGAAAAATAAATACAACGTCTTCCGTAAATAAAGCCATAGGTGACATAAATAATCTGCGCAATAACGAGCCTGCCCTAGCCCATACAACGTTGATGGCCTCCAATGAAAAAGAAAAGTCTCAAGTAACAATAAAAGAGCAACAAACTATCAAACCACACGATGTTGATGAAGAAACAAATTACTCGGCACTTGAAGACCGTTACCAAACGATATCTAAAAATGAAAATTACCCGACTTTATCGTCACGTATATCAGCAATAAACGCCCGTAGATCAAACATAAATTACTCAGCTGAAGACTTACTAGCCGCGATAGAAAAAACCTCTGCATGGGAAGAAGTAAGACAGCCAGGCAAAAATTTAAATAAATTATCTGCAGATGAATTAAGTGACGGTAGGCAGTTTATTGATTTTGACCCTTTGAAGGTAGAGTCTTTGATGGTCGGCGATCACCTCGATATTGCTATTGAATCTATAGGACAAGTATTTGATATGAAAGTGGATAGCGTTCGTATCTTTGAAGATGGTAACATTATGTGGAAAGGTAAAATAGCCAATATAAAAAATGGCTCCGTAACCATAACCCAGTCTAACGTGATTACCCTAGCAGCCGTTATCCTTAATGACGATGACTTTACTTTAGAAGCACATGGCTCTGATGGGTGGATACATAATAGTGGCGAGTTATTTAAAACTAACATAAACCACACCGACGAAGTTTACTTAGACTAACATTTTGGCTTTTCAGATTTAAAACATTTTCAACCCCAGTGCTACATTGGTAACTTAGTGCCTGAATAACTAGTACCTGAATAAACAGTGCCTTGATGCCTCTACCTATGAGGCAACAAAGAAAGTCACCACTAATAAAAACTCTTAAGTAGGCCGTATTTGGCATTTTGCGTCATTACCGCCTACTTGTTAGAAATAATAACCACAGGCAAGCCCGACTAAAAACCAAGTCCGCGATCGTAAAATTAGCTCAGAAACCTAATCATATTCATACTCAAGGCTTGCTACTGCCTGCTCAATTAAATGCAGGCGTTCAATCCGGCATCAAACATTGATCAATACCAACTCGCTTAATTAAGCGATCTGTTTTGAAGTAAGAAAAAATAGTATCGATAACAAGAAAAAATTTCGTTATTTAGTTGCTATCACTAATTACTCCTGCATTGCTCTGCATCCATACAGTCGTATATCAGAAATTTTCAACGCAGTTAACGTAAAATTTAATTCCTCAAATTGATTAAGCATAATGGCAAATTGGTATTACGAGCTAACTAACGTAACCAATTAGTTTTACCCAGTTCGACGATTTCATCCCCTTTGCCGTTTATTAACGCTTTCATCATGTAAACACTAAAGCCTTTTGCTTGCTCTAATTTTATTTGCGGCGGCATCGAAAGCTCTTGCTTTGCAGTATCTACTTCTAACACAACCGGGCCTGCGTGATTCATCATCTCATCCATTGCCAAAGGGAGTTCATCTGGATCACTCACATGAATGCCTTTTAAACCACAAGCCTGTGCAATGTCAGCAAAACTTGGGTTTTCTAAATCGGTATCGCTTGATAAAAACCCACTGGCTTTCATTTCCATTGCAACAAAACTAAGTGAGCGATTATTATAAACAACAATCTTTATAGGTAAATTAAGCTGTTTGAGCGAAATTAAATCACCCATTAACATCGAAAAACCGCCATCGCCACACATTGCAATCACTTGGCGGTTTCTATTAATAGATTGAACGCCCATTGCCTGCGACATCGCATTTGCCATAGAGCCGTGGTTAAAAGAACCAATTAAACGCCGCTTACCATTCATCGATAAATAACGTGCAGCCCATACAGTAGGTGTACCTACATCACAAGTAAACACAGCATCGTCAGCTGCTTGCTCGTTTAACAAACGTGTTAGATATTGCGGATGAATTAATTTTTGCGAGGTTTTACCACTGGCAAGCTTATCGAGATCTTTTCGAGATTCTTTATAGTGCTTAACGCTCTTTTGTAAGTGCGAGTCTGTGCGCTCACCTTCAATGTACTCAAGTAATGTGGCCACTGAATTTTTTGTATCGCCTAATACGCCACAATCAATTTGAACGTGTCGCCCGAGTGATGCCGCCTTATTATCAATTTGTAATATGGTGGTATTTTCAGGATAAAAAGCCCGATACGGAAAACTCGTGCCAATCATCAATAATGTATCGGCCTCTTGCATTGCATGATAGCCCGACGCAAAACCTATAAACCCAGTCATACCAACATCATAAGGGTTATCGTATTCAATAAACTCTTTACCGCGCATAGCGTGTACTATTGGCGCTTGTAATTTTTCGGCAAGTTCTACGATTTCATCATGTGCATCTTTACAGCCTGCACCACACAATAAAGTTACTTTTTTACTTTTATTAAGATGAGTTGCCATTGCTTTAATGTCAGATAACGCTGGGGTATACACTGCAAGTTTTGGCACGTTCCATTTTGGTTTAATAGCTTTAGGCATATCTTTTAATGCAATGTCGCCGGGTAACACAAGTACACTTACGCCTTTGTTCAATATTGCTTGTCGCATTGCGGTTTCAAGCAAGTGTGGCATTTGCTCTGGATTTGACACCATTTCGCAATATACACTGCACTCTTTAAATAATTCTTGCGGGTGGGTTTCTTGAAAGTAACTACTACCAATCTCTGATGATGGAATATGCGAAGCTATTGCTAGCACCGGTACATTATTACGTTGACAATCAAATAAGCCGTTAATTAAATGCAGATTACCTGGGCCACACGAGCCTGCACACACCGCAAGTTCGCCTGATAAGTGCGCTTCGCCACCGGCTGCAAAGGCTGCCACTTCTTCATGACGTGTTCCTAGCCATTCAATTGTTCCTAATTTTCGAAGACTTTCACTAATGCCGTTAAGTGAATCGCCAGTTACCCCCCAAATTCGTTTTACACCAGCTTGCTCAAGGGTTTTGGTGATAAAACCTGCGATATTTTCACTCATAATATAGAACTCCTAACAGTTAAGTTATTCTGTAAATTGAATTATCTTTGGGCTCTACCAGTACAAATGTCGTTTAAAAAATGCGCTCAATTAATGAGAAACGACACACATGAAATACAAATGATAGAGTAACAACAATACGTTTAAATATTGCTATGCACCTATACTGATACATTAAACATGAATGTCGGCTTTAAACTATGTATGAATAAACTAAGATGAGATTTTTAGTGGGTTAACTATGAATATGGTATTATCTGACCCAATTATTTTACTGAATGTTTCTGTGTTATTTTTATGTCAAAATCAGCTTCTTGCTTTACCCCTTTTTTACAAAATATAAATGCGCTTTCGCTTCCAGAAACATTTACCTTTCCCTTTTATTATCAGCCGCATCCGCTAACTATTGCAGCCGCAACGCAGTTGCAACAGCAGCTAGAACCACTCTTACATTTAAAAGCCGAAAACGCAGGTAAAATGTTTGGCGTATTAGTTGTGCAAAACGACAAAAATGAACTGGGGTTTTTAAGCGCATACTCGGGGCAAATTGAAGGCGATAAAGGCAATATTAACTTTGTGCCACCGGTATCAAGTATGCAGCTAAACGATGAAGGTTATTTAGCACAAAGCAAAATTATTAATGACATAAACAGCCAAATTGATGCGTTTGAAAGCAGCGCAGAGCTCATCGCTATTAATAAAAAGCTTGATGAATCAAAAGCTATGTTTAACGAGCAATTACTTGCGCAGCAAGCCCTTATGCAGGCCGGAAGGTTAACTCGTAAAAAGCAGCGAACTGAAGGCGAAGCCGAACTAAGCGAAGCCGATTTTGAGCAGCTTAAAAATAAACTAGCCGGGCAAAGCATTGTTGAAAAAAAGCAGTTACAAGCGCTTAAACTTAATTGGCAAAATAAAATAGAGCAGCTAGAGAGCGCTCAAACCAAAATTACAGACAACGTTAAACATTTAAAAAAACGCCGTAAAACGCTTTCAAAAAACCTACAAAAAATGCTTTTTGCTCAGTATCAGTTTTTAAATGCCCATAAAGAAGTAACCGACCTAAATGCAATTTTTGCACAGCTTCCTGAGCATACTCCACCTTCTGGCGCTGGCGACTGCGCAGCACCAAAGTTATTACAATATGCGTATAAACAAAACTTAAAACCTATTGCTATGGGCGAATTTTGGTGGGGAGCAGCCCCTAAATCAGCCATTAGACAACACAAAAATTACTATCCTTCTTGTTATAGCAAATGCCAACCAATACTAGGGCATATGCTAAAAGGCCTAAATGTTGAAACCAATCCACTACTTGAAAACCAAGCCGATGGGAAAGAGTTAAGTATTATTTATAAAGACGACGACTTATTGGTGGTGAACAAGCCTGCTGAGTTTTTATCGGTCCCTGGTGTAAATATTGATGACTCTGTATATATGCGCATAAAAACGCAATTTCCTGAAGCTTCAGGCCCATTAATTGTGCACCGCTTAGATATGTCAACCTCAGGGTTATTGATGATCGCACTTAATAAACGTGTTCATAAAGCGCTGCAAAAACAGTTTATAGAACGCACTATTGATAAACGTTACGTTGCACTAGTCGATGGAAATGTAAGTGAAGATAGCGGCGAGATAAATTTACCTCTTATGCTTGATTTTGACGACAAGCCACGCCAAATGGTGTGCTACACAAACGGTAAGCCTTCACTAACCACATGGCACGTACTTGAGCGAAAAAACAATATTACGCGTTTACAGTTATACCCAAAAACTGGCCGAACACATCAGCTGCGAGTACACTGCGCTCATAGCTTAGGTTTAAACATGCCGATTATTGGTGATACGCATTACGGCCAAAAGGCTGATAGACTCCATTTACATGCCGAATATTTAGCGTTTACCCACCCCATTACACATAAGCGTTTAGAATTTGAAGTAGCACCTGATTTTTAGATTAATTAACTATGTTGGTTACTCATGTTTATTACCCACTTTAGTTATCCACTTTTTGGTAAATAAAATATAATCACTAAACAATCATTAACTTATACTTTAAAAGTAATGCTATAGTTAGGTATAAAAAATATAAAAATAAGCCATCATGATAAAGCAGAACAACAATTCACACGTAAAATTATTTAATCGTACATTGATTAAATTACTCGTTCTGCCTTTATTTTTGTTTGTGAGCACGTTTGCACTCGCCGATGATACGTCATTAAATTCAACCTTAAATAAGTTAGACTTTAAAACAACCCAAAGCTTAGTTAATAACATAAGAGCGAATAAATTAGACTACCTAATTAACCAGCAAAAGCTCACGCAAGCCTTTGAGATTAGTAAAGAGCGAATTGGTCAACACTTCACTTAGAAGCCGCTGCTTTATATGCAGAGTTACTTTTTAGGCAAGAAGAATACGATGCGTTAAATACCCATATATCTAATTATATAAATAACAAAAAAGTACTTAAACAAAACGATATTTATATGTTGTTTTTAGAGGCGCAATTAAAATATTTATCGCAAACAAAAAAACTCACTCAAGCTAAAGATCTTGCAATACACTTAGAAGAAAAAATAGCACAACACTCATCTAAAGAAAAAATAATCATTCTTCGTGCATTGGCTTATTACTACACAGATACGGACTCACTCAGAAAAACGTTAAGTGCCGCATTAGCAGGTCTAGAGCTTGCTATGAAAGATGATGATATGGCATCTCAAGCCTACTTTTTAAGAAAAGTTGCCGATGCCTATAACTTCCTAAATGACAGAGGTGTTAACGATGGCAAGGCTGTATATTATGCAAAAAAAGCGGTAGAAGCCTATGAAAAAACCAACGACGGGCTATTTACTGCAAAAGCATACTGGAGCTTAGGAAGTGTATTGCTTGAAACGAATAACCCCCAAGATGCACTCATTTACCTAAATAAAGCCCTACACTATTTTAAAAAAGTAAGTATGAAAAAAGGATTAGCATTTGCTCAATACTCAATTGCTAATATTCAATATAAACAAGGTAATTACGACACCGCCATTACGCTTGCAAACGAAAACATCGAGCTAGCCCGCGCTGCTGGTATTCACGATATGCACCTTGCCTCAATGATTTTACTAGCCGATATATACATAAAACAAAATTTGCTAGATAAAGCGAACCAAATAAACGATAAAGTATTTTTAAATATCGATAAGTTTAGCCGTAGTATTTATAAAGCAGAGTTTTTAGGTAAACGATATGAGCTAAAACGACAGCTTAATTACATCGATGATGCCTTTGAAGCAATTGGAAGCAAGCTCATTTATACAAAAAAACATTATGAAGCAACAAGCGAAAGTAATATAAAAACACTGCAAGTAAAGTTTGAAGTCAAAGAAAAAGAAGACAAGATTTTACAGCTAGAATACGAAAAAAATATAAACGAACTTCAAGTAAAAGAAGAGCATCAGCAAAAAATTATTTGGCGCCTTAGCGCATCTATCGCATTCATTTTAGTTATTGTGTCGTTATTTTTGTTTTATAGGCAAATTCGCCAGCGAAAAAAATACCACACTATTGCGTTAACCGACTACCTTACTAATAGTTTAAACCGCCGTGGAGTAATGCAAATAGCTGATAATTTGTTAGCCAATAAACCAGCATCAATTGCGATTGTTGATTTAGACTACTTTAAAAATATTAATGACCAATTTGGCCATGACACCGGGGACTTAGTACTGATTAAGTTTGCTCAAGCCGCTAAAAATACGCTAGGTGAAAATGATACATTTGGGCGTTACGGCGGCGAAGAATGGCTGTTTGTTTTAGATACATTAGATAAGCAAGAAATTAGCAACACGTTTGAGAACTTAGCACTCATTTTATCTGAATATTGCCGTGAAATAGAAGCCTTACCGAGTAAAATAAACATTACCTTTAGCGTAGGTGTAGCAATAAGTAATACTCACTCTAAATCACTTGATGCGCTTATTAAACATGCAGACCAACAGCTGTATAAAGCAAAAGAAAATGGCAGAAACCAAATAGCAATCGCGTGAATATACGTTACTAGTGTCCATCAATAATCATCTGTTTTATTTTGTGGGCTTTTTCAAAGTGATCTAATTTATGGGTGTGTATCCACCACGTAGCTGCTTGCATAAGTAGCTCAGGATCCGTATTTTTATTTGCAAAAAAAGCGTAAAAAGAAAGCCCTACATTTTCACCTTTAGCTGCTATTTTTTTATCGCACACAGCTATAATTTTTGCTTTTAGTTTTTCCTGCATACATACCTTATTTAATTGTATTTTAACTATCTAAATATACCGTTTAAAACACTAACGATTAGCTGTAAAAGGCTTCTATCAACAATACTATGATTCTCAAACTCTTTGTTAGACGTATTTACTTTTGTAGCTTTGCATTGATTATCTAGTGGCTCATTTTTATGTAAATCGGTTTCATAAGCTATATCGGCTTGCTCCATACATTTTGTAGAGCCAGCATAAGGCTGAGCAGCACAGCCAGTTAAAAATATACACAGCAATAATAAAGCTAAAAACGCTTTCATAATCAATCCTATTTAAAGTACCCTTCTGCCTTAGATTATAGCTACAAAGTTACTTATTTAATCGGCTATCAAAACAAGTAGGTCAATAAGAAACACACCTACTTCATCGAAAAAGGTTTCCTCTTTAGCATCCTTTTTTAATTGAGCACTTATACATTCATTATAAACTTCTGAGCTTGTTTGGGAGCCATTTAGCTCAGTCACTTCAGCTTCTTTTATGCATAAGCTTCGATCAGAATGCGAAGCTGTACTACATGCACTCAACAATGCACACAGTAACAGTGCTGTAATGGGGGTTTTTATATTCATCCTTAAACAATCCTGTTAATTAAAGCTTTATAAACCACATATATAAAACAACTATGTACAATCTGTACCTAAATAGCGCCACCACTTTATCACTCCACTAAAATATACAACCAGTAAATATTTGTAAGTATCTGTAGAGCTAAAACCTGAAAATATTGCATTAGTATGCTTGTAAAAGTTACATACCATGTGTTTGATAGCTGAATAAAAAAACATAAACACTTAAAAATCAATATTTTAACAATTGGCATCTAGCTTGCTTTGTTAACAACATAAGCAATTTGAGAACAAGTAAAAGGATTAATTATGAATATTTTTGAAGCGCTACGTTACGATCACGATAAACAACGTAAATTGGTAGACGCACTTATCGAAACTCATGGCGATACGGATGAGCGCCACGCGTTAATGAATGAACTTAAAACAGAACTTGAAGATCATGCCAAATTTGAAGAACGCTTTTTTTATAACCCACTAATGTGCGATGACTTAACTCAAGAAAAGGCGCGCCATAGTGTTGCTGAACACCACGAAATAGATGAGTTAGTTGAGCAATTAGAAGACACTAAAATGAGCTCATCAGCTTGGCTTAAAACAGCAAAGAAGCTTAATGAATTGGTACACCACCATTTGAGTGAAGAAGAGCGCGAAGTATTTCAACTTGCTGGAAAAGCATTAACTGAAGATCAAAAAGAAACATTAGCAAAACGCTACAATAAAGCGATGCATTAAATATTGTAAACCGACTTCCATACACTCCCTGTGTACTTATTGGTTATAAGCCTATGGCTTATAACCATTTTTTTTGCTTAATACTTATACTGTGTATTTAACGTCTTGATCACGTAATAAGTAAAGTGCAAAACATGCTGCCCACATTGGCCACGCAGTGAAAAACAATAAGTTATTAAAGCCATCAATATACTGATTATAAGATGAAAGTGTAGAAAGGCCGTGCATTACAAAAATGATTCCGTATGTAAGGCGCTTTTTAATACCCGCCATAAATGCTAAAACCAAAACAAGTTGTACAGCACCTATAACGTAAGCAATTATATCGGTAGAACCACTGATACCATAAAAATGTTCAAATATACGTGCGCTATGTCCAGGGTTAACAAACTTATCGAATGTCCACATTATCATTACAATAAACACCCCTAAACGCAAAGAGAAGAGTGACCATTGCAAACGGTTTTGCACATCAGAGTTAATTGTACCTGTCATAAAACTTCCTTAAAAAAATATTAATAAACGTTGAAGTAAGCTAGACCGTATAACTGAGCTTTTATTTCAAAAGAAGGTGATTTTTTTTACATGTTTGATGAATCTATAAGTTTGTAAAAATAAATTAATAACAAACAAGTTTCATAAAAATAGACTATGCTTGAAAAAACCATATAAAGCATAAGCTTACATTACAATGTAAAACTAGATACTTAAGTATGACTTTAACAATAGAGTATTGGCTTTCGTTCTAAAAAATAAAAAGAAGCCTAAATTAATTGAAAGTTATTTTTAAGGCTTTCGGTCTTTATCGCCAACAACATTTTAATCGTAGAGAGAAAACGTTTGAAACACGCACAATTAGCAATCACGCTAGCCATTGTATTAAACACACCATTGCTAGCATTTGCAGCTGAAGAACCAAAAGCAACAACTAAAAGCGCAATTGAGCACATAGAAGTAGCTGGCCAAGTTCTTAAATCTCAAGGTTTATCTGTAAAAGACGCCACTGTAGACGGCCCTTTCGGGGATAATTTGGCACTGCAAGATATTGCACGCTCAGTAACGCCTATTTCAAGCGAGTTAATAGAACAACTCAACATCACTACCCTACAAGACGTACTTGCAGTTAGCCCAAACACATACTCTGCAAGTGGCTTTGGTGCGCCCAGTTTACCTACTATTCGTGGCCAACTGGGTGAGCTTTTTCAAGATGGTACGCGTCGTCAAGCAGGTAATAATGGCTTTGGTGTGCCGTTATCGTTCAACTCTATAGAACAAATAGACGTAGTAAAAGGTGCTCCACCTGTTTTATTTGGTTCAAGCCAACGTAACGGTGGTTTTGTAAATTTACACTCAAAGACTGCTTCTACAGATGAAAGTAAAGGTAAAGTTAAGCTCTCAGCGGGACGATGGGATCAATACAGTGCACAAGTAGATTACACAGCGCCAATTATTCAAGACAAAGTAGGCCTAAGAGTAAGTTACGAGCACCTTGATGAAGGCAGCTACTACGATTATTCAGGTACTAAAAGCGACAGCTTATTTGCAGCAGTTAGAATATTGCCAGACGACAAAAGCAGTTGGGACATTAACTTTGAACTATACCAAGTTGAATTTACCGATAACGCAGGTATTAATCGCCCTACTCAAGCCTTAATTGATGATGGCCTTTACATAACGGGCCAAGGCGTGCAAGCCGATGGCAGTACAGTACCGGCAGCGGGTTCAATTGTATCGCCTACAGGGCAAGTAAAAATAGATCGCAGCACCGTACTTACCGATCCTGATAATAAAAACGAAGCAACAACCTACTTAATTCACAGCATTTATAAGCGTGAACTAAGTGCAAATGCTTCATTAAAAAATATTACGTATTTTCAGCATTTACAACGTGAAGAAATAGCACAAAACAGCTTTGTAGAAATTATAGACGGCGCTGATACCGCCCAAAACCGAACGGAGCTTACGTACCGCTGGAACAGTGACCAGCAAACAATTTTTGCTTTTGACGTGCGCTACAATAAAGTGCTCGGCTATAGCCAATTTACTACCGAAGCCGATTTACCAATTGATTTAACAGGCCCGCTTTCAAACCGCCGCATTCCATTAACCGATGCACAAAAGGCGCGTTTAGTAGAGCTAAGCCCAGGCGTATTTGTATCGCCTGGTGGTCAATACGACTTAGATAACGATGGCAGCGGCGACTTTAATCTATCAGACACCACCGACTCACGCTCATGGCAAACAGGGCTTGCTATTCAACAAGACTCAGATTGGAGTGATAAGCTTCATACTAGCGTGGGTTACCGCATTGATTTTTACGATGTAGAAGCAAACGATCCTATAGCACCGCAAGGCCAAGTTGCTGCAAGCGATAGCATTAACGAAATACTGCATTCTGGCCAAGTTAGCTTTAACTACAAAATAAATGCCGACTACACCACTTACGGTGCAGCAAGTTATAACGAAGCAACGTCAAACAGTATGGCTGGCGGTACATCGCTTGGCAGCGATAACACCATTAGCGCACAAAATTTTGCTACCGAAAACACATTAGTTGAGTTTGGCTTAAAGTACGCCCCAACCGACAGCGATTGGTACGCCGATGGCGCGGTATTTAGTCAGCGCCGCAGTTTACGTAATCGCGATGGCAGCAATACAGGTATTCGTACTACAGGTTTTGAAAGCCAAGTATTTTACGATGCTTACCCTTATTGGCTAAGTGCGGGTTACAGCTACATAGATGCGCGTTACGACAACTCTGCAAGCAGCCAAGATTCTGCTCAAGTAATCGATGCGTTTGATAATTCGCGCCCAGATATTATCGCAGGTACCGGTGTTGGCGCCCCTAACTTTACTGCTTTTGCACCTTCAAACCGCCAAGTTCAGGGCATTCCTGAGCAATCATTCAGTTTTAACGGAAATTATTCAATTAATTCGAAATGGCAAATGGGTTTTTCAGGTCTATATACAAAGAGTTACCCATTAGACTTTTTGGCAACAGTTAAAATTCGTGATCAATACACACTAAACGTTAATACTAGCTACGTATTTACGCCTAGCACTAAGTTGCGATTAGATGTAAACAACGTCACTAATCAAAAAAACTGGCGCCCTGTATTTGAAGGTGGTTACTTTGGTGCAACGCTGGCTTTTCCAGAGTTACCAATTAACGCAAAACTTACACTTACACATAATTTTTAAGAACGTTTTAAGAGAGAGAACATGATAAAAAAACTATTTTTGATATTGATTGCAGCGGTCGTAATAGGCATGTTCTTTCACTTTAATTTACATCAGCTACTTACACTTGAAGGCTTAAAAGGCTCTATGGAGCAATTTAACCAATACAAAGAGCAATCACCATTATTGGTTTTTGGTGGTTTCTTTTTACTGTACGTAGTAGTAACAGCTCTCTCATTACCGGGCGCGGCAATATTAACCCTGGCCGCAGGTGCATTATTTGGCTTGGTTGAAGGCTTATTGGTTGCATCGTTTGCCTCGACTGTCGGTGCTACGCTTGCCTTTTTAGTATCGCGTTATTTACTGCGCGATACAATTAAACAGCGCTTTCCTGAGCGTTTAGACGCTATTGACGCAGGCGTTGAAAAAGAAGGTGGCTTTTACTTATTTACGCTTAGGCTAGTGCCAGTATTTCCGTTCTTTTTAATTAACTTATTAATGGGTGTTACCGCAATTAAAGCATGGACCTTTTACTGGGTAAGCCAAGTAGGCATGCTCGCGGGTACATTTGTATTTGTAAACGCAGGTACACAACTTGCGCAAATTGAAAGCTTATCAGGCATCTTATCGCTCGATCTTATTTTATCGTTCGCTTTATTGGGTGTGTTCCCATTCATTGCTAAAGGAATCCTAAACGTGTTTAAAAAACGTCGCGTATACAAAAATTACACTAAACCTAAAAAGTTCGACCGCAACATGATTGTTATTGGCGCTGGAGCTGGCGGCTTAGTGACAAGCTACATTGCAGCTGCGGTTAAAGCCAAAGTAACGCTAATTGAAGCCGGCGAAATGGGCGGCGACTGTTTAAACTACGGTTGTGTGCCAAGTAAAGCTGTTATTAAAAGTGCTAAAATTGCTGAGCAAATTCGCCACGGGGAACACTACGGCCTAGAAAACATGGCACCGCAGTTTTCGTTTAAAAAAGTAATGGCACGTGTACACCAAGTGATTGCCGACGTAGCACCACATGATAGCGTTGAACGTTACACAAACCTTGGTGTAGATGTTGTAAAAGGCTACGGGAAATTATTAGACCCGTGGACTGTAGAAATTAAACTTAACGATGGCGGCACACAAACGTTAACCGCTCGCACGATTGTTATTGCCACTGGCGCACGCCCATTTGTACCGCCACTTCCTGGTATTGAAGAAACAGGCTATGTAACAAGCGATACGTTATGGACTAAATTTGCTGAGCTTGATGAAGCCCCTAAAAAACTGGTTGTACTTGGCGGCGGCCCAATTGGTAGCGAACTTGCTCAAAGTTTTGCCCGTTTAGGTTCAAGCGTTACGCAAATCGAGATGAGCGAACGCATCATGATCAAAGAAGACCTAGAAGTATCTAAATTTGCACATGAAGCGCTAACCGAAAGCGGCGTAAACATTTTAACCTCGCATCAGGCACTGCGCTGTGAAGCGCGCGACGGTAAAAAATTCATTGTGGTAAAACATAACGATACCGAAATCGATATTGAATACGATGAACTACTATGTGCTGTTGGCCGAAGCGCTCGCCTTAAAGGTTACGGCCTTGAAGAGCTTGGCATAGAAACCAACC
The DNA here is from genome assembly GCF_018101025.1 of Pseudoalteromonas sp. MMG006. Lineage (NCBI taxonomy): Bacteria > Pseudomonadati > Pseudomonadota > Gammaproteobacteria > Alteromonadales > Pseudoalteromonadaceae > Pseudoalteromonas > Pseudoalteromonas sp. MMG006. The sequence continues at coordinate 185,018 of NZ_JAGJEJ010000006.1, forward strand.
GTACTGTAGTCACTAACGAATACCTAGAAACGCTCTACCCTAACATTTTTGCAGCAGGCGATATTGTAGGCCCGTATCAATTTACGCACGTAGCCGCTCATCAGGGCTGGTACGCAGCAGTAAATGGCTTATTTGGTAACCTTAAAAAGTTTAAAGTGGATTACCGTGTTATTCCATGGACTACATTTATAGACCCTGAAGTAGCACGTGTAGGCTTAAACGAACAAGATGCTATTGATAAAGGTATCGATTATGAAATCACTCGCTTTGAATTTGAAGAATTAGACCGCGCCATTACCGACAGCGCAACAAAAGGCTTTATAAAAGTAATTACCCCTAAAGGTAAAGACAAAATACTCGGTGTTACTGTGGTATCTGAGCATGCTGGCGATTTAATTGCTGAGTTTGTACTGGCAATGAAACACGGTTTAGGCCTTAACAAAATACTAGGCACTATTCACAGCTACCCTACTTGGGCTGAAGGTAACAAATACGCAGCAGGCGAGTGGAAACGCGCGCACGCACCAGAAAAAGTACTTAACATGCTTGAAAAATACCACTCATGGCGCAGAGGCTAATATGTTTAAAACACCTTTAAAAGCGCTCTTGTTAGGGTCTGCATTGCTTGCAACATCGTTTGCGAGCAATGCCCAAAACATGCACGACAGCTGGAATGCTTTATTAAACAACCATGTTGTGGCTATTAATCATGGCCACAGCACAGAGGTTGATTACTCAGCAATAAAAGCTAAGCACAGCGAGCTTAAAACCTATTTAGATTCGTTATCGGCTGTTACGCAAAACGAGTTTGATACGTGGGAAAAACCAAAGCAACTTGCGTTTTTAATCAATGCGTATAATGCCTTTACTGTTGAGCTTATATTAACTAAGTACCCAGATCTTAAATCAATTAAAGATTTAGGCAGCTTTTTTAGCTCACCATGGAGCAAGGAGTTTGTGCCATTACTTGGTAAAACGCGCAGTCTTGATGATATAGAGCATGGTTTAATACGTGGTAGTGGTAAATACAACGACCCACGTATTCACTTTGCAGTAAATTGTGCAAGTATTGGTTGCCCAGCACTACGTGAAGAAGCGTATACTGCTGATACATTAGAAGCACAATTACAAGAGCAAACAGTGCGTTTTTTATCAGATATGACCCGTAATATAGCGCAAGATAACACGTTGAGCGTGTCTTCAATATTTAAATGGTATGGCGAGGATTTTGAAAAAGGCTTTAAAGGCGCAAACACATTGCAGCAGTTTTTTATGCAATACCCTAAAGCACTTAACTTGATCCCTGCACAGCTAAAAGCCCTTAAAAACGATAACATGAAGGTTAAGTTTTTAGATTACGACTGGGACTTAAATGCACGCCACTAAATATTGGCAAATACTCACGCGATACAGTTTATGCTGTATCGCGTTTTGCATTTGCCTTGTTATAAGCTTTAAAAGCATGGCGAGCACAGAGCTACAAAGCCGTTGGCAACACGTTGAAAGCCTAGGCAAAGACCAAAGCGTATATTTTTATGCATGGGGCGGCGATGCGCAAATAAACGCGTATATTCAATGGGCTGCTCAGCAAGTAAAAGCTAGATACAACATTAACTTAGTACACGTAAAGCTAAGCGATACCAGCGAAGCTGTAAGCCGCGTTCTTGCCGAAAAATCAGCAAACAATAACGATAAAGGCAGCGTAGATTTAATTTGGATAAACGGTGCTAACTTTGCCACCATGAGCGAGCACTCATTATTACTAAAACAATGGGCGAATAAGCTGCCAAATTTTAACTACACCGACCCTAGCAATAACCCCGCTGTTAATTTTGATTTTGGAATACCCACCAACGGAATGGAAGCACCTTGGGGCCAAGCATCTCTCACTTTTTACTACGACAGCTTAGCAATAGATGGCACAGTAAATAACACGCTACCAACAACCTTAAACCAATTGCTTAGCTGGAGCACAAAAAATCCGGGGCGTTTTAGCTACCCCAAACCGCCTGACTTTTTAGGCATGAGCTTTTTAAAATACGCGCTTGTCATGCTACATCAACAAAGTGATGACACACTTAAAGCGCAGTTAAATCAGCCTGCTACAGCACAAAATACAGCCCAAGTATTAAACCCATTATGGGATTTTTTAAATAAACTGCACCCAACACTTTGGCGCGATGGCAGCCATTTTATGCAAAGTGGTGCGCAAATGCGCCGTTTAGTCGGCGACACAGAGCTAAGCATAGCGTTTACGTTTTCAGCACCCGAAGTACCCGCCGCAGTTAAGCGTTATGATTTACCAAAAAGCATTCGTAGCTACGCAATGCAAGATGGCAGCTTAAGTAACACCCACTTTGTAGCCATTCCTTATAACGCAAGCCACCAGCAAAGTGCTCAAATAGTAGCTAACTTTTTATTAAGCCCAGAGGCGCAAGCTCAAAAACAACAAGCGCACATATGGGGCGATAAAACAGTACTTATTCAATCAACTTTAAATACGCAGCAGCAAGCATTATTTAAAACAGCCAAACCTCATCCAAGTGCTTTGCCTTTTAACAGTATTAAACGCACTTTGAGTGAGCCGCACCCAAGTTGGGTAAATGCTATTATGCAAGGTTGGCAAGCACGCTATGGAGTAAGCCAATGAGCGTTATTTCAAAAAGTGTAGCTGTAAATACTAAAGCAACAACGCATTACAGCACTGATATGTTTACGCGCATTGTAAAGTTGAGCCCACGTTTTTTACTAGCATTGCTAATTTTGCCCGTAATAGGCGGCTTAATCAGCGTGCTATTGCCCGCTTTTGGCTATGCACCGGTACTTGAGCACACAACATTTGGCCTACATGGCTTTACTATGCTTATACAAACACCCGGCCTAACACATATGGTTATGCTAAGTGTTGGCACCGGATTAATAAGTACCTTACTTGCCTTTGTCATTACGTTAATGATTTTAGCGGCATTTTTTAATAGCCCGTGGCTTAACCGTATTCAGCGTTTACTAAGTCCCATACTCGTAATACCCCACGCAGCAGCCGCTATAGCCGTTGGTTTTTTAATTGCTCCTTCGGGTATGATTTCACGTTTAGTATCGCCGTGGTTAAGTGGTTGGGAACTTGCGCCTAACGGTATGTTTCCGCACGACTCATTTGGCATTAGTATAATTTTAGGGTTAACGCTTAAAGAACTGCCTTTTTTACTGCTAATGGCACTCGGTGTACTTGCTCAACCTGAGCTTGGTAAAAAGCTGCGCCAGCAACATAAAGTAGCGCTTAACTTGGGCTACTGCCCTATGACTGCTTTTTTTAAAGTAATATTGCCAAGCCTTTACCCATTATTGCGTCTACCTATTTTAGCCGTATTGGCTTATGCCAGTGCAAGTGTAGAAATGCCTCTTATTTTGGGACCAAATACCCCGCCAACGCTTGCTGTTGCGATTATGCACTGGTTTAACGACGTTGATTTAAACCTGCGCATTAAAGCGTCTGCTGGGGCGTTATTGCAGCTTGTGCTTACTGCTGGATTGTTAGCATTTTGGCTTGGCGGCGAAAAAGCGATAAAAGCATTATTTAATGATTTACTCACCAATGGCGAGCGAGAATACGGCGGCATTTATTGGCAAAAAATAACGACCGTCCTTACAGTATTTGTAATTGGCTTTATATTGCTCTCGTTAATTGGCTTGATTATGTGGTCTGTCGCTGGTTTTTGGCGCTTTCCGGCGGCTTTGCCTGAGCAGCTTACGCTACTTCACTTTAAAAGCGCGCTAATGCAAATGCAAAGCCCGCTTTTTAATACCCTTGCTATAGGGTTAGTAACAACGTTGTTTGCCATTATAATTACGCTTTTGTGCTTAGAGTCAGAGCAATTAAGTGCAAAACCCATGTCGCGCTTTACCAGTTTAATTATTTATTTACCGCTGCTTGTACCAAGTATTGCGTTTTTATTCGGCCTAGTGTGGCTGCAACAGTTAGTAAATAACCAGGCCGCATTTTTTAATGTGGTATTTACCCATTTATTGTTTGTATTACCGTATGTATTTTTATCGCTTGCGAGCAGTTATAGGCGCCTAGACCCTCGCTTTGCTCATGTAGCAGCAAGCCTTGGCGCAACACCCTACAAAGTATTTTTGCACGTTAAATTACCCCAGTTATTTGCCCCTATTTTAATCGCCATAGCACTTGGTTTAGCCATTAGCTTTGGCCAGTACTTACCGACTCTTTTAGCCGGCGGCGGGCGCATAGCAACAATTACAACCGAAGCGGTTACCCTTGCAAATGGCGCAAGTAGGCGCACCAGTGCAGTGTATGCCATTATGCAAATGGCATTGCCATTAATTGGCTTTATACTGGCATGGGTTTTACCTAAGTATTTTTTTAAAAGCGCACAACGCTAACCCATAAATTAAAAGGTTTTTAATGCAGTCATCTTTAGAGATTAAAAATTGTGAGCTTTATCGTCAAAACGAGCAATTACTTAGCTTAAACGAGCAAGTAAAAGGCGGCGAAATACTCACCATTATGGGGCCATCTGGCAGTGGTAAATCAAGTTTATTAAACTGGCTTACAGGCACATTACCCAGCGGCTTTAGCGCAAATGGTGAAGTGTGGCTCAACGGCGAAAACATTAATAACTTACCTACTCATTTACGTCACATAGGCGTACTTTACCAAGACGCGTTATTATTTTCGCATTTGTCGGTAAGCGGTAACATTGCATTTGCTATGCCTAAAGGCAATAAAAAACAGCGCCTCGAAAAAATAGACCACGCGCTTGAGCAAGTAGGTTTAAAAGGAATGGCAAACCGCCACCCCGACAATCTCTCAGGGGGACAACAAGCCCGCGTTGCTTTACTGCGTATGCTATTGAGCGAACCAAAAGCCATATTACTTGATGAGCCATTTAGTAAGCTCGACACCCAATTAAGAGTAGATACCCGCGAACTGGTATTTAGCCAAATACGCGAGCATAAACTGCCCGCTATTATGGTCACCCACGATCATAGCGATGCAGAAGCTGCAAACGGCAAACTGATCACCTTAAATTTAGCCAAATAAGTAAAAGCACAAGGCAACGAGCATGCTAGACAAATACATCACCCCAGTTATAAAGCCACTATTAACACCCGTTGTAGCGTTAATGCACAGGCGCGGTATAACCCCCGACCAACTCACTGTAATAGGTTTTTTAATAGGCCTTTTAGCCGTACCACTAATTGCATTTGAAATGTGGTACGCAGCGTTAACTGCTATTGCTTTAAATCGTATTTTAGATGGGCTTGATGGCGTGTTGGCACGTCATGCAAATTTAAGTTCAAGCGCTGGCGGTTTTTTAGATATTACCCTCGACTTTTTATTTTACGCGGCAATTCCGCTTGGCTTTATTTTGGCAAACCCCGAGCAAAACGCAATTGCAGGTAGCATATTATTGACCACCTTTATAGGCACTGGCTCAAGCTTTTTAGCCTTTGCCATTGCAGCCGAAAAATTTAAGCTCGATAAACCTCAATTTAAATACAAAAGCTTTTACTATTTAAATGGCTTAACCGAAGGCACAGAGACCATCGCGCTGTTTATTGCCTTTTGTATTTGGCCGCAGCACTTTACTATCATGGCGAGTATTTTTGCCACTGCGTGCGCTATTACTATTTTTACACGTATACATGGTGGTTATAACACACTTAAACTCCAAGAAGCCGATAAGGTTACACAAGCCAATGAGTAATGAAATTTGGTGGCGTTTAGGGTTCTTTTTTAGCATTTTGGTTATTATGATGCTACTAGAGTCACGAATGCCCGCACGTAAATCCCCTATAAAAAGTAACACCCGATGGTTTGCTAATTTTGGACTTGTGTTTACCTCATCATTAATTGCGCGCTTAAGTGTACCAATCGGTTTAACCGCCGTAGCGCTTTTTAACCAAGAGCACGGTATCGGTTTATTTAACCAAATAGCCATACCAAGTATCGTCGCCATTATTTTAAGCATGCTACTGCTTGATATACTTATTTATTGGCAGCACCGGCTGTTTCATCAAGTGCCTATTTTGTGGCGCTTGCACCGCGTGCATCACGCCGATGCGCACGTAGATACCAGCACAGGCTTGCGGTTTCACCCTATCGAAATTGTACTCAGCATACTCATAAAATTAATTGCCGTTACCGCCTTAGGTGTACCTGCTATTGCAGTATTAATATTTGAAATAGCACTTAACGGTTTAGCGCTGTTTAACCATGCAAATATTCGCTTGCCAAATGCAATAGAAAAGCCTCTTCGATTAATATTAATGACCCAAATATTACATCGAATTCACCACAGCCAACGCGTGAGCGAAACCAATTCTAACTATGGATTTAGTGTTATTTGGTGGGATAAACTGTTTGGTAGTTACAAAAATAAAGCGCAAAAAGCCGATAACGACATCGATATTGGCTTAAAAGAATACCCAAGCCAAAAACAAAACGCCTCCCTTTGGGGATTGCTCATTATGCCTTTTAAAAACAAATAGTAGATAACGTTTGTAACTGGCTTGCCTAAAAAGCAAGCTAGTTTTAAGAGGTTTTTTAATGCATGCCTAATCATTAAATTAATACATTCTTTCATACACAGTTAAAAAAACAATTAAAGACACCACTTTAAAGGCTTTTTAAATGAGCTTAATCTATTAATATATAGTGTTATTTTTATGAATAGCTCAATTGGTAAACTGGTCTTACCGTAAACTAAATGTAAATAAAATAAACAAATATGTTGACCATTAACGCACTGCACAATATCATTTGTAAGCGCTTACAAAACACATGAAAAATGTAAGCGCTTACAATGCAAAAACGGTTATTAAAATAAGTACAAACACATTCTGACAATAATCTGTGAAAACGGGGTTCAGCTATGAACATACAAAAAACACACATTGCTCGCTTACTAGCTGCTATTTCTTTGGCATCCTTAGCAGGCTGTGGTGGCGACTCTGCCACAACATCTAATTTTGAAAATATTGACGCTTCTGAGCCTGTTTCAGATTGGCAAATGGTATGGAGCGACGAGTTTGACGGCTCTGCTATTGATACTAATAAATGGAACTATGAACTAAATTGCGACGGCGGCGGTAATAACGAAAAACAATGTTACACCGACAGCGAAGAAAACGCTTTTATTCAAGACGGTGTGTTAAACATTGTAGCCCTACCAGCGACGGAAGGCGCTGAAAAGCCATACACCTCTGCACGCTTAAATACTCGTTATAATGCTGATTTTACTTATGGCCGCTTTGAAGTTCGTGCAAAGCTACCTTCGGGTCAAGGAAGCTGGCCAGCATTTTGGATGCTGCCAACAGATGAAGAATACGGTACATGGCCACGCTCAGGCGAAATTGATGTATTAGAATCTGTAAACCTTAAAACTGCTGATGAAGATGGCGGTATTGAATCTAGCATTCACGGCACATTGCATTACGGCCGTGCATGGCCAGATAACAGCTACTCTGGCAAAGAGTACAAATTCCCTGAAGATACTAACCCAGCCGATGACTTTCATACCTATGCTATTGAATGGCAAGAAGGTGAAATTCGTTGGTACGTAGATGGTTATCTATATGCAACGCAGCGCCAATCAGAAATACGCACGAATGCAAATGGCGATGCAGTAGGCCTTACTCATCGTGGTTGGTTTGCTGAGTATTTTGAACAAGGTTCTGGCGAGCTTGAAACCCATTGGGATAGCGCTCCTTATGATAAAGACTTTCACCTACTATTAAATTTAGCAGTAGGCGGCGATTGGCCTGAAAACGTAAACGAGTTAGGCGTTGATGCAAGCGCATTTGAAAATGGCCAAACGTTTGCAATTGATTACGTACGCGTTTATCAATGTGCATCAAACCCAGATACCGGCAAAGGCTGTGAAACTATTCGCCCAGGTTACGATAGCCTAGACGATGCCCTCCTTGAAGGTGACGCGCCTATTCCAAGTGCGCCATCTACAGGCATTGCAACCCCTTTAACTATTTTTGGCGATAGCTTTAACCCTAACTGGCCGGCATGGGATTGTTGTGGTGGCTCAACACCTGCTGTAGTAAACGATGAAGAGCAAGGTGGCGTAGTTGAATTTACAATAGGCAGTGAGCCTACAGTAGTTGGTTTTATTAGCCGCGATGCATTTATTACTGACGAAAACGGCGCTGCAACGCCATTTGATGCATCCCCAATGTTAGAAGAAGGCTACGTACGCTTTAAGATGAAAGTAACAAGCGCACCCAGCGTGCCTGATACTACATGGTTTGTAAAACTTGAAAGCACAGAGGCCTCATCAGATGCAGATATGCCGCTTTCAAATAGTATTGAAGGCCAAGCCCCTGTCGTAGGACAATGGCAAACATACACATTTTTACTTTCTGAACTAGATGCCGCAGGCCTTGATATTAGTGCTATTGATGTACTAATGGTATTTCCTGAGTGGGGCACGGGCGAAGGTGCAACTTTTTTAATTGATGATGTTGAAATTACACAAGACAATATAGCCGCATCACCAAAGCTAACTATTTTTGAAGATGAGCAAAACCTAGCATGGCCAATGTGGGATTGTTGCGGCGGCTCTACACCTATTGAAGCAATGGACGATGAAGAGCACGGTTTAACCGCCGAGTTTAGTATTGGTGCAGAGCCTACAGTTATGGGCTTTAACAGCCGCATTGAAGTAGGTGGTGCCGGTGAGTCATTTGATGCAAGCAGCATTTTAGATGAAGGCGTTATTCAATTCGACTTAAAAGTAACGTCTACCCCTAGCGACCCCGCGACACCTTGGTTATTTAAAGTTGAGGCAAATGGTGGCGACTCTGCAGTAGAGCTTGAGCTAACAGCAAGTGTAGAAGGCGCAGCACCAGCTACAGGCGAGTGGCAAACCTATACATTTAAGTTATCAGATCTCGCAGGTGCAGGCCTTGATGTAAGTACTATTGATGTGCTTATGATTTTTCCGGCATGGGCGGCAGGTGAAGGCGCAGTTTACCGCGTTGATAATGTTACTATTGCTAATCCTTAATCCATTTTAACTGACAAATATAGGTGCTCACACAGCACCTACTCTCTTGACAACATTTTATAAAGCAGAGCTATTATGAACACATTCAATTTTAAAAAGAGCCAACTTGCGGCTTCTGTGTCTCTTATCATTGCTGCGAGCACGTTAAATACAGCTATTGCCGCCGAAGCAGACACAGGCGTTTCATCTGATGTAGAAGTTATTGAAGTAAAAGGTATTCGTGGCTCACTTATTCGTTCTATGGATATGAAACGCGATTCATCAGGCGTGGTAGATGCCATTTCGGCTGAAGAAATGGGTAAATTTCCAGACACTAACTTAGCAGAGTCTCTTCAACGTATTACCGGTGTATCGGTAAGTCGCGCTAACGGTGAAGGAAGCCAAATTACAGTACGTGGTTTTGGCCCAGAGTTTAACTTAATTACGCTAAACGGCCGTCAAATGCCAGGTACTGGTTATACGCGCTCGTACAACCTTGAAAACATTGCATCTGAGGGTGTAAGTGCACTAGAAGTATTTAAAACAGCACGCGCTGATGTGCCAAGCGGCGGTTTAGGTGCTACTGTTAATATCTCTACCGCGCGCCCTTTTCAAAAGCCTGGTCAAAATTTTTCAGCAACTATTAAAGCAAATCATGACTCGTCTAACGAAGCGGGTGATGATGTAACCCCAGAGCTTTCTGCTGTTTACAGCAACACATTTGCAGATGACACCTTTGGTTTTGGTTTTTCTTTTTCACACCAAGAGCGCGACTTTCAAAAACAAAGTGCCAATATTCAAGGCTGGCAGGCCAATGTAGACCTACCTGAATTAGATAGCAGCAACGTGGTTGATAACCGCACAGACCCATCAGGCAACTACTATTTCCCTAAAGACATGAACTACGCTATTGAAGATGTAGAGCGTGAACGTACAAACGGCCAAGTTACTTTTCAGTTTGCACCGGTAGATGGCTTTGTAGCCACACTTGATTACACAGCGAGTAAAGCAGTAACAGGTTCTGAAAGTATTGGTTGGGGTATTTGGAACGACTTTGGTAGCAATATTAACGGCTATGAGCTAGATGAAAATGGCACAGCTGTTTATGCCGACATTAGCGGTAACGATGCCTCGTTTACAGCCAATAAAGGCACTACAGAAGTAAAAGCACGCTCAATTGGGTTAAACCTAGATTGGGAAATTAACGACACGTGGCACATAGAGCTTGATTACCACGACTCTAAAAACGAAACTGATAACGGCGCCGACAACGGGCTAGGCAGTGCCGGCCAAGTGATTTTGGGCTCAGATCAGCTTGCTAATAAAATTTATGATTACCGCACAGGCGACATTCCAAGTGCTCAAGTTAACTGGTTAAACGGCACAAGCGAACTAACACCAGGCGAAATTGACTCAAACTTTAGTCAGTTTACTCACTCACCGGGTGAGTCAAACATTGAACAGTTACAACTACATACTACGTGGTATAACGAAAGCTACGACATTGGTTTAGTTAAAGTTAAATTTGGCGCATCACGTACTGAGCAAAACACCGGCGGCTATACCGCATGGAGTGGTTTAGTTGGTGGCCCTGGTTTTAACCCATCATACACAGAAATATTCCCAGATAGCATGTTTACTCGCCACGATACCTCGGGCCTTTTAGACCAATTTGCTGGCGGTGGTAGCGACTTACAACCTAATTACTACTACACGTATGACTTCGATGAAGCAGTAGCACGCCAAATTGCTTATTTAACAGCAGATGTAACAGGCAGCGAAGCATACGCAGCTAATGCTTACATGGATGGTATTGATAGCGAAAGCTACGTAGAAGAAATCACAAACAGCTTTTATGTTCAATCAAGCTGGGAGTTTGACGTAAGTAACTACTACGTAAAAGTAAATGCAGGCCTACGCTACGAGCAAACAGACGTAACCAGTACTGTACGTCAACGCGTTGAAGATCAAGTTAATTGGATCAGCGCTTCTGAGTGGATCATGCAATACGCTGCTGGCGGCGATGATAACTTCTTAGAGCAACAAGGTGATTACGATGTTTTACTGCCTTCAATCGACGTAAGTGTTGATTTAACCGAAGACGTAGTGGCCCGTGTTTCTTGGGGTAAAACTATGTCGCGCGCACCACTAGGTGATTTAGCCGGTGGCCGCAGCTTAACTGGTAGCCCAAAACCAGGTTCTCGCACAGGTAGCCAAGGTAATACAAACTTATTGCCGTTTGAATCAACAAACCTTGATTTATCGCTTGAGTATTACTACGCGGAAGGCAGCTACGCATCTGTTGGTTACTTTAAAAAAGACGTTGATAACTTTATTCAAACCACCATTACGCAAACTACTATTGATGGCTTGCACGATATTTTAAACGGCCCTCGTTACTTACAAGCCGTAAGCGATATTGAATCACGTGGTGAGCAAGCAACCACCGACGCTATTTTTGCACAAATGATTGCCAGCGGTTACGGCAATGCAAATGGCGTTATTGAACCAAACAGCGACGATCCGCTAATTACATGGAATATTAGCCAACCGCAAAACACCGACAGTAAATCGGTAGATGGTTTTGAAGTAGCTGTTCAGCACTTAATTGGCGAAACTGGTTTTGGTGTAGGTGTTAACGCAACATTTGTAGATGGCGACGTTGAATTTGATAGCGAAAGCCTTGATCAACAAGCGCCGCTTACAGGTTTAAGTGACTCTGCTAACTTCCAAGGCTTTTACGAAAAAGACGGCCTATCGGTTAAGATTACTTACGCATGGCGCGACGCGTACTTAATTGGTGTTGGCCAAGCACAAGGCTCAGCTGATGCACCACCGCAATATGCTAAAGCCTACGGTCAATGGGATATGAGCGTTAACTACGATGCAAACGAAAACGTAACTGTATTTTTTGATGGTATAAACTTAAATAATGCAACCGAAGAAGGCTACGGCCGTTACGAAGAGCAATTTTTATTTGCTAATCAGTACGGCCCACGCTACTCAATTGGTGCCCGTTACACGTTTTAAGCTATTCCCTAGTTAGAATAGTTAAGCCGCTTGTTTCAACAAGCGGCTTTTTTATAACGTTTTTATTTGCTCAAGCAATACATCAGTTGTCCAATCAATGCCGTTATACGCAACATCCGGCTTGTAGTAAGCCCCTGCCCCTCGCGCTCTGTTTACATACACTTTATTTGGCACAATCACTTTCCCTAAGCCTGAAGGTAAATCAGCTAAGCGTACCTCCATATACAGTGAGTCAGCGCTACTTGGTGCACCGAATAACGTTGTATTTTCAAATAGCTTAAACTTATCTAGCGCATCTAAACAAGCACTGGCGCACTGGGGCGGCACTATAACAAACACCTTAGTTTTAAAGTCAGTCACTAAGGGCTCTTGCGGTAGGTTATTTAGCGTATTAGCCCCTCGTTCTACATAAAATGGTTTACCACTTTTAAGTGATAAAGCCATGCCATCAGCTGTGATTTTAAATATTTTCAATAATTCAGGCTGATTTTTTACAACGTCTAATAAAGACACTACATGGTCGGTATTATCCTTTGATGCTCTCCACCACACTTGCGTGTTTTGAGAAGTATTATTTGCTTTTTGTTCTACTATTTTTCTGCCCCATAGTTCTTTGGCTATTTGTGAGCTCCAATAAGATGAACCACCTTGGTTATGTCGCAAATCTAACACCACGGCTTTTGCAGTAAGTAGCTTACTACGCTGCTGTTGTATTTTTTTAAACACTTTATTGTAGACAGCGGTTTGTTTTTCGGTTGATGAAAAGCTAGGCATAGCAATCCACGCAATATTTTTTTCAGGCCAAGTTAAATCAATAGGGAGTTCATCACCGTTGTAGGCATTTTCTAAATGCTTACTGACTGACTTAGGCCTTACAGACCAATTTAATACGTGTGTATAGGTATCGCCATTGGCTTTAACAAATTCGCATTCTTTTAAAGGAGTTAAAAATGGATTGCCCTCATCAATTAGTAATCGCCAACCTTGCTGCCACCAATGGCCAGATTGTGCAACTTGCCCATGAAACTTAAATATTCTCTTGCGCATTAAGGTCTCGGTGCTTTGCCCATCACATTGGCTTACAACGTCGCCTTTGCTAATATTTTTGTTTTCACTGTAATACACTTTTAGTGCATCACCTCGCCATAAAGCAGTAAAGCCGGGCCAGCGGCGCGCGGGTCTATCTACGCTTGAAAACGCACCCGCGTGGCCATCTTGTAAAACAGTACTAAAGCGTGCAATTGCCGCTACATGCGCCTGCGGCCCACTCGCTTGAGCCGAGAGTTTAAGTGCCTGCGCTTTTGCTTGTTTTAATAAATCAGGAAACGCGGGGTTGTTGGCATCAAACATACCGGGGTGATTTTGTGCGGTAATGCTATAAGCCGCGTTAATATCGCGCTCTGTTATGCTGCGCCACTGCTCAGGTGTAGTAGGTAGAATGGGCTCTTGTGCAGCATTTATAAATGGTGATGGTAATAAAGCGCAGAGCAATACATAATTGGTTATTTTTGTTTTTATAGTCATGAAAATCCGTTTAAGCTAAAAATAAATTACTGGTTACGTTATTGTTCATTAACAATACTAAAAAAGCGATTTAAGGTACATATGTAAATACATACCTGGCACCTAAGTTAAAAACTTAAGAATCGTCCAACCTTATTTAGTAGGTGAGCAATGTGTCTGATACAGTAAAAAAGCCATACCAATTAATTTTGGCGCTTGAAGCTACTCATCGGCCGCGAAAAATTGTCCAATTAATCTTGGGGATTGCGTAACTTCATAATCAGTTGAGCATAGTTTTCACTTTTGGGCACAATACTTAACTCACCGTCGGCCTCAAAAACCACCGCCATAACGGTGCTTAAATCACCAAAACCGGCTTTTCTAACACTCGCTTCCACTTCGGTGCTAGTGAGTCGAGCATCTTTCATGGCGGCCTCTATATATTCACCGTCGAAAAAAACTAATTGTGGAGAGGTTTTTACTACTTTGTCGAAGGTCGAAAAATGAGTGCTTATCCAAGTGAGTAGATACTGTAAAAAGAGGAGCAAGCTAACCGCAACTAAAACCTCAACTATAACCACGTCTTTTAATAAGATAGCAGAACCTAAGATGGAGCCTGCCGCCACGGTAATTATCCAGTCAAAGTTGTTCATTTTAGCAAATGAGCGTTTACCCACTAGATGCGTCGCTAGGATTAAAAAGGGATAAATAATCAAGGTTGTGGTGACAATGCGCGCTATTTCACTCCACGATTCAAAAAACATATTTCCCCCTACTTAAAGTGCTGAATAAATAAAGAATCATATAACCTTAATTGCCACCGTAATAAAACAAACAACACTGTGCAACTAAATTTGCCATACAGGTTTAGAATTTGTCTTTTATTGGTAAAGATTGCTTTGAAGTTGGATTTAACAGCGCGAGCCACTTTAGCCGTCTATATTAAACAAACCTTTGGTATTGCACCTAAAGAGTGCCGACATTAAGGCTAAAACCTTATTTTTTACTTTGCTAACGCTCTGAATATGTTAGTTTATTAACATGAGTATTGAGTAAAGAATTGGTATGAGCAAGCAAACCCGCTGGACCTTAAAAAGTATTGCTAAAGAGTTAGGTGTATCTAACGCTACGGTATCAAATGCGTTTAATCGCCCTGATCAGCTATCAGCTAAACGCCGAGACGATATTCTTGCAGCGTGTAAAACTTTGGGCTATTACGGGCCTAATAAGGCTGCGCAATCGCTTCGCAGTGGTACGTTTAATATCGTGGCGTTAGTGTTGCCCGATAGTGTGGAATACATGGTATCGGACCCTGTGGCTAGCAGCTTTATGCGCGGTGTTACCTCGGTGCTTGAAAAAAACGGCATTAATGTTTTATTGTTTTCAGGAAATAGCGATAACCTTAACAGCGTGGTCGACTTTGTTGATGGCTTTATTTGTTATGGCCGCCCTCGTAATAACGCATTAGTTGAACAGTTAAAAACGGTGTCTAAACATGTGGTGACTATTGATTTTGATATAGCCCGTAACGCTTCAGTAAATATAAATAACGAGCAAGCAAGCTACGAAATAGCCAAACATGTTTTAGAAAATAAAAACGATAAAGTCGCTATTTTAGGCTTAAGGTTACTTGATGAAAACGTGTTATGCCGCGTATATGAGCATCACGAATTTGAAACGGGGCAATCTATTTCGCACCAACGTTTACGGGGTTACCAGCGTGCTTTAAGTGAGGAAAATATTACGGTGGCTGATGACCGTATTTGGAATATACCTGAAAGCAGCGAGCGTTTTGCTAACATTGCCGCTAAAGAGGTGTTAAGTGCCTCCCCTCGCCCTAACGTTATAATTTGTATGAGTGATTTAATTGCCCTTGCCACCATGCGAGAAGCGATAAAACAAGGCATAAAAATAGGTGAAGAACTGCGTATTGTCGGTTTTGATGGAATAGATGAAGCCGCCCGTTTTGTACCGCGCCTAACCACTATTCATCAAAACAGCCAAGAAAAAGGCGTAATGGCCGCCGAGCTATTTATATCAAAAGAAGAAAGAATATGTGATGTAAGTTACGAGCTAAATGTAGGTGCCAGCGGTTAAGCCATTATGTTAAAAAGCATTTAGAACTAAAAAGCCAAGCTATATACTTGGCTTTTTTGTCTTAACATTAAATTAAGCCAACAATGCATTTAAACTTATCGTTGTTTCTTCATCGCCATTAACTTGAGTAATCAACGCATCGCGTGTTTTAAAGTTAACGCTTAATGCAATAGACTTATCTTCTAGTTGCCATGTTAAACAACACTCTCCCTCTGCACCATGAGCACTAAACTCGCCTGCAAAAGCAGGATGTTCATTGCGTAGCTTAATGAGCTCTATTAAACCTTTTACTACAGGTTTATCTAGCGCATATTCAATTTTTTCATTATTTAGATACGGGCGGTTAATATCGCGACCCACATTGGTTCGCGCAAGTAGCTCCATATCGTTTTCGCAGGCAAATAAACCACCGTAGTACACTTGCGGTACACCGGGTGCAAAAAACTGTATTGCACGCGAAATCAAATAATCTAAATCGTTAGCACCTAATGCATTGTAATACGTACAGTTTACTTGATATAAATCAACGTTACTGGCAGCAGCACCGGTAGCTTGACGGCTTTGGTTGTTACTGTTGGCATGCATGGTTTCAACTAGCGTATCTATTTGCTGTGCATTTAAAAGGCCAGGCTTGTCGCCCATTGGACCTGCATCAATAATGCCTATACCGTCGTGCGTATCCAGTACAGTTAAACAGTTGCGTGGTGAAATTTGCAACCATTTAAGCAGAGCATCTACATCATTATTAAATAAGCTGTGTAAAATAAGTGGCGGTAATGCAAAGTCATAAACCATGTTTACACGTTTCGCTACTTCTACTTGTGTTTGGTAGTGGCTGTGTATTTCGGCAATAGTCTCCATGCCAAGCTCGTTTGCTTGCTTTGATAGGTTATCTAAATAACCAAAAGTTTCGTCTAGCATAAAACAATTTGTACCGGCTTGTTTAATTGCGTAGCCCGCTGCATCTAGACGAATAATATTTACGTTATTTTCAGAAAACTTAGTTAATACGTTATTTAAATACGCAATACCCGCCTCAACTTTTACGTTTATGTCAATTTGGTTATCGGTAAAAGTGGTCCAAAAATCATACGTTTGACCGTCGCCACACTGCATTGGTGTAAAACAGCTACCTGGGCGCGGGCGATAAATTGCTTGTTGCTCAGCGTCGCTCATCCCATCTGGGAATACATCATCTTTGGTTAAAAACAAATCCCAAAATACTGATTGCTTACCTTTTGCTAGCACATCTTGAAACTGATAAGACTGCGCCGATACATGGTTAACGATTAAATCGGCCATTAGGTCATGGTTTTCACCCAGAGCTTGAATATCGCCCCATGTACCAATGCGAGAATCTACTTCGCTGTGATCAATCGGGTCGAAACCCGCATCGCTGCCATCAATAGGATTATAAAAAGGCAATAAGTGCACGCCACCAAACACGCCCTCTAAAGAGCCCTTTAATAGTGTTGTTAGTGCGTTTATATCTTGACCTGTAATTCGATCAGCGTATGTGATCAATTGAACTTTATTCTTCATCATGTGTGATTACCAAGTTGAAACTTAATCGATTAAGATATATCTTTAACTAGCACGTACAATTTTACAAGTAATTTTTAAATATTTTACATACAAAAGTTGTGGCAAAGGTAATACTAACCAGAGTAAGTGATTGAGTTATTACTATAACTTGAGCCATAACGAGGAAAAATCACATGACGAATTTACACACACACACGCAAAGCGACCCAATACAGCGCATACGAATACTCACTTACATGATGTTTTTTATGTTTGCGATGACCTCTGATGCAGTAGGTATGATCATCCCTGAACTAATAACAGATTTTGGCTTAAGCATGACCCAAGCCAGTGCTTTTCATTATGCACCTATGGCACTGATTGCCTTTAGTGGCTTATTTTTAGGATTTTTAGCCGACAGCCTTGGCCGTAAACAAACCATAATGCTGGGCTTACTTATTTTTTCGGGCAGTTGTTTTTTGTTTGCCTTTAGTAACAACTTTTCAGTATTTTTAATTTTGCTTTGCTGTATCGGTTTGGCCATTGGTTTATTTAAAACAGGCGCTCTAGCGCTTCTTGGCGATATTTCAGCAAGTAACGCAGAACACACTAAAACAATGAATAAAGTAGAAGGCTTTTTTGGTATTGGCGCCATTGTTGGCCCTGCACTTGTAGGCGTATTGCTAACTCAAAACGTAAGCTGGACTTACTTATATATTATTGCAGGTGTTATGTGCTTAATTTTAGCGTTAATGGCCTGGCGCGCTGATTACCCTGCAGTTGTCAAAAACACTGATAAGCCAGCCTCACTTGCCACCACCATGAAAATGATTAAAAACCCGTATGCACTGGGTTTTTCAATGGCTATCGCATTGTATGTGGCGACCGAAGTTGCTATTTACGTGTGGATGCCAACCCTTTTAAAAGATTACACTGGCTCGTGGCCTTTACTTGCAACCTACGCACTCACAATATTTTTTGTACTGCGTGCTGCAGGACGTTTTATTGCCGTATGGCTTTTAAATCACTTTAGCTGGCAGGGCGTTATGGCTTATTTAAGCTTAGGCATAGCACTGTGTTATGTAGGCACTTTAGTAGGCGGTGTTGATTGGGCTGTAGGCTTATTGCCGCTTTCGGGTTTGTTTATGTCGATGGTTTACCCTACTTTAAACTCTAAAGGTATATCGTGCTTTCCTGTTGCACAACATGGTGCAGTAGCGGGTGTTATTTTATTTTTTACCGCGCTTTCGGCCGCACTTGCGCCTTTATTCATGGGCATGATAAGTGATTACTTTGGCCACGTACGTTACGGCTTTTACTTAGCTACCGGCTTTGCTGTGATCTTATTTTTAGCCATGCTTTATAACTTTTACCGCGACCCCGCGGCAAAAGCATTAACTAAAAATGTATAAATGGCTGCTCAAGCCAGTATAAAAAACACCTTTAAAATCAATACAAAAATAAAATAAGAGCAAATTACACACAAAAATAATTTGCTTATTGTAAAAACTTTGTTATTTTTACTTAATCGATTAAGTAAAAATAACAAACTCACACAACACAATGAGGCGTTAACATGACAACACACCACACACCTTTATATTTAATCAGTGCCTTAGCACTTGCAGTAAGCCAAGGCGTTCATGCACAAGATGAGCAAGAAACCAAAGTGCAAGCTAACCAAGGGCTTGAAACAATTGTTGTTACCGGCGTTCCTCGCCGCACAACTATCATGGCGTCGAGTTCATCAGTAAGTAGTTTATCGCTTGAGCAAGTTGAGGTATCTACACCGCGTTCAACGGCTGAGGCATTTAGAATTATCCCGGGCGTTCGCGCTGAATCAACGGGCGGTGAAGGTAACGCAAATATTGCAGTGCGTGGTTTACCTGTAGCTTCGGGTGGCGCTAAGTTTTTACAACTGCAAGAAGATGGCCTGCCAGTGATGCAGTTTGGTGATGTTGCCTTTGGTAACGCCGATATTTTTATGCGCCTTGATAACACAGTGCAAACAATCGAATCAATCCGTGGTGGCTCTGCCTCTACCTCGGCTAGTAATGCACCCGGCGGCATTATTAACTTTATTTCTAAAAACGGCGATAACGAATCGGGTAGCGTGTCTTCTACTGTTGGCCTTGATTACGACAGTGTTCGCACCGACTTTGAATATGGCACCTACTTAACCGATAGTGTACGTTTTCATGTAGGCGGATTTGTACGCCAAGGCGAAGGCCCGCGCGAAACAGGCTACACATCAAATAAAGGTGGCCAAATTAAAGCCAACCTTACTAAAGATTTTGAAAACGGCTACGTACGCCTTTACTACAAACACCTAGACGACAAAAGCGTAGGCTACTTACCTATGCCTATGTATTCAAACGGTGACTCTATTGCAGGATTTGATGCACAATCAGATACACCA
This sequence comes from Pseudoalteromonas sp. MMG006, assembly GCF_018101025.1. Lineage (NCBI taxonomy): Bacteria > Pseudomonadati > Pseudomonadota > Gammaproteobacteria > Alteromonadales > Pseudoalteromonadaceae > Pseudoalteromonas > Pseudoalteromonas sp. MMG006. The sequence continues at coordinate 204,611 of NZ_JAGJEJ010000006.1, forward strand.
CACACTGCTTTATTTACTAAAACAGTGCGCTTAAATGGCGAAAACCAAATTAGCAGTGGCGACTTACGCGATGGTATGAACCCTAAAGTGGATGCGGTAGGTTTTGAAGCTGTATTTGATTTAGATAACGATTGGCGTATCGAAAACCGTTTTCGTAAATCGTCAATTAGCGGCAACTTCAACTCGCTTATTCCTGCGGAAGTTGGGAGTGCCTCGTCTATTGCACAAAGTATTGGTGGTGTAGGCGCAACACTTAGTAACGCAAATACGGGTGAGGCGTTTAATGATGAACTTGCCATGCGTATTCACACTTTTGATGTAACGCTTAATGACTTTGGCTCTATTGTTAACGATTTTAAACTGACTAAATCGTTTAGCGATGACACCAGCCTAACCTTTGGTTACTTTGCCTCAACGCAAAACATTGCGATGTCGTGGTTATGGAACTCGTACTTAATGGAGCTTAAAGGCGACAATGCAGCACTTTTAAATGTAACCGCAGCCGATGGCACTGAGTATTCACAAAATGGTTTATACGCTTATGGCACGCCTTATTGGGGTAACTGTTGTCAGCGCGATTACGACACAGAGTACGATACACGCGCCCCGTACGTTGCCTTTTCAACAAAACTTGGTGATGTAAGCATTGATGCAAGCGCCCGCTACGACAGCGGTGAAGCACGCGGTAACTACGCTGGGGCCGTAACCTCAACAGTAGATATGAACCGCGATGGCACTATTTCTATTCCTGAGCAAAACGTAGCTGGTATTGATATAGCTAACGCCAGCCCAGTAAATTACGATTGGAGCTACTCATCTTACTCTGTGGGTGCTAACTACCAAATTGACCCAAGCCTTGCTACGTTTGCACGTATTAGTAAGGGCGGCCGTGCCAATGCAGACCGTTTGTTATTTGGTAAAGTACGCAGTGACGGAAGTGTAGCAGACGAAGATGCAGTAGATGAAGTAAACCAATTTGAAATTGGTGTGAAAAAACGTTTTGATTCGTTCTCGGTATTTGCAACAGCCTTTTATGCAGAAACAGAAGAGCAAAACTTTGAAGCAACATCGCAAACCTTTTTTGACCGTGAATACGAAGCGAAAGGTATTGAAGTTGAATCGACTTACTTTATGGATGCGTGGGACTTTAGAGGTAACTTTACTTGGACCGATGCAGAAATTGCAAAAGATGCGCTAACTCCTGAAGTTGTAGGTAACACACCGCGTCGCCAAGCTGATTTAATTTACTCACTGATGGCTCGCTATAGCTACGATAAGGGCGCGGCAGGTGTAAGCTTTATTGGTACAACTGATGCTTACGCTCAAGATAACAACGACCTTAAGTTTGACGGCTACACGCAAGTAAATGCATTTGTAAGCTACGACTTATCTGAAAACTTAAACCTTGCGCTTAATGTAAACAACCTATTCGATACAGTAGGTATTACAGAAGCTGAAGAAGGTTCAGTACCTGAAAACGATATTATTCGTGCCCGTACTATTAACGGTCGCACAACGTCGGTTACTTTAAAATACGCTTTTAACTAATTGTGTGTATTGCGCTACGGTGAGTAATCACTGTAGCGCCTTTTAAAGTATGAATAAATAACACCCTTCACGTTTTTAGCCTAGCCTTGCTAGGCTTTTTAGGATATTCCAAATGACAAAACTCCTGTGCTTAGGCGAGCTATTAATTGATATGCTGCCACAAGATGCTCATAACTCGGCCTATTTACCTATACCTGGCGGTGCTCCTGCCAATGTCGCTGTTGGCTATGCAAAACTTGGCGGTGAAGCCGCGTTTTGTGGTGGTAAAGGGGATGATCATTTTGCCAATCAATTAAACAATGCATTAGCGCAATATAATGTAAATACAGACTATTTATTTGCCATTGCTGGCTCCCAAACCGCAATGGTAATCGTAAGCCTTGATAAAACAGGCGAGCGTAGTTTTGGTTTTTATCGCCATAACACAGCCGATGTATTATTAACGCAAGCGCATTTAGCGCATATAAATTGGCAAGACATAAGCACTCTACATTTTTGTTCAAATACATTAACCGACTCCGCAATTGCCAGCACAACACTTAAAGCACTAGAACTTGCAAAAACACATAATAAGCTCGTTAGTTTTGACGTAAATTTACGCTATAGCTTGTGGGAAAACACAAATGATATAGCAAGCAATGTGCAAGCCTGTTATACCTATTGCGACATAGTAAAACTTTCGCGTGATGAGCTTAATTTTTTAGCGCAGCATAGCGATACAACGAGCGAAGATTACATTCAAACGCTATTAAATACGGGGATAAAACTGGTGTTTTTAACCGACGGGCCAGAGCCTGCTAAGGTTTATCACAGCGCATTTACACTTAGCGAAGCAGCACCAAAAATACACGCCGTAGATACAACAAGTGCGGGTGATGCATTTATAGCGGGAGTTTTATATTACTTAAATAACCTAGGAAGTGATTTACCGCTAGCAGATAAACTAAATGATGAAACAAGCGTAAAAAGCGCCCTGCACTTTGCGCTTAAGTGTGGCTCTAAAGCGTGTTTAGCTAAAGGTGCTTTTCCGGCGTTACCAGTGCTAGCTGATGTTATGTAACTCTTAAGTAGAGTGCTAGTTGCTTTACATAATAAAAAACGCTCTTGTGAACGTTTTTTATTATGTAATTATTCATCTAGCCAATCTATGGCGGCGGTGGCGTTTTCGTAGTATTGCACCTCGCCTGATATAAACCAATTGCCTATTTTGGCCATACGGGCTTGCCACTCTTGATTGCCATAAATAGCAATTTTATTAAATTCTTTTGAGTGCCTTACGCCAAGTTTTAAATCATCCCACGCGGCGCGAAGTTCCCAACCTTCTAACTCGCTGGCATCAATAAGCACGTTTGCAATAGGGTGTTTAACCTCGCCAAGGGCAGAATCAATCATGGGGATAATTACTTTATAGTCTTTATGGGTTAGCGTTCCCACAGCTTTTAGTTTTAAAAAGAATTCTCTGCCTGCGCGTTCAATACCAATAGATAAACCATGTGTTGTTTGTACCATGCAGCTCTCCTTAATCGGGTGCGCTTATTTTATTTACAGCCTGTTGTTTGGATTTATTAAAGCCTAAGGCTTCAATTGTTCTAGTTAAGTTAGTAGTAACTACATTCAAATGCCAAACATTGGCTGAGTTAAGCTATAAAAGTACACCCTATTAAGTTAATTAATCCTGAACTAAATCAAGCAATACTGCTGAATAATGGTAATTGTTAAGCACTTTGCACACGCGCTATTTGCTTATCTACATCGGTTAAGTGCCCTAACTTAAGCCACACTTTTGCACCCTGCTTACCAGCGGTTATATTAAGATCAGTATTAATGGGTAGCCTTAACCAGCTGTGTTTTACTAATACGTCTGATTGCTCACTTACCTCGCCTTCAAGTACAAGTAACTCTGCACCACCCATTGCGCTAATTTGCATGTTAGCACCGGCTTCAAAGTGCAATAGACTCACGTCTTCATAGTCATCTTTATAAAGCGGCGTAATGGCAAGCCCTTTAAATGTAGCGTGCTGCACACTGCCCATGTATTGCGTTTGCAAGCGTACGTGGGTTCTATCTTGTGGTTGAAATTGCCAAAGTTTCACAAATATTATGCAGCCATTTTGTGAGCCTGGTTTATGCTTTGATTGTGGCGGATTGCGAATATAGGAGCCTTGTGGAAAATCGCCATGCTCGTCTTGAAATACCCCCTCAAGCACTACAAACTCTTCACCTCCGGTATGTACATGAGGAGAGAACTCACTGCCCGGGGCATAACGTACAATACTAGTTGCACGCGCAACTTCTTCGCCTACTCTATCAAGTGCTCGCCTATCTACACCTGGCATAGGTGAAGCAACCCAGTCTAATGTTTGGCTATGCACCACAACACGCTGACTAAAATCGGCTAGTATTTTCATTTAAAGCTCCTATGAATGCGTGTTTTAAGCAGCAACACTTTCTCGTTGTGCCACTTTTTCTTGCCATGCTATTAAATGAGTAAGCTCACTAGGAATAGCGATTTGTGCAAACCCAGCAAATACAAGGCCTGCGTATAAAGTAATATCTGCAATACTAAACTGCTCACCGCCAACAAATGTTGATTGTGCTAGTACATCATTAAAATAACTTAAACCTTGTTGCGCCTTTTCACCCTGCTTTTTACCCCAGTCTGCATTTTGGTACGTTTCAAGTTCAGGACCCAAGCCATCTGTCGCATGATGAAAATAAGTAGCCACAGCGTCAAGCACCATAGACTCAGCTCGCTTTTGCATCATATTAATCACTGCACGCTCTTTTGCAGTTTCACCCATTAATGATGGTCCCTCAAAAGCAGTATCAATGTATTCTGTAATAGCTGTGCTTTCAGATATAAATGTACCATCATCAAGCTCAAGCACAGGTACACCTGCCAAAGGATTTTTTGCTAAAAAAGCATCTGTTCTATGCTCGCCATTAAGTAAATCTACTGGAACAAACTCAACATACTCAGTCGCATTTTTTTCAGCTAACGCTATACGAACACGTAATGGATTTGGGAAGTTTTCTACGTCATAAATTTTCATAAATCACCTGTTATTAAATTAGTTAGATATCGAAAGCATAACAACCTACCTACCGATAGGTAATTTATATAATTAAAGTAATTTTATGTCAAATTTTAAACTTACTATTTATTAGAATGTTTATTGATGAGCAGCTGATCAGATGCCATTTATTTAAAAATAAATGACTTGAAAACGACTACCTACTGGTCGATAATTTCTGCATTACAAGCAAGGTATAATTAAAATGAGTAAAAAAGAAGCGTTACTTAAAGCAGCAGAAAACAAAGTTCGCCTTGGTGGCTACAGTAACTTTAGCTTTAGGGAACTGGCAAGCGAAATAGGCATTAAAAGTGCCAGTGTTCATTACCATTTTCCTACTAAAGCTGATTTAGGCGCTGAGCTTGCTCATCAATACACTAATGCGTTTTTAAATGCATTAGGCTCGCCAAGTGAACACAAAGCTAACGGTAAAAACCCTATTGAGGTTTATACGCAACTGTTTAGGAGCGCCTTACTTTTTGATAAAAAAATGTGCCTATGCGGCTTACTTGGCGCTGAAAGTGACAGCTTGCCAGAAAAGGTGCGCTTTGAAGTTAAACGTTTTTTTAACCAAAATTTAGAATGGCTCACTGAGGCGCACCTAGCCAATGGTGAGCAGCAACCTAAACACGCTGCAATTCAAACCGTAAGTCTGCTTGAAGGCGCGATGATGATTAGCAAAACACTTGATGATAATAGCTACTTTGAACTTGCCACACAGCCAACTTAGTAACTAGGCTGCATATAGGTAGCTACGCTCTTAATTAACGTACTGATCAATTATTTTACGCATAAAAAAACGAGCTATTAAATAGCTCGTTTTTTTGTGATTTATAAAATGCTGCGCTTACGCTGCCGCATTTGCTTTATGCTTAGAGTGAACAAAAACTAAAGCAATTAAACCAATAACAACGACTGCTGCGCCAATAGGTTTGCCTAAATCGGCAGACAAGTTAAAGCCAATCGCCGCTGTCATTATGTATGACAATGTTACACCTGTAGCAATAACCGCAGGTACACTTGCTATCCAGTGAAAGGCACGTCTATCAAATAAGTACTTAGTAGCAAGCCATAATACGCTGGTTGAAAGCAACATGTTTGAAAATGCAAAGTAGCGCCAAATCAACGAGAAATCTAACTTAGTCATAAAGTAAGCAATAGTTAAAATAGGCAGAGCGAGTAATAAACGATTACGTAAGCTTTGCGGAATATTAAATGCATCAACAACCGTTAAGCGCAGTGAGCGGAACGCTGTATCGCCCGATGTAATTGGGAAAACAGCTACGGCAATAATCGCCATAATGCCACCAAGTACACCTAAGTAACTATTTGCTACATGGTTAACAACTAAGCCTGGACCACCTTGGTCAAGCAATGCTTTTAAGCCTGCATAACCTTCTGGGAATGCTGCAATACCAGCAAGTGCCCATACACAGCCTACAATACCTTCACACATCATTGCACCGTAATATACTGGACGAACGTATTTTTCGTTTGTTAAGCAGCGGGCAATAATAGGCGCTTGAGTAGAATGGAATCCACTAATAGCACCACATGTGATAGTAATAAACAGTAATGGCCACGTTGGCAAACCATCTGGGTTAGGCTCTAAAAAGTCGTGCGCGTGGTCGGCCTCAAAGTACGCTAAAAAGTCACCCGCCACTGGCAAATGTGGTGCATTGATTAATAATGAAACGGCGATTGCAACGGTCATTACAATCATTAGTGCGCCAAAGATTGGGTAAAATTTAGTAATGATTTTGTCAATTGGTAATAACGTTGCTAAAAAGTAGTACGCTAAAATGGCAAGTACCCAAAAGGTATTGTTAGCAAAAAACGTATCTTGAAAAACATCTAAGTTACTTAACAAGCCCGCTGGGCTCATAATAAATACAACGCCTACAAAAAACAGTAGCATAGCCGTAAATATCAGCATAAAGCCTTTAAATACAACGTTGTAATAATGGCCTGCAATTTCAGGTAAGCTTTTGCCATCTTCTTTAATGCTCATCACACCTGAGAAGAAGTCATGTACAGCGCCGCCTAATACGTTACCAAGTACAATCCATACTAAAGCAACCGGGCCGTAAAGCGCACCTAAGATAGGGCCAAAAATAGGGCCTACGCCAGCAATATTTAAAAATTGAATTAAAAATGCACGCACAGGGTGAATAGCAACATAATCAACACCTTCGCTAAAGCGCTTTTGAGGTGTATCAACGGTTGAGTCCATACCTGCTTGTTTTTCTACAAATGGGCTATAAAATTTATAGCCAAGTATTAATATAGTGATACAGATAAAAAAGATGATCATAAAGCACGTTTCTCTTTTTGTATTTTGTGTATAGAGCGCATAAATCCCGCCCCGCCTTTTCAATCCGTGAATAATCGACGAACATTAACAAAGGATTAAGCACCGAGCAATAAGACGAATAGCTAATACACAAGGGTCTGTAGACCTTTCAAGGTTAAATTTGCAGCAGCCTGCTTGGTATTTAGGCAAGGGGCGTGAGCAGGACGCGGAAGCTTTGCTCGGTTTTGCCTTATTCTTACATGGATGTAAGCCAGTAGGGTAACGCAGGAGCAGTTAACGAGCCCACTAGGTTACGAACCTCGCGCCGCGATTAAATAGCCCCTAGTTTGAACAAATTTCAAACTGCAAAGGTCAACAGACCCTAGGCCTTTTAAGTCACTTTTCATGCACATTGCTTACATCTCAACCAAAACGAATAAGTTATTAAAATAAAGTTAAAAAAAAGCGGCTTTACCTAAAAGGTAAAACCGCTTACACACACAATGATTGGGTGCAACTGTGAATTTTTAAACTATGTCGGGCTCATAAATTCGTTAATTTGTTCATGAGTGAGTGTAGGTGTGGCACCGGCACTTTCGGCGACCATAGCGCCTACAGCACATGCAAAATCAACGGCATGCTGTGCACAATCACTACTACATAACTGATAAATTAACGAACCTAAGAATGAGTCTCCAGCGCCTACGGTATCTACAACGCTAATTAAATAGCCTGAGTTGTAGTAATTCTTACCTTTTACGGTAAGTAATGCGCCGTGGCTGCCTTTTGTTACACATAGGTATTCAGTATTCGTTTGCTCTGCAATAAACGCTAAGTTTTGCTCAAGTGAATGAAACTTACAGCCCATTGCTTTAGCAATTTCGTAAAGCTCTTCATCGTTCAACTTGATAAAGTCGGCTTTATTCATTAAATCAACTAACGTATCTAACGTGTAATGTGGCGCACGTAAATTTACATCAAATACTTTAAAGTTTGCTACATCAACTAACTGGTTTAATGTAGCAAGTGATGCTTCGCTTCGACCAATTAAGCTGCCAAATACAAATACGTCGCTAGCTTTAACTTTTTCAATTAACGCATCGGTAAGTGTAATGTTATCCCAGGCCGTATCCGCTACGATTTCGTAACTGGCTGAGCCGCTTTTATCTAAAGTAACTTGTACAGTGCTGGTTTCTTTGTCGTTATTAACGGCAATATAGTCGCAGCTAACACCTTTAGCTTTTATCTCGCCAAGAAGCTCAGTACCTAACTCATCGTTACCTACTGCACTTATCATGTCGGCTTTAATGCCAAGCGAGTTAATGCGTACACACATATTCAGTGGCGCGCCACCTAAGCGTTTACCTGTTGCAAAACAATCCCATAGTACTTCGCCAAAGCAACTTACGCTTACGTCTTTACCTTGTTTAGAGTTAATTAAAATACTCATTATTACTTACCTTTAGGCTCAAGTACGTTTTTCATAATTGCTTTAATTTTGCTCGCAGGTGCGTATAGCGCTTCAACATTATCTTTATAATGAGAAGTAAATTCGCTTTGTTCATTTAAGCTGCCAAACAAGCTTGTTAATGATAAAAATGCAAGGTCATCAGTCGCTGTTTTAGCCGCAGCTTCATGAAGCTCACTTTGCATTGCATCTATTACCTCAAGCTTATTACCTTGCTCATCTTCACCTTTATCACTGTAAAAACACCATGCTGCAATAACAAGCGTGGCAAGTGAAACATCACGGCCTTGTGCTAGATTTTCGTTAATAGTCGCAATTAAAAACTTAGGAAGTTTAGCGGCACTTTCTGAACAAATACGTGACAAGCTGTCTTTAATGTTTGGATTAGCAAAGCGCTCTATTAGTGTATCTTTATACACTTCAAGGTTGATACCTTCTAACTGCTCAAGGTTAGGCGTTACTTCTTTGTCCATAAATGCACGTAAATACTCAGCAAACAAAGGATCTGATACTGTTTCGTCAATTGTGCCATAACCATGTACAGAGCCTAATAAACCAAGTACTGAGTGACCTGCATTTAATAAACGTATTTTCATTGTTTCATACGGTGTTACGTCAGATACAAATTGTGCACCTACGTTATCCCAATCCGGGCGTCCGCAGCAAAATGAGTCTTCAATCACCCATTGTGTAAACGACTCACACGTAATAGGCCACTCGTCACTAACACCATAAGTATCAACAACGTAATCAATATCGCTCTTCTTAGATACTGGCGTAATACGGTCAACCATTGCATTTGGGAACGTAACGTTAGTGGCAATCCACTCGCTTAATTCTTTATCTTGCTCTGCTGCAAAAGCTAAAAGCATTTTGCGTGTAACGTTACCATTGTGCTGAATGTTATCGCACGACTGCACTGTAAACGCATCAAGGCCTTGATCTTTACGAAGCTTAAGCGCTGCAGTAATGTAACCAAACGCTGTGATTGGGTCATTCGGGTTATTAATATCGTTAACGATGTCAGGATTGCTGTAATCAAACTCACCCGTTACTGGGTTAAAGTTATAACCACCTTCGGTAATAGTTAACGACACAATATGCGTATCGCTATGAGCAAGTTTATTAATTACAGCTTGCTTGTCCTCAGGGGCAAATAAAAAGTCAATCATAGAGCCTATAACTTTGTTATCAATTTGCCCATTTGGGTGTCTTACCGTTAGCGTATATAAGTAATCTTGTTTTACTAGCGTATCGCGCAACCCACGGTTGCCCTCTAATAGGCCTACACCACAAATGCCCCACTGCTCAGAACCTGGCGTTTTTAAAAGCTCGTTGATATAAACAGCTTGGTGAGCACGGTGAAAACCGCCTACACCAATATGAACAATACCCGCCTTTAACTTGCTACGGTCATAGTTTGGTGTGTCTACATGGCTTGGTAGTTGTGCCAAGCTTTGCTGGTTTAGCCCTGTTACTAGAGCTTCAGTGTGCTGTTGTTGCGTCATGGTGCGGCCTTACTAAAACAAAAATTAATTATAAAAAAGGGGTTATATACTATGCGACTGCATTAAGTGTTTTGTGGCGTTTTAAAGACCAGTAAGCACTAGCAAAATAAATCACAGTACAAATAAAACAAGCTATTTCAAATTGAGATTTGTTATCGCCGTATACGCTCATCGTGTCGCTAAAAAACATCACTTGGCTGGCAAATCCAAAAATAATCAATAATGAAATTGTTGATACAGCGTTTAGTACTTTTGTAAATACAGATCTGTCGATAATAGGCGCTTTTAAGTCTTTTGCCTGGCTTTCTTGGTATTCTTTAATTGCTTGTAACTCTTGCTCTTCAGCAGCAATTTCTTGCGTGTAGTCTTCACCTGCGCCATATTTTTTAGCAAGCAGTGTGTAAACAATGATTGTGAAAAACCAAGTAGGAATAAATAGGTAGTAGAACGACATTACATCAATAGCATTTAATCCAAAACCAAATACTAATGCCAGCGCCCAAGATGCAATAGCCGGTACGCTACGTGTAATGTTTTTGTATTTAGCCCAGTAGCGAGTTAGACCAATTTTTGGAAACAGTACGTGTTCAGCAAATACAATACCGCCTACAGGTACTACTAATAAACCTGCGTAAGTAAGCAGTGGTAGCATTTGTGAAAATACAAATGGGAAACACGCAATTATAACCGTTACAACACCTACTACTGCTGTTGTACGCTCACGAGACTGATTAACAAAAATAGATTGGGCAGCAAGGCCAGCACGATAAAGGTTTGCGTTTGCTGTAGTCCAGCCTGCAATAATTACAATAACAAAGCCTGTCCAACCTAAAGCATGGTAAGCAACGTCACCTGGATCAAGCGACGAAATAGTTGTTTTAAGTAATACAGCAACACCCGCGCCCATAATACCAGCAGAGATCCACGCTAGGTAGTGACCAAAAAACATACCTACGCCTGAAAACAAACCATAGCTTTTACGCTTAGCAAATCTAAAGATTGCCATATCAATTAAGCCAAAGTGAGTGATAGAGTTAGCTGCCCACGCAAAACCAATTACTTCTAATAAGCCAATACCTTTTTCACCATCAGCATTCGTGCCCGTCCAAATGGAGGAGTCACCTATGGTCATAAAGTCACTAAAGCTACTTAATGAAGTAGAGCCAATTACATGGTTAGAAAGTTCTGGGAAAAGTGCAAATGAACCCGCTATAAAAATAACAAATAACCACGGTGCACATAACTTAGAAAAGTCAGCAACCGTAGAAAAACCATACATAGCTACAAATACAACAATAGAGCCTACTGCCAGTACAATAGCAACAAATGATAAACTATTAGGATACCAATCAAGTTGAGCAGGTATATCAAATAAAAACCGAACGGCCGTGGATGATACAGTGATCATGGCGGCCGATATAACACTAAATATGATGACGTTAGCCCAGTTGTAGAGCTTGGTCATTGAATTACCCGCAATTTTATTTAGGTAATTGTATAAGCTTAATCGGGTTTCAACAGCAATTGGGGCTGTAATTAACCACCAAGAACACATAGCTAAAAGGTTACCAATTAATAAACCTAATAAAATGTCGATGGTCGAAGCGCCTAATGCAACAAACGTTGCACCAATAACAAACTCAGTTGCCGCTACGTGTTCTCCAGCGTATAAACCAGCAAAATGCTTCCAACCATGAAGCTTGCTATTAGCAACGGGAAGCTGCTCTTCGTTAACATCTTTAAATGTTTGTGTGTGTGGACTTGATGCCATGGTATTTTCCTATTGTTTTAAACACAGCACTAATTATTAATTTAAATATATGTTTAATGTTTAAATTAATAATTAACTCAATACTGTGTCTTCTTATAATGCTACTACTATATCTATTTAATACTTTATGCATTGAGCGTTTTGCTTTGTCAGTGTAAAAGCGTAACGCACTGTTCTATTACTGTGTTTGTAATGCCGTAAACTGTTTATAAAACTCATCCCAGTGCGTTAAATGCGCAACATCTGGATAAGCTTGGTGAACAAAGTTCACTGCGCCTTGCATGTGAGTGCCACCACTGTAATGCAGGACCTGCATGTTTGCGGCAAGTGCTGCGCACACGCCCGCTTTAGAGTCTTCAATCACTAAACAATGTTGAGGCTTAACGCCCATTTGCTCAGCGGCATGTAAAAACAAATCTGGTGCTGGTTTACCGTTTTTCACCTCACTTGAGGTAAATACCTTATTAAAGTACTGCTCAAGATTTACAACGTTTAATGCCTTGACTGTGCGTTTAGGGCTACTGCTTGTAGCTATACAACACGGTACCGATAATCGCTGTAAAACACCTTTAATGTTGTTTGTTGGCATCAGTGCCGTTTCAAACTCTTTTAAAAGTGCTTCTCGGTAGTCGGCTTCAAAGCTTTCAGCTAAGGTTACATTAAAGGTATCAAATAAATTTTGTGTGACTGTTTTAAAGTTACAGCCTAAAAAGTGTTGTTGTACATACGCACGGTCAATGTTTACACCAATATCAGCGAGCATGTTTATTAATACTTGCGCACTTAATATTTCGCTATCGATAACAACGCCATCACAATCAAAAATAACTAATTCTATTTTAGTATTCATATTGCCCCTTTTTATGCACCTACTTTGGTGCAACCTCACCGTGAGCATAAGCCCAGCAAGTGAGCATATTCTCTTTATTGTAATAATAAGTCAACATCTTGATAAATTAAAACGCACCATGCTGGTGAATATTTATGCATTAAATATGAAATAGTCTGTAATTTCATTAATTTCAATTTTACGATTACGACTAAGGTCGAATAAGCGCGCCAGCAACTTATTAAACCGTAAACCAAACGCCTTCCAATCTAATTTTATGATTGCAACAATCTAAACAATCAATTTTACCGAAACTCATTTTGTTAATACACTCGTTAACAGTTAAACAGCCTGCAACAACGCTGGCACATTTATTAAGACGAGGTTGACAATGAAGACTATTAATAACAAAACAACATTAACGCTGAGTGCTTTAGCACTAGCAATGGCAATACCAGTAAGTGCAGCAACTACATTAACAAAAGATAATGGCGCAGCAGTTGGCGATAACCAAAACTCAATAACTGCAGGCGAGCGCGGCAGTGTATTACTTGAAGATGTACAACTAATTCAAAAGCTACAACGTTTTGCACGTGAGCGCATTCCTGAGCGTGTTGTACATGCTCGTGGTACTGGCGCACACGGCGTATTTGTAGCATCAAAAGAACTAAACGATTTAACAATTGCAGCACCCTTTGCAGAGGCTGGTAAAGAAACCGACGTATTTGTTCGTTTTTCATCAGTAATTCACTCTAAAGGTAGCCCTGAAACACTGCGTGATCCACGCGGCTTTGCAACAAAGTTTTACACAGACGAAGGTAACTGGGATTTAGTAGGTAATAACTTACCTGTGTTCTTTATTCGTGATGCGATTAAATTTCCAGATATGGTGCACTCGTTAAAGCCATCTCCGGTAGATAACATTCAAGATCCTAACCGTCTTTTTGACTTTTTCTCTTACGAGCCAGGCTCAACTCACATGCTAACGTGGGTTTACAGTGACTACGGTACACCAGCAAGCCTACGAAAAATGGATGGCTGGGGCGTACACGCATACAAAATGATTAATAAATCAGGCGATGTTAAATACGTTAAGTTTCACTGGGTAAGTCAGCAAGGTATCGATAACCTTGATGCTAAAGAAGTAGCTGAAGTACAAAGTAAAAACTTTCAACATTTAACGCAAGATTTATACACGCAAGTAAATGCAGGCAACTTCCCTAAATGGGACTTATACATTAAAACACTTGATCCTTCTCAGTTAGGTGACTTTGACTACAACCCACTTGATGCAACTAAAATGTGGTTAGATGTAAAAGAAACAAAAGTAGGCACGATGACATTAAACCGTATGCCAACTAACTTCTTTCAATCTACTGAACAAGTTGCAATGGCACCGGCAAATGTAATTCCAGGAATTGAGCCTTCTGAAGACAGACTATTACAAGGGCGTGTATTTTCTTACTCAGATACGCAAATGTACCGTTTAGGCGCAAACCACCAGCAATTGCCAATTAACCGTGCAAAAGTTGACGTAGTTAACTACAACCAAGACGGCGCAATGAACTACGGTAACACTACAAGTAACGTGAACTACCAACCGAGCCACGAAAACGTAATAGAAAACCCAATTGCTCGCAGAAGCCAAACAGAGCTTAAAGGCTACGTGCAACAAGCAGCAATTAAAAAGCAGCAAAACTTTGCACAAGCAGGTGTTCTATACCGTGGTTTTAGCAAGCAAGAGCGTACTAACCTAATAAACAACCTAGCAGGCGATTTAGGTAAAGTGAAAGACGCTAAAGTAATGCACAAAATGCTTAGCCACTTTTACAAAGCAGACACTGAATACGGTACGCGCTTAACCAACGCTGTAAACGGCGACATGAAACAAGTGAAGCAACTAGCCGCTAAACTTTAATAATTTACCCAACCTTGAGGAAGGGCTGACTCCCCTTCCTCTTTTTTTAAAAAAGGTAAACTGTATGCGTAATTTACTTATAATAATTACTTTAATGATGAGCTTTTCAAGCTTTGCCAATGAGCCGCAAAGTACTGTAAATGAGCCAACATCCACCCAAACACAGTACGAAAGCTTACTTGCTTATTACTTTGCTGCCGCGCGCACCAATGACACAGCCGTTATAACGCAATTTGTTGATGCAGGCATTCCTATTAATAGTTTCAATAACAAAGGCTATACTGCACTCATGATTGCCACTTACCACGGCAATAAAAGCACGGTAAATACCTTACTGCAATTAGGCGCCAATGCTTGCCTTGAAGATAACCGAGGAAATACAGCCTTGATGGCCGCAATATTTAGAGGCGAATTTAGTATAGCTAAAACACTTGTTAGCCTAGATTGCGACAACGACCATCAAAATAAAGCAGGGCAAACAGCCGAGCAATTTGCACAAACCTTTGGTCAACAAAAAGTGCTCGACTTACTAGCACAGGTAAATAATCAAAATTAACTATTTATTATTTACTTGCTTAACCACGCAATTAAGGAGAAAGTACATTAATAATCACGCGGTAATATACAAAATGAGACTCGTTTTTTAATAACAGTCTCATTCTCTTTTAAACATTAAAAGCGATAAGTTACAGACGCACCTAACGTTTGAGGGTTAACAACAGCAACATAGCCGGTTGGGTAAGAGCCACTTGCAGGTTCTACCGACGTATAAGCCTCTTCATCAAACGCATTATTTACATAGCCACTTACTCTAAAAATTTAATTTAACGCTTCAGTTTGCTTTTTAATAGGCTTTTCTCGAGTTACAAAGTAGCAAATGAGCGAGCCAACCGTTACCAGCACAACCCCTTGCCAAAACGAAGCACTCAACGTAATAGATAGATATAGCGCAGAAATAATAGTAGAAAACACTGGAGTAAAATACGATAGCGTCCCCAACAACATTAAATTACCGCCAATAATCGCTTGGTTCCACAGTGCATAACCGCTCCCCACGACTACACCCGCTAATAATAGTGTTAAGCTTGAGCCCAGTGAAAATTTTAATGGTGCTTCATTACTAAAACCATATTGGGCCCACAAGCTCATTGCCGTAACGCTAAAAAATAACGTAATGGCATTTTTACCGTTACTTAGCTTTTGCGTTACTACGCAATAAATAGCCCATATAAACGCAGCAGCTAATGCCATTAAATAAGTAGCGGGGTTATCTGCAAAGTTAGTAACAAGCGTATCCATCGACATTTCTTGATCGCCCGTAATGCACCAAACAACGCCTAAAAAAGCAATGATCATACTCGGGTAAACCCAATAACTTACTTTTTTACGGCCAATAATGATAGAGAGCAATATAGTCAGTGTGGGCCATAAATAATTAATAACCGCCATTTCCATTGCCTGATGACGGCTATTTGCCATACCAATAGAAAGCGCTAAACAAATTTCGTATGCAACAAATAATAAAGTACCTACTACCAAGTAGCGCTTTGAAAAACCACTAAATTTAGGCACACCCATAACCAAAATTAAAAATATAGAACTTACAGAGTACATAGCCGCAGCACCGCCAATAGGGCTAAACAACTCAGAAATATCCCGTAGTAACGCCACTAAACAGCTCCACAGTAATATTGCGACAACTCCATATAGCGTATATTTATTTTTGCTTATAAAATCCATTTGCCAATCCAAAAGTACTACTTGTAAATTTGAAACTAAACTAACAGTAATTGTTTAATTAAACAATCAATGTGAATAGCTTAAACCACTTGCCTGTATTTAGCATTCATCTATTTTAGTAATTGACCTTTCGGTCAATAAAGATAAAATCAATCAACGCCTTAAATACAAATAAATGCTAATGAGCACTCAAACTAAACCAAATAAAAAAGAACTTACTCGAGAGAAAAACCAAACGTTAATACTCGATGCAGCAGAGCAATTATTTTCTCAGCTTGGTTACGACGGAACAAGCATGAGCATGATAGCCAAAGAGGCAAGTGTGCCTAAAGCTAATATTTTGTATTATTTCAAAAGTAAAGACGGCCTTTACGAAAACGTGATAGACCGTATTATTGCTCACTGGAACTTAGGCTTAGATAATGTAAGCCCAGACGATGACCCCGCACATGTGCTTTATAATTACGTTAAAAGCAAAGTAATACTTGCTGTAAACCAGCCGTTGCAATCGCGCTTATTTGCCAGCGAAATACTACGTGGTGCACCTTACCTACAAAACTATTTTAGAGCCAATACTCGCCCATGGGTAAAACAAAAAGTAGATGTTTTTCAGGCGTGGATCGATGCCGATAAAATGGATAATGTAGACCCATACCATTTGCTCTTTACTATTTGGTCAACCACACAATATTACGCAGACTTTCAAGCCGAGGTATTGTTAGTAATGAATAAGTTAGAATATGACGAAACCGATGTGGCACAAATAACGCAATCAATTGCCCATATTATTTTAAAAGGTATAGGTTTAAAAATACCTGAGCAACGCGAGGCTTAATCCATGGATAACTTTACCACCCCCGATTTATTTGACGATCACCGCGATAACGTCCAAGTAGCCGACAGCGGCCTATGTCACTTTGGCAAAAAAACCACGTTTAGTGGCCAAGCAGTAACTGTTACCTGCCCAGAAGACAACTCCTTTGCCGCCGATATATTGCATGAAGATGGTAAAGGAAAGGTGCTGGTAATAAATGGTTTTGCGAGCAAACGCTTTGCTTTTATTGGCGATATAATGGCAGAGCGCGCCTTAAAAAATGGCTGGGAAGGCGTAGTTATTAATGGCTGCTGCCGTGATATTGAAATACTCGCCACTATGGATTTACCCGTTATGGCTTTAGGCTCTACTCCGCGTAGCACCTTAAAGCGAGGATTTGGCGATAAAAACCAAGCAGTGACTATGCTTAGCACCACTATTAATCCTAACGATTGGCTATACGCCGATGTTAACGGCTTAATTATTAGCAGCGCCCCGCTTTTATAACCCTCTTTATAATACTATTTTTTACTACCAAGTTGGTGCAGTCTCGCACCAACTTGGTGTGTTTTAGCGCCAAAACCTCAGCTAATCAAATCTTACTTTTTCAAAAACATAGCTAAACACCAATAAATCCTGACCGAGCGGACAGCTTTATTTTTTTGGCATTGCTTTTGCTTAGCATTTAGGCAATATAATAGGTTAACCGATTAAAAAGCGGATCAGGATCTGTAAAATAAAAATAATAAGTTCGTCTTTTAATCACCCTAACCCATTGGTCAAATTTGTTATAACGAGTGGTGATAATGAGTACCCAAAAAAACAATAACACGGCCGGTATTTTTTGTGACCATGGTCCAAAAGCATGGCAAACACATAATCAAGGTATGCTTAATAATAAGCGCCTTGCAGTAAAAGATGTATTTGCAGTTAAAGGCGAGCGCAACAGCGCAGGTAACCCTACTTGGTTCAAAGCAGCAAAGCCTGCACAGCAAACAGCGAGTGCCGTAAATAAGTTAATGAACGAGGGGTGTAGCTTTACAGGCTTTACCCATACCGACGAGCTTGCATACAGCTTAGAGGGGAATAATATTCACTACGGTGCGGCACAAAACCCAAAACTTAGCGGCCATGCAACTGGCGGCTCGAGCATGGGATCTGCAGCTGCCGTTGCCGCTAACTTAGCTGATATAGGCCTAGGCACTGATACCGGAGGCTCAATTAGAATTCCCGCAAGTTATTGTGGCTTATTTGGTATAAGACCCAGCCACAACGTTATTGAAAAAGAGGGTCTAATTCCGCTTGCTCCCCCTTTTGACACCATAGGCTGGCTTACCCAAAGTGCAAAACTACTAAGCGATGTAGGCAATGCACTGTTACCAAATCAAGCTATTAATACTGTGGATACCTTAGTTATTTATGAACCATTATTTGAGCTAGTAAGCCCTGCCTTACAAACACCTATTAAGCAGCTACTAGAACAAACCAAGCCTTATTTTAAACACCACAAAGAATTTAAATTGCCTAACAGCAACTTATTAAGCGAACTCGCTGATAGTTTTAGAATACTGCAAGGGCGAGCAATCGCAAAAACACATAAAGATTGGCTACAATTGCCGGGGCATCTTCCCCAATTCGCTCCAGCAATTGAGGCCCGTTTTAACATGGCGCTGGCCTTAACAAGTCAAGAAGAACAAGAAGCATTAAAAGTACACACTCAGTGGCAAACAATAATTGCTAAAAACCTAAACACAAATAGTTGTTTATTTTTGCCAACCACACCCACAACCGCACCTAAGTTGGGCGCCGACACAAGCGCCTTACGTATGCAAATCATCACTTTATCTGCCATTGCCGGCTTAAGCCGCTCGGCGCAAGTTCACTTACCATTGGCTAATTTAGAAAATGGTCATCCATATGGGTTTTCATTGATGATGAGCCACGGCAACGATAAAAGCCTGCTTGCCTGCGTACAACAATTAGCTGCACACTTTAAACAGGACACACTTGCATGAGCACACACAATATTGCATTTACTGCCCCGCACTTTTCAGCGACCGAAGCAGGCACCTTAATATTAAAACAAGGTGGTACAGCCACCGAGGCAATGGTAGCGGCCGCCGCTGCTATTAGCGTGGTTTACCCACATATGAACTCGATTGGTGGCGACAGCTTTTGGCTTATTGATAACCCAAATCAAAGCACACCCACAGCCATAGATGCATGCGGGCGCGCGCCTAGTGACATAAGCGCCTACAGTAATGAGCAACACATACCAGAGCGCGGCGGTTTAAGCGCGCTTACTCAAGCGGCCACCCTTCGTGGCTGGCAAAAAGCCCTTGAGGTAGATGAGCACGCAGCCCTGCCACTAAGTACTATTTTAGCGCCTGCTATTAAACTCGCTCGTGAGGGCTTTACCGTGACAAAAAGCCTGCAAGCGGGCTGCGAAAAATTGGCAAGAGTTGCTAATACCAACGATGCGTTTAAAGCACTATACGTACCCAATGGTCAGCCTTTACAAGCAGGGCAACACTTTAAAAATCCACAACTTGCCAATACCTTTGAACATTTAGCAAAACATGGTTTAAACGCTTTTTACGAAGGCACACTTGCCGACTCGTTTGCCCGCGATTTAGCAAACGCAGGCAGTGTTATTTCACCTGCCGACATTGCAAACACGCAAGCCGATGTAGTGGCCCCACTGAATGCTAATTTATCGGGCATAAATTGTTATAACTTACCCGCGCCCACTCAAGGCGTGCATTCACTACAAATAATTGGTGCCGTTGATAAGTTAAAGCATTTAGCCAAAACCGATGCCGATTGGATGCACCTAATTGTAGAGGCCACAAAACAAAGCTTTACTCACCGCCCAAAATTATGGGCCGATCCTAGTGTGCTTGGGAGTGATTATAAAAATGCACTAACTGATGAGCGCTTAAACGAACTTGCCAACAATATTGATATGAACCAAGCCAAGCAATGGCCATTTAGTGCAGAGCCAGGCGACACTGTTTGGATGGCTGCACGGGATAAAAATGGTCAACTAGTTAGCTTTATTCAAAGTGTTTATTGGGAATTTGGCAGCGGTGTATTAATGAGTGAGGGTGGCTTTGTTTGGAATAACCGCGGCTTAAGTTTTAGTTTAAACGCAGAAGATACAAACGCTCTTAAAGCACATAAAAAACCAGCGCATACGCTAAACCCAGCCATGGCTAAATTTGCCGATGGCAGGCGCCTTGCCTACGGCACCATGGGTGGCGAGGGCCAACCACAAACTCAAGCCGTAGTATTTAGCGGTTACGCGTGGCGAAAAAAAACGATTGAGCAAGCCATTAGCGACCCGCGTTGGCTATTAGGGCGCACTTGGGGTGATACCAGCACAAATATAAAGGTAGAGCAAAGCTTAGTAATTCAACTTGAACATGAATTAAATCAACGTGACCACGATTGGGTAAGCGTTGATAATAACAATGAAATGATGGGTCACGCAGGGGCTATATTAGATGCACCTACTGGTCTTGAAGCCGCTACAGATCCTCGCTCAGATGGGCGTGCAATAGTAACTACAGCAGGAACACAATGACAGAAATAATAAACCAATGGCCCATTATTGCGGCCTTAATAGCAACCGGTATTTTTGCTGGTATTTTAGCAGGCCTATTTGGTGTAGGCGGCGGCATAGTAATTGTGCCTGTGCTGTACTTTTTACTGCAAGGCTTTGGCGTAAGCCCTGAGTCGGCCATGATGATAGCCACCGCAACATCGCTTGCCACCATAGTGCCTACGTCTATTTCGTCTATTCGCTCACACCATGCAAAGGGCAATATTGATCTTGCTTTAATTAAATACTGGGCGCCGTTTATTTTAGTAATGGCTGTTGTAGGCAGCTACTTAGCGCACTCAATACGCGGTAACGCACTGGTACTTATGTTTGCGTGTATTGCTATTTTAGTTAGCCTTAACATGCTATTTAGAGCCGGCGCCCCTGCCCTTGTAAGTAAGTTACCGGGTAAATTTGGCCAAGGCATAATGGCAAGTATTGTCGGTGGCTTATCGGTAATGATAGGCATAGGTGGCGGTACAATTGGTGTACCTATGCTCAACGCATTTAACGTACGCGCCCATGTTGCCGTTGGCACAGCAGCGGTATTTGGTTTACTCATTGCGCTACCGGGCGTAATTACCTTATTAAGTATTGGCACAACGCCAACCGATGCTCCCCTAGGTACGTGGGGGTTAGTTAACCTCCCTGCCTTTTTTCTTATTATTCCGCTGACTATTTTATTTGCGCCTATTGGCGTAAAAATTGGTAGCAAGCTGGATCAAAAACAATTAAAACGCGCTTTTGCTGTTGTCTTAATGATCACGGGCATACGCATGTTAATTCAAACACTTGGAGCATAAAATGTTCAACGAAACACAAATACAAACATTAAATCCACCACAGCGCTTACTTATGGGCCCCGGCCCTATTAATGCTGATCCTCGAGTGTTACGTGCAATGTCGGCGCAGCTAATTGGCCAATACGACCCAGTAATGACCGGCTTTATGAATGAGACCATGGCACGCTATCGCGAAATTTTTAAAACTAAAAACGAATGGACCATGTTAGTTGATGGTACATCACGCGCTGGCATAGAAGCAGTTTTATGTTCTATTTTACGCCCAGGCGATAAAGTGCTTGTGCCAATTATGGGGCGCTTTGGCCACTTACTCGCTGAAATAGCCGAGCGTGTAGGCGCAAAAGTGCACACCATAGAAGTGCCGTGGGGCGAAGTATTTACTCCCGAACAAATAGAAAAAGCCATTGTTGATGTAAAACCCCATGTACTTGCCATGGTACAAGGCGATACTTCAACAACCATGAACCAACCGCTTGAACACATTGGTGATATTTGCCAAAAGCACGATGTATTATTTTACTGCGATGCCACCGCCTCAATTGTAGGCAACGATTTACCCGCCGATGAGTGGAAACTCGATGCGCTTTCGGTGGGTTTGCAAAAGTGTTTAGGCGGTCCGTCTGGCTCTGCGCCATTAACACTGAGCGACAAATGCGCCGATTGGATCCAAAAACGTAAAAAAGTAGAAGCGGGTATTCGTACCGCTGAGCATACAGATGGTAGTGAGCCATTTGTACGCTCTAACTACTTTGATTTAGGCATGATCATGAATTACTGGGGGGAAGAGCGCCTTAACCACCACACCGAAGCCACCAGCATGCTTTACTGCGCCTCAGAATGTGCCCGCATTGTTATTGAAGAAGGCGTAGATAACTGCGTAGCCCGTCATAAATTACATGGCGATGCCATGCTAACGGGTATTCAAGCGCTGGGCTTAAACGTATTTGGCGATTTAAACAATAAAATGAACAACGTGCTGGGTGTGTATATTCCCGAGGGTATTAATGCCGATCACGTACGCGCTCAAATGCTAACCGACTTTGGTATTGAAATTGGCACTTCGTTTGGGCCACTGCATGGCAAAATTTGGCGTATTGGCACCATGGGTTACAACGCCCGTAAAGATGCCGTACTGCAAACTTTGGCAAGTTTAGATGCCTGCTTGCATGCCAACGGTTACAAAGGCCCTAAAGGCGAAGCCGCTATGGCCGCCCTTGCCCATTATAAATAAAAAAGGATTTAGCATGACGATTGTAAGCCACCATCCGGCGCCATTATTAAATAATGAGCTAGCTAACACATTTGCCGCGCGCGCCTTAGTACGCTGTAAAACACTCAGTAGCCTATCGCAAATGCAAGGCGGTATTCACCGCGTGTATTTATCAAAAGAGCACAAAGAGTGTAATAGTGTTACCGCCGCGTGGATGGCTGAGGCCGGCATGCAATCGTGGCAAGACGAAGTTGGTAACGTATGGGGCAGGCTAAAATCATCAAACCCAAACGCTAAACGCTTAATTATAGGCTCACACCTAGACACCGTACCCAATGCCGGCGCATTTGATGGCATTTTAGGTGTATTACTCGGTATTGAAATAGCCGCTCTTGCGCACACGCAAAAGCTTGATTTACCGTTTCACTTAGATGTAGTGGGTTTTTGTGATGAAGAAGGCACTCGCTTTGCCACCACATTAATTGGCTCAAAAGCACTGGCAAACGAATTTGACCCACAGTGGTTAAATATAGAAGATACAAATGGCATAACCATGCGCCAAGCCATGCTGGACTTTGGTTTAAACCCTGCAAACTACGCAAAGGCCGCACTTAACAAAAACGAGTTACTTGGTTACTGGGAAACCCACATAGAGCAAGGCCCTGTGCTTGAGTCGGTAAATCAAGCATTAGGAGTAGTAACAGCTATAGCAGGTGCTAAACGCGCGATGATCACCCTAACAGGTCAAAGCGGCCACGCAGGCACAACCCCTATGAATTTACGTCAGGATTCGTTAGCAGGCTGCGCCGAACTGACTCTTGCGATAGAGCAACTAGCAAAAAGTGCGAGTAATGGCGAAGTAGCCACCGTTGGGCAAATTCAAGCACGCCCAGGTGCAACAAACGTTATTGCAGGTAAAACCACCATTAGCCTTGATGCACGCGCTCAA
This sequence comes from Pseudoalteromonas sp. MMG006, assembly GCF_018101025.1. Classification (NCBI taxonomy): domain Bacteria; kingdom Pseudomonadati; phylum Pseudomonadota; class Gammaproteobacteria; order Alteromonadales; family Pseudoalteromonadaceae; genus Pseudoalteromonas; species Pseudoalteromonas sp. MMG006. Next base: position 228,140 of record NZ_JAGJEJ010000006.1, read on the forward strand.
AACGATGACGACCTAGCCATATTACTTAATGCAATACATACCCGTGCAGATCAAATTGCAACATCGCGTAATTTAACGCTTGATTGGCAATGGACACACGCCGCCGATGCCGTAGCGTGCGATACTCAAATTCAGCATTTATTTACCAGCGCATGCAAACTTAACAACCAAGCCTCACCTTCGCTTGCCTCAGGCGCCGGGCACGATGCTATGGCCATAGCTCCTATTTGCCCCGTTGGTATGTTGTTTATACGCAGCCCTGGCGGTATAAGTCACCATCCAGCAGAAGCGGTGATTGATGAGGATGTCACTAAAGCGCTCAGCGTAATGTACAGCGCACTTGTGCTGTATGTAAAAGAGTTAGAAAAGTAATTAACGTTGTGCTGTAAATGGCAAGGCTATGAGTTGTTAGCCTTGCTCTGCGTGTTAAAGTGGGCTGTGATTATTGCTTAAAGACGGTAGTTAAAGCCTAATTAAGGCTTATGCCAAACTCATTTAAACTCGCTTCAAAGCGCTGCCATTTTCTATTTATTTTGCGCTTAGCTGATGAGCTCACATAATTGCTAATAGGAAAAAACTCAGTATTACCAATATCATCCACCACTACACAATGCTCTATGGTGCCGTTATTATTAACACACGCTATATTGCGTGGTTTTATTTCTTTGGTGATCACTAAGTTATGTATTAAATAATCTTTTAACTTTAATAGCGGCTCAGCTAAAGCTTCGCTATTTGGCTGATTTAAATAATACTCAAGAGTTTTAGCTGGCTGATTATTTGCATCTATCACTAAATCAAATACGTACCCTGTACCAATATTGGTTTGTACCGTACCATGGTATCGTGCTAACAACTGCCACTGAATGTTTCGGTTACTAAGTCGCTTATAATAAGCCAGCTCCTGATCTTGCTCTTGCGAAAACCCTTCATGGCTTACTTTAATACATAAATTATACGCCTCAGGATGCCTGTAACACGTTCTATGTGCGCCTTTACCTACAATCAAGCCATCGTTTAATGAAATCAAACCAATTTTATCCTAGCGTAAATTTACTAATACGAAGTAAATAATACGCTTAAAATTGCACGCTTTATATCTACATCTATTAATCCTACTCCTATGACTGTATCAATAATAAAGTAGGCCATTCGTTATACAAGCCGACCATTTTAACTATAAATTAGGGTTTATCAAGGTAAACTAGCTACAAAACGGTCATAATAAAGGCTAAAGCAGATCTACTTTTATTAAAACGAATATCAGGCTATTAAGGCAGGGAAGAATAACAAAAATTTAGGCTTGCTCGCGGTAGTTAACCAAGCCTTACATTTTAATACTCCGGTTTACAGTTGAGCTGACTTTGTATATTCGTGTTTGCATGACACCACAGCAGCACACAAACCACTCAAAGCTAAAACTCATACAGAAGAAACTACACACCAAATTGACATTATCATTACAGGTAACCCTGCATTTGATGCAGACAAAACTAGTCCATTGCCTAAATATTTAGAAACGCCAAAGTAAGAAAAAATACCAAATGAACCAATGCAAACAGCTATAAAAAATAGTAAGTAACTTAGATTTCGTATTCATCCTTAATTTAATTACTTTTATTATTTTATCTGATCGAAAGATTATTATTTACACACCTAAACTTAAAAACAAGTACTAGTAACTTAAAATAGCAAAATTCACCAAGTAAGTAGCCAAGCATGTTAAATTTGTAACTAATCATCAAATTAAAACAAGAAAATTATTTTAGCTAACCTTCATTAAAACATTTATTTTGCCGTTACTCGGGTGGCTACATAAAACTAATTATAAGGCCACCCGCTTTGTTTTTTATATTTATTCAATCGTTACCTTTGCATCACTTACCCAGGTTTCTGTAATCGCATCTTCGTTTTTATCGACTAAATACGCGCGAATGTGCACCGGGTTATTATTAGATTGCTTGTAGTCAAACGCTAATCGCCATTTATTAGTCCCGACTATTGGATAAGCGCCAATTGGCTCTAGTATTTCACCGTTGCTGGCTTCAACAATAGGCTTAATACCACTTTTATGATCCAATCCCTCTAATGCAGGTCCTTCAAAATCAATCACCATTTTATTTACGCCTTCAGGAATTGGCTGCCCAGGGATACCGCCTAAACCTTGGCGAGTATCTGCAACACTTGCTAACTTTTCTGATTTTGGGTCAAGTGGGCGCCATTCAATATCATAAGAAAAGGTAAATTCATCGCCTTTACGTGCTGGTTTTTCGGGCACCCAATAGGCAACAATATTGTCAAACGTTTCATCTTTTGTTGGAATTTCGATTAACTGAATAGCCCCTTTGCCCCAATTTCCTTCAGGTTTTATCCATGCAGATGAGCGTTTATTATAAAAAACGCCATCGTCTTGGTAGTTATCAAAATCACGATCTCTTTGAATTAAGCCAAACCCTTGTGGGTTTTCATCAAAAAAGCTATTGGTAGATACAGATTGAGGGTTATTGAGTGGTCGCCAAATGTATTGTCCCGACCCGGTGTGAATTGCGAGTCCGTCACTGTCGTGAATTTCAGGACGCCAATCTTTCGCAACTGTTTTATCCTTTTGTGAGTACCAATACATGCTGGTTAAAGGCGCGACACCTAAGCGTTCAACATCGGCGCGCATATACAAATTAGCCGTTACAGAAGTAATATGCCCTTTGGCTTCTTTGTTATCTTTAGCTAAACCAAACCGATAGGCACCTGTAATAGACGGGCCATCAAGCAGTGCCCAAACAGATAAGCTTTCACCTTTTTTTTCTGCAGGACCAATCCAAAATGCAGAAAAACGCGGGAACTCTTCTGGTTCACTCATACCTGTATTAATCGCAATACCTCGAGCCGACAATCCATATTGCCCTTGTGGTCCATCGGTACGAAAATAAGATGCGCCAAGAAAAGATATCCAATCAGGCTTCATATCCGGTCGCATTATTCTAAAGCCTGCAAATCCAAACCCTTTAGGCAAGTCGTGTGCTGGGCTGTCAGCCGGCATATCAAACAGTTCATTACTAAATGGTACATCTTGTGCGTGCTTTTTATCGTCTCTGATGTAGATTTTTACTGGTTCTGGAAAGTATCGTCCCGGATAAAATAATTGTACTGGGGCATTTTTGCCATTTGGGTATAGGGTTTCATCTTCTTTAAAGCGTATTTTCCAGTGTTGGTCATAAGTAATTTTATCTATTAACTCAGGAGCAGGAACCACTGTGGGCGTATAAGGCTTTTCGGCAGAAGCTTTTGCCATTGCCTTTAAATCTTCGAAGGTAAACTTTGCATTACCTTGGGCATGCGCTGCGTGTAACGACATTGAGGAGGAAATAATAGCGGCAATAAATAACTTTAACTTCATAAAAAGTATCTCTAATAAAATGAGTCTAAAAATAAGCGCCCGGTTCAAACGCTTAACTTAAAATGCTTGTAAAGATATTACACACCGCAATATGAACACGCGTTTACTAAAATAACGCTATGCTGCTTAGTTATGTTTGGAAGAATTGTGTTTGAGTATTTGCGTTTAATAAAAGTGAATAACACGGCTTTTGCTTAGCCAAAGCTCAGCTCCTACTTAAACAATTGAAATTTGGATTAGGTGCCCCTCAATGCATCGTAAATTATTCCCTGTATTCAGCTATTTAAGTATGCTTATTGTTTCTACAGGTTAAATAGCTTTTCGCATTTTATTTAATAACTCGTAGCATGCTTTATACAACAGTATCTCCATGTCTTTTGTATGATACAAAGGGCCCCAATGAAAAAATCCCCTTAAGCTAAATTTTTTAGCTATAAATTCGCGCCATGTAATAGACTTGGAAACACTAAACGTTTTAATCGTCTTATTGTGCTCAATGTCATACAAGCGCGACACTAATTTAACTTTTGGTCGCCAAAAAAGCGGAATAATAGCAGTATCAAAATCCACAGTGAATGCATCGCCACCATGCAAAGTAACTATAACCACATCTAAACCAATATCTGATTTTTTGGGCTCTTTAATAGACGAAATACTATGAAGGCAAAAAATCTCTTCAAGCTTCTGGTGCATATGATCTTCAAGTGAATCGCCCGTTATATAAAAAAACGACTCTACCTTAGAAAAGTAACTGTTATTAACTACAGCTAACGCTCCCAAATAAATATTGGGCTTTTCAGCGCTAAACCAATCGAATAGCAAATTCAAATTCCTTTTTTACTTATGCCAAATAAATAGGCTGCAAGATTGTTGGTTAGGGATAGAGTAAGAAAGCAAAACCAGCAGCTTAGGTTCTACTTAACAATTTTTTATTTCGCTTTATTTTCTTACTACGTAATTGAATACCAAGTAGCGTCCCTAATAAAACAGCGATTACATGCAGCAAAGCTGGAATCAAATATATTAAAGGCTTCATTGTTATTTCTAACAGTATATAGTAAGGCACCGGCACTTAAGTTAATAAACCAATAAACAGCCGCAACTAAAAAGGCTTGTTTATACGGACTCACTGTTTGCCTATACCCTAGATATATATAAACGATTAAAGAGGCACCAAACCCGAGGACGTAATGAGTATAAATGTATGATGTACTGTGAATCATCTCATCAAAACCAACAGCCTTGATAAAGCAATTAGTAATAAATACAAGCCTACTGAGAAGACTAAAATCCTAGAGTATTTCACAATAATCCTTTAGCGATATAATTAGGCTGTAGATTTGAATGC